>NZ_CP074371.1:7200000-7500000 GCF_018362975.1 Nocardia tengchongensis
GTTCCTCCGAAATCACTTCCCGGACACTGGAATCCAGTCCCTTCCCAGGCAGGATCACCGGACGCCGATCGACACCGGCACGGCGGCGTGCCTCGCGGTATGTGATGTCCGCGTCAACCAGGAAACGTCCGAACGTTCTGCCGTCATCGTCGGAAGCATTCTCCAGTGCTGCAATGAATTCGGGCGACACCTCGACGCCGTCCTTCTTGACGGTCAACCGGAACACGTCGCTGGACGTCGAAGGAAGCTCCACTGCTACCCGAGCCAATGCCAGATGCTGTTCAGGCTGACGAAAGTTGTTCCATCCGCCGGCCTGCACCAAGCGATCGTTTCGATACAGGTAGAACCCCTGTGTATCGATCAACGAGCCGATACCACGGAACTGGGCCACCGTGGATTTGGGCGGCCAAATATGCGCTTGCAGCGCCACGACGCCCACCGATGGGACGTCAACCTTGAACGTGCACGGATACTCCGGGTTTCCCGACACGGGGTAACCGAACGGATCTACCGGGTTCACACCGTAATTCGTCACGATCATGCCGGTCACGATGTCTTCGACGGCGATGGTGATGTTGAAGTCACCGCGGACAAGGAACCGATGAAGTTGCAGCCCGAGGTGCATGCCCAGCGCGGCGATCGTGCGGGCGACATAGCGTTCGGTCTGTTCCGGACCGCCGTTGCGCGGGAAGTCCTTGACCCCGTCCCAGCGCACAACTGTGCCGTTCCATCGGATGGGCTGCCCGTCTGAGTATCGATCGATGAGGGTCTGAGCGTATGCCGGCTCGACGATGTCACACTCGAAGCCATCCTTCGCGTGCTCCATCACCCAGCGGCGCCCGGCGGGGCGGCTCATCTTGGTGCGACTGACCACCGTCACCGCCGCTGCATGACTGAGCGACGCCGATTTCAGGCCGGTACCGAACATGCCCAGGGCACCATGCCCGTAGTCCCGGCGCCCGCCGATCGTCATCGCTACGTCCAACTCGGCGTCCGTCATTCCGTGGCCGTTGTCCACAATCAACAGGCTGACGAGCCGGTCGTCGTCACGCAGGAAATGGATCACAACGTCGGTCGCGCCCGCGTCGATAGAGTTGTCGACGAGATCGGCTATCGCAGCCTCGAATCCGTAGCCCTGACTGGTGAGCGCCTCCATGTAGCGGGGATCCGGCGGAAGGTGTTTCGTACCCGCGGTAGGGACATCGAACTTCCACTCTTCCGCCATGATCACCCCTGCTACGCAACGACAAGAACGCGAACTCTAGCGAAGGATTCGCGCGTAGCTCAGAACCGTTACGAATTGTCAGAAGGGTGGCAGATTCAGTGACCGATTCCGCCGGCGAGAGCGCGGAGGGAACGTACCGCGAGGTCTGCGGGAGAGCCTTCGCCGGTCGGCGATGCATCAGCGGATGCCCACTGCTCCACCGCGATTCGGATCGCGCCTGCCGCGGCGGCCGCAAGGAGGCGGAGCTGCAAGGGATCCGCGGTGGGACCACCCAAGTCGGTGAGGACGCGGAACAGGTCGCGTTCACCTTCCAGGTTGATGCGGTGCCAGAGGGTGCGGAGGGCTGGGTCATCGTCCATGGCGTGGATGAGGCCGCGGGTGGTTTCCAAGTCTTCGAGGGCGCCGTCGAAGGTGAGGGAGGTTTGGATGGCCGCTTCCAGTTCGGGGAGGGTGGGGAGGCGGTGGGGGCCGGCCGCTACCAGCTCGAGCCAGCGTTGGGCGCCGGTGGCCAGGAGGGGTTCTACCGCTTCCTCCTTGGTGCGGGCGTAGCGGTAGAAGGTGCGTAGAGCCACGCCGGATTCGGAGGCGATCTGCTCCGCCGTCACCGCTGCGGTGCCATATTCCGCGAACAGACGGGCTGCGGTTCGGGCTATGTCCATGCGGGTTTCTTGTTTGCGGCGTTCGGCGAGGGTGGGGCGGAGTATGGGGTGGGCGGACATTTTCACCTCCTTTTGGGTGGGTTGGATGGGCCAATCCTAGTCGACGGGATGCCACTGTGGCATGACGTGCCATGTGGGCGTAGCGTGTCAGGTAGAGGCTGGAACATAGCTAAGGAGAGTCGCGATGGAGCGTTTTGACGGGCGTCGAGTAGTGATTACCGGGGCTGGGTCGGGGATTGGGCGGGCTACCGTACACCGGATCCTGGCCGAGGGTGGGCAGGTTGTGGGGGCTGACGTCAATGAGGCGGGGCTTGCGGAGACTGCCAAGCAGGCGGCGGAGAACGGGAATGGGGATCGGCTTACGACCCTGACCGTGGACATCTCCGACGAGGCGTCGGTCAAGGCCGGCGTTGCTGCTGCTACCGAGGCGCTCGGCGGGATCGATGCGCTTATCAATGCGGCCGGCATTCTGCGGTCGGCGCACACGCACGAGCAGCCGGTCGAGGACTTCAACAAGATCATTGCCATCAATCTGACGGGCACCTTCTTGATGATCAAGGAGTCGCTGCCGCAGTTGCTGGCTTCGGACAAGGGTGTGATCGTCAACTTCACCTCTACGTCCGCGTTCTTCGCGCACCCGTACATGTCCGCGTATGCCGCGTCCAAGGGCGGGATCATGTCCATGACCCACGCGCTGGCGGCGGAGTACTCGAAGCAGGGTCTGCGCGTGGTTGCTGTTGCGCCGGGGTCGATTTCGAGTGACATGACCTCCGGCAAGGGCCCGGGTCTGCCGGCGGATGCCGACTTGAGCCTGTTCATGAAGCTGGCCCCCGGTATCGGCCAGGGCTTCGCGTCGCCGGACACCGTGGCCGGTGTCGTCGCCATGCTGGCGTCGGATGATGGTGCGTTCATCACCGGTACCGAGATTCGGATCGACGGCGGCACGCACTACTGATAAACCTGACTGCCACAGTCGAATTGCGAACGGCCCTGCGGGAGTAATTCTGCGGGGCCGTTGCTGTGCAATGGGTTTCGGGGTTGCTCAGGGTGGGCGGTCATACATGAGGACCATTCGGCCCTGAATTCACAGGAAAAACGTTCCTCAGTCGGAGGTTACTGGGGCAGTGTTGCTCACCATGAAGCCGACATTTCTACGCCGGACCGCGGCTCGCGTTGCCGTCGCCGGTGCTATTGCTCTGATTCCGCTTGCGGCGGTGACGATTCCGGCCAGCGCGGACGTTCCCGTCGACAACGCGCCGGCGGATGTGGCGTGGCCGCACCAGCCGAGCAACCCCTGGTGGGACCACGGCCGCGATCGAGACCGGGACCGCGACGACTGGCGTCACGACCGCGACCGCGACCGCGACGACTGGAACCGCCACCGCCACGACGACAACTGGTGGTGGCGGCAGATGCTGCCGGACGCTCTCGGCAGCTGGTGACGAGACCTCCTCGCGCGTAACCCCCTTCACGCGCGAACGGCGAAGGCCCGGCGGGAACACTCCCGCCGGGCCTTCGCCGTCACCACCTCAGGTCAGGGCCGCGGCGATGGCGTGAGAGGTCCACTGCGCGTAGCGATCCAGCGACCAGCCGCGGGCGACCACCGCGGTCGCACACCTCCTGCTGCCGGTGATCGCCCCGCTGATGGCCCGCTCCCTGCGCGTGGACCTGCGGACGGTCGCGAGCCGCGCCGCCGCCGACCGGCCATGAACGTGTCCGACCGAGGAGGGAGCGGCCGGACGCGGAAGGGCCCGGCATCAGCGTGGATGCCGGGCCCTTTCGAGCAGCGAAACCTTACGCGGTCTCGGTGATCGGGCGGTCGACCCAGCTCATCAGGCTGCGCAGCTGCGCGCCGGTGACCTCGATCGGGTGCTCGGCGTTGGCCTTGCGCAGACCCTCGAGCTCCTTGTTGCCGCCCTCGACGTTGGCGACCAGGCGCTTGACGAAGGTGCCGTCCTGGATGTCGGTCAGGATCGCCTTCATGCGCTCCTTGGTGCCGGCGTCGATGACGCGCGGGCCCGACAGGTAGCCACCGAACTCGGCGGTGTCGGACACCGAGTAGTTCATGCGGGCGATGCCACCCTCGTACATGAGGTCGACGATCAGCTTGAGCTCGTGCAGCACCTCGAAGTAGGCCATCTCCGGCGCGTAACCGGCCTCGACCATGACCTCGAAACCGGTCTTGACCAGTTCCTCGGTGCCACCGCAGAGCACGGCCTGCTCACCGAAGAGGTCGGTCTCGGTCTCTTCCTTGAAGGTGGTCTTGATGACGCCCGCGCGGGTGCCGCCGATGCCCTTGGCGTAGGACAGGGCCAGCGCCTGGCCGGTGCCGGTCGGGTCCTGGTCGATGGCGATCAGGGCCGGAACGCCCTTGCCGTCGGCGAACTGGCGACGCACCAGGTGGCCGGGGCCCTTGGGGGCGACCATGCCGACGGTGACGTTGGCCGGAGCCTTGATCAGACCGAAGTGGATGTTCAGGCCGTGGCCGAAGAACAGCGCGTCGCCGTCCTTCAGGTGGGGCTCGATGTCGTTGGTGAAGATGGACGCCTGCGCGGTGTCGGGCGCGAGGACCATGATCACGTCGGCCCACTCGGAGACCTCGGCGGGGGTGCCGACGGTCAGGCCGGCCTCTTCGGCCTTGGCACGGGACTTCGAGCCCTCCTTGAGGCCGATGCGCACGTCGACACCGGAGTCGCGCAGGCTCAGCGAGTGGGCGTGGCCCTGGCTGCCGTAGCCGATGACCGCGACCTTCTTGCCCTGGATGATCGACAGATCGGCATCGTCGTCGTAGAACATCTCGACTGCCACTTTGGGTGCTCCTTCTTGGATTCTGTGTTTAAGCGTTGGTCCCGGCCGAAAATAATGCCGGGCGAGCGGACTGGCGGCCGCCGTGACTCCCGGTTACCGGCGAGTCGCGGCGGCCACGGTACTAACGAGTCGCGGTGATGGACTTGGGTCCACGACCCACGGCGACAACTCCGGACTGCACGATCTCACGGATGCCGTACGGCTCCATCATCCGCAGCAGCGCGTCCAGCTTGGACCGGGTGCCGGTGGCCTCGATGGTCAGCGCGTCCGGCGACACGTCGATCACCTTCGCGCGGAACAGGTTCACGGCCTCGATCACCTGGGTGCGGACGCTGGCATCGGCGCGCACCTTCACCAGGATCAGTTCGCGGGCGACGGAGGAGTCCGTGTCCTGCTCCACGATCTTGATGACGTTGACCAGCTTGTTCAGCTGCTTGGTGACCTGCTCGAGCGGCAGATCCTCCACCGTCACGACGATGGTCATGCGCGAGATCTCGGGGATCTCGGTGCCGCCGACCGCGAGGGACTGGATGTTGAAGCCGCGCCGGGAGAACAGGCTGGCCACGCGGGCCAGCACGCCGGGCTTGTCCTCCACCAGCACGGAGAGGGTGTGGGTGGTGGTCATTCCTCGGTCCCCTTCTGGGAGGCGCGCTCGTGGGCGGCCAGCGAAGCCTTCTCGTGCGACATGGCCTCGTGGATGACGGCCGGCTCGGAAGCCTGCTCGTCCTCGTCGAACAGCGGGCGGATGCCGCGCGCGGCCATGATCTCGTCGTTGGAGGTGCCGGCGGCGACCATCGGCCACACCTGCGCGTCCTTGCCGACGATGAAATCGATCACCACGGGACGGTCGTTGATCGACTGCGCCTCGCGGATCGCGGCCTCCACGTCCTCTTCCTTCTCCACGCGGATGCCGTGGCAGCCCAGCGCTTCCGCCAGCTTCACGAAGTCGGGGATGCGCAGGGTGTGGGTGCCCAGGTCGGTGTTGGAGTAGCGCTTCTCGTAGAACAGGGTCTGCCACTGGCGGACCATGCCCAGGTTGCCGTTGTTGATCAGCGCGACCTTGATCGGCACGCCCTCGACGGCACAGGTGGCCAGCTCCTGGTTGGTCATCTGGAAGCAGCCGTCACCGTCGATGGCCCACACCTCGGAGTCCGGCATGCCCATCTTGGCGCCCATGGCCGCGGGCACCGCGTAACCCATGGTGCCCAGGCCACCGGAGTTCAGCCAGGTGCGCGGGTTCTCGTACTTGATGAACTGCGCGGCCCACATCTGGTGCTGACCGACGCCGGCACAGTAGATGGCGTCGGGACCGGCGAGCTGACCCAGCTTCTCGATCACGAACTCCGGCGACAGCGAACCGTCCGACGGGGTCTTCCAGCCCAGCGGGTAGGCGTCGCGGATGCCGCTCAGGTAGCCCCACCACTCGGTCAGATCCAGCAGCGGCGTCTTGCCGCCGGTGGCCGGATCGGCCTTGAGGGTCTCGATCAGCTCGGTGATGACCTCGCGGCAGTCACCGACGATCGGCACGTCGGCGTGCCGGTTCTTGCCGATCTCGGCGGGGTCGATGTCGGCGTGAATCACCTTGGCGTTCACCGCGAACGAGTCCAGCTGGCCGGTGACGCGGTCGTCGAAACGCGCGCCCAGGGTGATCAGCAGGTCCGAACGCTGCAGTGCCGCAACGGCTCCCACGGTGCCGTGCATGCCCGGCATACCCATGTTGAGGGTGTGGGTGTCGGGGAACGCGCCGCGCGCCATCAGGGTGGTGACCACCGGGATGCCGGTCAGCTCGGCCAGTTCCAGCAGCTCGGCCGAGGCGTCGGCCTTGATCACGCCGCCGCCGACGTAGAGCACGGGAGCCTTGGACTCCATGATCATGCGGGCGGCTTCGCGGACCTGCTTGCCGTGCGGCTTGGTGACCGGACGGTAGCCGGGCAGCTTCATCTCCGGCGGCCAGGAGAACGTGGTCTGCGCCTGCAGCACGTCCTTCGGGATGTCGACCAGCACCGCGCCGGGACGGCCGGTGGAGGCGATGTGGAACGCCTCGGCGATCATCCGGGGGATGTCCAGCGGGTCGGTGACCAGGAAGTTGTGCTTGGTGCACGCCATGGTGATGCCGGAGATGTCGGCTTCCTGGAAGGCGTCGGTGCCGATCAGCGAACGGCCGACCTGGCCGGTGATGGCCACCAGCGGCACCGAGTCCATCTGCGCGTCCGCGATCGGGGTGACCAGGTTGGTCGCGCCCGGACCGGACGTGGCCATGCACACACCGACCTTGCCGGTGGCCTGCGCGTAGCCGGTCGCGGCGTGACCCGCGCCCTGCTCGTGGCGGACCAGCACGTGGCGGACCTTGGTGGAATCGAAGAGCGGGTCGTAGACGGGAAGGATCGCACCGCCCGGAATACCGAATACCGTGTCGACGTCCAGCTCCTCGAGCGATCGGACGACCGACTGCGCGCCGGTGACCCGCTCGGGCGGGACCTGGCGGCGGTTCGGGGTCGCGGCCGGAGCCGCGGTCGGCTGAGTGGCCGAAGGCGCGGGCCTGCGGGCCGAGGGCCCGGGCCGGGCGGTAGGTGCGCTCACCGTCTTGGTTCCTTACTGCTTGTCGTTCCAGTCATGGGACTTGCCTGAACACAAAAAAGCCCCCGACAGCCAAGGCTGTTCGAGGGTGGCGCGTCGCAGCTGCGAGCTGACGTAATAGACCTGAAGTCGTCGGCTCAGCGCTGGACGCGCCGGCCGATTACGAGCAACTCGATTCGATTCACGCGCTCGACGGTATGCGCGCGCTAGTCGTTCAGTCAAACAGCTGACCAATGGGGTCTCATTATGTGAGACAGTGCGGTTGTTCGGGTCCGTTCACCATGATGCGAGGATATGGGTGTGTCCTCACAGCATCAGTCCGTGCCACCTGCTCGATCGTCCCATACCCCCGGCGCCGAATCGGACGCGGGTCGCGTGATCCGCATCCCGCGGCTCGCTCACCTCGGGGTGTTCATCCTGCTGTTCTGCGTGGCCTTCCCGTTCTTCGGGGCGCCGAAGGTGCTGTGGATCCTGTTCGCGATCCCGGCCGCGATGGTGCTCTGGGTCGAGCGGACCCGCACCACCGTCTCGGACAACGGCATCGACACCCGCACCCTGTTCGGCTCCCGGCACATCGACTGGGCCGACGTCCGGGGGCTGCGCATCCCCAAGCGCGGGTACCTGCGGCTGCACCTGGCCGACGACACCGATGTGACGTTGCCCGCAGTCGGCTACAACCGGCTCGCCGATCTGGTCGACGCCTCCGGCGGGCGCATCCCGGATCCGTTCGCGCAGGAGCCCGAGGACGCCGACGCGGCGGCCGAAACCGGCGAAACCGACAGCGAAGCCCCTGACACCGAGACCGGAACCGGCAAGTCGTAGGCGTTTCCGGGGTGCAGAGTTTCCACCGGCGGTATTCGAGGTCATAGGCCGGGAGTAACGTTGAGTCCCGCCGGAAGATCGACGCGAGCCCCTGATTCTCGTGTCGCACACCACCGGCCAGTCGCTCAACAGCCCCCCTGCGACACGAACCGAGGACCAATGCCACCGCTTCGCTCACGCACCACCACCGTCGGACGCAATGCCGCGGGCGCTCGCTCGCTCTGGCGCGCGACCGGCCTCACCGACTCCGACTTCGGGAAGCCGATCGTCGCCATCGCGAACTCCTACACCCAGTTCGTACCCGGCCACGTGCACCTGAAGGACGTCGGCGAGATCGTGGCCGAGGCGGTGCGCGCGGCCGGTGGCGTCCCGCGCGAGTTCCACACCATCGCCGTGGACGACGGCATCGCCATGGGCCACGGCGGCATGCTGTACTCGCTGCCCTCGCGCGAGATCATCGCCGACTCCGTGGAGTACATGGCCAACGCCCACACCGCCGACGCGCTGGTGTGCATCTCCAACTGCGACAAGATCACCCCCGGCATGCTGAACGCCGCCATGCGGCTCAACATCCCGGCCGTGTTCGTCTCCGGCGGCCCGATGGAGGCCGGCAAGGCCGTCGTCGTGGACGGCGTCGCGCACGCGCCGACCGACCTGATCACCGCCATCTCCGCAAGCGCCTCGCAGTCGGTGAGCGACGAGGGCCTGGGTGAGGTCGAGCGCAGCGCCTGCCCGACCTGCGGCTCCTGCTCCGGCATGTTCACCGCCAACTCGATGAACTGCCTCACCGAGGCGCTGGGCCTGGCGCTGCCGGGCAACGGCTCCACGCTGGCCACCCACGAGGCCCGCCGCGCGCTGTTCCAGCGGGCCGGCAAGGTCATCGTGGACATCGCCACCCGCTGGTACCAGGACGACGACGCCTCGGTGCTGCCGCGAAATGTGGCCAACGCCAAGGCTTTCCGCAATGCGATGACCCTGGACGTGGCCATGGGCGGATCCACCAACACCGTGCTGCACACCCTGGCCGCCGCGCAGGAGGGTGAGATCGACTTCGATCTGCAGACCATCGACGAGATCTCCCGTCGCGTGCCCTGCCTGTCGAAGGTCTCCCCCAACTCCGACTACCACATGGAGGACGTGCACCGCGCCGGCGGCATCCCGGCCATCCTCGGCGAACTGCGCCGCGGCGGGCTGCTGGAGACCGACGTGACCACCGTGCACACCGCCTCCTTCGACGAGTGGCTCGACGCCTGGGATGTGCGCTCGGGCAAGGCTTCCGACGAGGCGATCGAGCTGTTCCACGCCGCGCCCGGCGGTGTCCGCACCACCGAGCCGTTCTCCACCGCCAACCGCTGGTCCTCGCTCGACACCGACGCCGAGGGCGGCTGCATCCGCGACGTGCCGCACGCCTACACCGTCGAGGGCGGCCTGTGCGTGCTGCGCGGCAATATCGCTCCCGATGGCGCGATCCTCAAGACCGCCGGCATCGACGAGGAACTGTTCACCTTCGAGGGCCCGGCCGTGGTGGTCGAGTCGCAGGAGGAGGCGGTCTCCAAGATCCTGGGCAAGGAGATCCAGCCCGGCGATGTGGTCGTGGTCCGCTACGAGGGCCCGCGCGGCGGTCCCGGCATGCAGGAGATGCTGCACCCCACCTCGTTCCTCAAGGGCGTCGGCCTGGGCAAGGTCTGCGCGCTGATCACCGACGGCCGCTTCTCCGGCGGCACCTCGGGCCTGTCCATCGGTCACATGTCCCCGGAGGCGGCCTCCGGCGGGTCCATCGGACTCATCGAGAACGGTGACCGCATCCGCATCGACGTGCACACCCGCGCACTCGAATTGCTGGTTCCCGAAGACGTTCTCGCGGACCGCCGCGTGAAGATGGAAGCCTCCGAGCGGCCCTGGCAGCCGGCGAACCGGGAGCGCCCGGTGACGACCGCGCTGCGCGCCTACGCCGCGCTCGCCACTTCCGCCGACAAGGGTGCCGTCCGGCGCGTGCCGTAATCGAAGAAAGCAAGGGAATGACAATCGAATACATCGGCCAGGCCGACGCCGAATACGTCGGCAAGGCCGATTCCATGCTGGCCGACTACACGGCGATGCTGCATCGATCCGATGCCCGCAATGCCGAAGCGCGGGCCCTGCTCGCCGAGGCCGAGGCGCTGGCCGCCGAGGTGCGCGAGCTCGATAACTCCGAGTTCATGGCGACCCCCGAGGAGCAGCTGCAGATCAGCGCGCATCGAGTGCTGCTGCAGCGGGAGAGATCGACGAGAAGTCGAGCCGAGTGCTCCAGCTGCACAACGAGACTTTCCAGGAATGGGAAGCCTGGACGGCACGACAGTGACATACGAAGCGGCCGGGCTCGATCCAGTGGATCGAGCCCGGCCGCTTCGTTTTTCGAGTCTCGGCTACTTGAACGGGCCGATACCGGTCAGCGGATTGCCGCCGTGCAGATAGACGTAGACCAGGATGGCCGCGGTCACCGCGGCCACGAAGGCGGCCAGTGAACCCAGGAACGGCCGCGTGGACCAGGCCCGGTTGCGGTCGAGCGAGTAGCGGCCGGGGCCGGTAAGAATCAGTGCGGTGGTGAGACCGACCATCACCGAGTCCAGCTCGACGGAATTGGTCTTGGCGGAGTACTGGAATCCGGGCACCATGCCCTGCTTCCACATCCACGCGTCCAGGATGACCGCGAGCAGCGCACCCGCGGCGAGCGGCGTGGCCAGGCCGAGCACCACCAGCACGCCACCGCCGAGTTCGCCCGCGATGAGCATGGGCGCGGCCAGGTTGACGTGCTTCCAGCCGCCGCTCTCCATCGAGGTCCGGATGCCGTCGAGACCGGGGCCGTGGAACCAGCCGGTCAACTTCTGCAGGCCGTGGTAGATGAACGTGCCGCCGATGACCAGGCGCAGCAGCAGCAGACCCAGATCCAGCGTGCCCCGGCGATCGTCACGGCGGCGTCTGCCATTGCCCTCGCCGGGCGCGGCCGGGGCGGGCGGGATGCTGGCGAAAGAGTAGGTCGGGGACGGCTCGGTGGTGGTGCCGTTGGCCGCGCCCGGAATGGCGTTCTTGACCTGGGAGTAGAGCGGGACGTCGAGATCCAGGCCCAGCTCCTCGTCGGTGCGCGGCAGGGTCCGCTCGGTGGCGTGACTCAGCTTCTCGGGCGGCGAGGTGAGTTTCGCGGCGGGTTGACCGAGGACATCGCTCGGCTTCCCGAGCACCTCGGTGGCCTGCGTGAGCTTCTCGGTCGTGAGCTTCTCGGTGGTCTGCACGCCGGACGAGGTGGTGAACTGTTCGGTCGGCGAGTCGAAGGGGCTGCGGACCGGTTCACCGGCCGGTCGCGGAGCAGCGGGCGTGGCCTCGCCCGCCGCGGCGGACGGCTCGTTCGGCTTGTTCGTCACCCGGGCCAGAGTATTAGCCGCGACCGCCCGTTAGGCGGCAGCGCACGGGCGTGTCCGCCGCCCGATTCACCGGGCGGCGAAGTGTTCGGCCACGACAGCACATTTGCGACACCCCGTCCGAGCGGTGACGACAGGTTTTCCGTAACGTCTCCTCCATGAGTGTGGTTGCCGCTGGCCGTGTCGGGGTGGGTGCACGGATGGTTCGGGTGGGCGCGGGGCGGGTCGTGCTGGGCGTGACGCTCGGCGCCGTGCTGCTGTCCGGCTGCGCCCGCTTCGACGATCGCGCCTCGAGCCCGTTCACCACCGAGCCGACCTGGCAGGACGCCGAACCCAAGACCACCACGCCGAAGGCGCCGCCGTCCAATGCCAAGCGCCCGGATCTGCCGTGCGTGGATCCCGATCTGGCGGTGGTGGTTTCGTGTCTGGACACCACCGGCGGGCTGGTCGCGCTGCCGGACGGCGGGAGCGCGCTGGTGGCCGAGCGCACCACCGGACGCATCCTGAAGGTGATCGCCACCGACGAGGGCGAGCCGCCCGCGCCGGTCGAGGTGGCGCGGCTCGACGTGGATCCGGCCGGGGACGGCGGGGTCACCGGCCTGGCGCTCTCCCCCACCTTCGGTGAGGACGGCCTGATCTACGCGTACGTGACGACGCCGACCGACAACCGGGTGGTGCGCATCTCCACCGACGGTGGCGTGCCCAAACCGATCCTGACCGGAATCCCGAAGGGCCCCAACGGTAATCGCGGGTCGATCGACTTCTCCTCGCACGATCGCATGCTGATCCTGACCGGCGACGCGGGCAACCCGTCGCTGGCCGGTGACACGGGTTCGCTGGCCGGGAAGCTGCTGAGCATCAACTCCCCCGCACCGGGCGCGGCCGCGGACGTGGTGGTGTCCGGGATCGGCGTGGCGGGCGGTGTGTGCTCGGACGGCAAGGGTTCCATCTGGATCACCGACCGCACCGCCACCGAGGACCGGCTGCAGCGCGTCGGCGCGGACGGCGTCGCGGTGAAGGCGTGGACCTGGCCCGATCATCCAGGTGTCGCGGGGTGTGCGGCGGCCACCGACGCGGTCGCGATCTCGATGACCAATCAGAAGGCGCTGGCCATCGCGACGGCCGACAAGAACACCCACGCGGTCACCGCCGCGCCGTCGCTGCTGGCCCAGGACAAGTACGGCCGGCTGGACGGCGCGGCGATCGGTGGCGACGGCAATATCTGGGTCGGCACCGTCAACAAGCCCGACGGCAATCCCAATCAGTACGACGACCGGGTGGTGCGCATTCCGCCGCCGACCTCGGGTCAGGGCAACGGACCGGACTAGCCACCACCGGGTCCGACTGCGGCGCACAGCAATCCGCTGTGCGCCGCAGTGCTTTCCGTGGCGCCGAACATCACCTACCTGCTGCAGTCCTGGGGCAGCATGTAGGTCCCCACTCGATGCCGGTTCCGACGGGTCTCACGAATGTGCGGCCTGCGCGACCGGCATTTGCAGTTCCACGACCCATTCCGCGGACGCGGGATCGCCGGGGGCGTTGAGGTAGACCTCGCGAATGGGAGCGTTGGGGGCGTAACCGTTTTCGTCGGCCCAGCGGCCCATGGCCTCGAACGACACGCACAGATCGGTGAGCTTGCCGCGGTGCGCGAGGGTGGCGGCCTGCGCGATCTCGGGCAGGTGCCGCAGGTCGAAGTCGGCGCCGGGCGCCGCCTCACCCGCGACCTGATGCGCGACGTGCACCCGCAGACCTTCCTCGAGCTCTTCGTAATACACCACGGGCGCGCCGGTGATGGTGAGTCCGGATTCCGGAATCGCCTTGCCGAGAAGGGCATACAGCCGCTCGATGATCGGGCCGACCGCGGCCTCACCGGATTCGGCGGCCACATCGCTCATTTCGGCGACGAGCGTGGCGGACAATGCTTTCACGACGATTTCCTGCTCGGGCATGACACCCTCCCTTTCGATGCGCAGGAGCCTCGCCTCGACGCTCGCGAGCCGGGCGGTATCCGCGGCCACCTGATTGGCCAGCTGCGCGCGACGCAGTTGCAGCATGCCGTGCAACCGATCCGCGGACAGCTCCCCGTCGAGCATCTCGGCCACCTGGTTCAAGGTGAAGCCGAGATCCTTCAACGCGACGATGCGGTTGAGCCGCGCGAGCTGATCGGCCGCATAGAACCGATAGCCCGAACACGGATCCACCTCGGACGGCGGCAGCAGTCCGATCTCGTCGTAGTGGCGCAGCATTCGCACCGACACCGATCCGAACCTGGCGAAGTCTCCGATACTGAACATGACTCCTCCAGGTTCTGGCCTCACACGGTGTGAGGGTCAAGCTCATGATCACTCGAAAAGCTCGGGGCGCGCGGCTTGGTGCCGCGCGCCCCGAGGACGAGAGTTCGGTGAGTGAGGTCCGGCCCTCGGCGCGCGGGGTCAGCCGCGCGCCACCGGGTGTCTCCGGCCGGCCTTCGCCGCAATGCTTGCGGGTCAGCCCTTGTCGCGGGTGATCAGCCCTCGACGCCGCAAGCCGCGAGGACCAGTTCGCGGACGCGGGCGGCGTCGGCTTGGCCGCGGGTGGCCTTCATGACGTCGCCGACGACCTTGCCGGCGGCCTGGACCTTGCCGGAGCGGATCTTCTCGGCGATGTCGGGGTTGGCGGCGAGGGCCTTCTCGACCTCGGACTGCAGGGCGGAGTCGTCGGAGACCATGCCCAGGCCCTTGGCTTCGACGATGGCGGCGGGTTCGCCCTCACCGGCGAGGACGAAGTCGACGACCTGCTTGGCGACCTTGTTGTTGATGGTCTTGGCCTCGACCAGCCCGGCCACCTCCGCGACCTGCTTGGGCGTGATCGCGAGGTCCTCGAGCGCAAGCTCGTGCTCCTTGGCCTTTTCCGTCAGGTAGGCCACCCACCAGGAGCGGGCGGCGTCGACCGAGGCGCCGGCGTCGACGGTCGCGATGATCAGGTCCAGGGCGCCGGCGTTGACCAGGTCGCGGAACACCTCGTCGGACAGGCCCCAGTCGGACTGGATGCGGGCACGGCGCAGCCACGGGTACTCGGGGATGGTGCCGCGCAGCTCCTCGACCCAGGCGGCGTCGGGCGCGACGGGCTCCAGGTCGGGCTCCGGGAAGTAGCGGTAGTCCTCGGCGGTCTCCTTGATGCGGCCCGCGGAGGTGGTGCCGTCGGTCTCGTGGAAGTGGCGGGTCTCCATCAGGATCTCGCCGCCGGCGGCCAGCACCGCGGCCTGACGCCGCATCTCGTAGCGCACCGCGACCTCGACGCTCTTGAGCGAGTTCACGTTCTTGGTCTCGGTGCGGGTGCCGAATTCCTTGGCGCCCTTGGGCATCAGCGATACGTTGGCGTCGCAGCGCAGCGAGCCCTGCTCCATCTTCACGTCGGAGACGTTGAGCGACTTGAGAACCTCGCGCAGCGCGGTCACGTATGCACGCGCCACCTCGGGGGCGCGTTCACCGGCGCCCTCGACGGTCTTGGTGACGATCTCGATCAGCGGCACGCCGGCGCGGTTGTAGTCCAGCAGCGAGTGCGACGCGCCGTGGATGCGGCCGGTGGCGCCACCCACGTGCAGCGACTTGCCGGTGTCCTCCTCCATGTGGGCGCGCTCGATCTCGACCCGGAAGATCGAGCCGTCATCGAGGGTCACGTCCAGGTAGCCGTTGGTGGCGATGGGCTCGTCGTACTGGCTGATCTGGTAGTTCTTCGGCTGGTCCGGGTAGAAGTAGTTCTTGCGCGCGAACCGGCCCCACGGGGTGATGGAGCAGTTCAGCGCGAGACCGATCCGGATCGCGGCCTCCACGGCCTTCTCGTTCACCACCGGCAGCGAGCCCGGCAGGCCCAGGCACACGGGGCACACCTGGGTGTTGGGCTCGGCGCCGAATTCGGTGGGGCAGCCGCAGAACATCTTGGTCGCGGTGCCCAGCTCGACGTGTACCTCCATGCCGAGCACCGGTTCGTACCGGTCGATGACATCGGAGTAGTCCATCAAGTCCACGGTCGCTGCGCTCATGCGCTCCATCCTATTTACCGCCGATCAGTCCACGGCGATGGCCTCCACGATGGGCAGCCGGGCCGCGCGCAGGGCGGGCGGAATCGCCCCGAGCAGGGCCAGTCCGAGCGCGATGACCGCGTACAACACCAGCAGTGGGCTGGGGCGATAGGCGATGTCCATGGCGATGGCGTGCCCGAGCGCGACGGTCGCCAGATAGTGCACGGCCGACCCGATCGCCAGTCCCAGTGCCGCGCCCGTCAATCCGATGCCGGCGGCCTCGGTGAGCACGGTGCGCAGCAGGAAGCGGCGGCTGGTGCCCATGGCCCGCAGCACGCCGAGTTCGCGGCGGCGTTCGAGCACCGACAGCATCAGGGTGTTGAGCAGGGCGACGGTGGCGACCAGGACCACGATCCAGAGGATGGCGGCGCTGATCGCGGTGCCCTGCTGCACGCTCGAGGAGATCGCGTCCACCGCTTGCCGTCCGGTGCTGACGTGGATGTCGCCGGGCACGGCGGCGCGGACGGCGGCCATGACCGCGGCGGGATCCGCGCCGGGCGCGAAGTCGATGCCGATGATGGTCTCGCCGGGCCGCTGGTACCACTGCCGCATGATGTCGAGGTCGAGCACGACGACCCCGGCGATGGCGGAGAAGTACGGCACCACGCGCAGCACCTTGACCCGGTGTTCCCCGGACGGGGTGGGCAGGGCCAGTTCGGAGCCTTCGTCCACGCCGAGCGAGCGGGCCACGTCGCGGGAGATGACGATGCCCTCGCCCGCGGCCATGCGCGCCTGGTCGGCCTTGCTCACGTCGTCGAGCGCCGAGGTGCGCGCGACGCCGTCCTCGTATCCCTGCAGCATGACGCGGCCGCGGCCCAAGGTCGCGAAAGCCATTTGCGCCGAACCGACTCCGCCGACGCCGGGGATGGCGGCGAGCTTCGCCTTCAGGTCGGCGGGCAGCAGTGGCCCGGTGGGGAACTGCTCCATGGCGGTCGGGCTGACGAACACGTCGGTGCGGCCCAGGCCCTCGAAGCTGTCGGTGGCGGCGCTGACCATATTGCGGCTGGCGTTGCCCATGGCGACGATGGCGGTGATCCCGATCATGACCGTCATGACGGTGGCCCACACCCGGCGCGGCGCGCGTTCGATGGTCGTCGCGCCCAGTGCGCCGGGCGCGCCGAAGAGCCCGGCGACCGCGGCGACGGCGCGCACGATGGGACCGGTGGCGGCGAAGCACAGCACCACGGATCCGGCGATGGACAGCGAGATCGCGCCGATCGAGTAGCGGCCCAGGTCGACCTCGGCGACCGCGATGCCGCCGCCCACCATGACCAGGCCGAGAACGGCCGCCGACCAGCGCAGCAGCGGACTCACCTGGTCGGCCGTGCCGACGCCGACCGGCGCCAGCGCCTCGATGGGCGCGACCTTGTACACCTGCCGGGCGGCCAGGGCCGCGGCGGCGACGCTGGCCAGCACGCAGGCCGCGATCGCGACCGGCACCGCGTAGCCGGGCACCTCGTATTCGGTGCGGGACTCCACGGAGTTCACGATCGCGGCGGGCAGTTGATGGATCGCGGTGCGACCCATGAAGATTCCGATGATCGCGCCGACCAGACCGCCCAGCAGTCCGAGCAGCGCGGCCTCGGCGAGCAGGTCGCGCACCATCGGCCCGCGCTTGCCGCCCATGGCCCGCAGCAGCGACAGCGTCGGCCGGCGTTGCGCCACGGCCATGCTCATGGCGTTGTAGATGAGGAAGGTCGACACGATCAGCGCCGCCGCCGAGGATGCCAGGGTGGAGAAGCGGACCAGCATGATCGCGCCGCCCGCCTGCGCGGTCCGCAGGTCCGGATCGGCGACCACGGCCCGGCCCGCGACCACCGCGGTCAGGTCCGAACGCAGCTGCCCCACATCGGTGTTCGGGGCGGCGACGATCTGCACCGAGTCCAGGTGCCCGGCCCGGCCGGTGATCTTCTGCGCCACCGGCAGCAGCGCGAACACGATGTGACCGCCGTTGAGCTTGGCGGCGGTGGCGTCGTCGATGACGCCCGCGACGGTGGCGGTCACCGTGCCGAGCTGGAATCGCTCGCCTTCGCGATGCCCCATGGCGGAGCCGACGAGCACGCCGTTGGGGACCGTGAGCAGCTTGCCCGCCTGGTCTTTCAGCGTCCCGCCCAGATCGCTGCCCAGCTGCGCGATGGACTGGTCCACGCCGATCAGCAGCGCCCGGTCGGCATCGGCCCCGATGGACTGGCGCAGCATCGGAGCGGCCGTCTCGACGCCGGGCACGGTCCGGATCTGTTGCAGCAGTGACTGATCGAAGCCCGCGTCGGTGATGCCGCTGACCTCGAGCGCGGCCTTGCCGCCGAGACTGCGGGTGAGCTTGTCCACCGAGCCGGTGATGGACCCGGAGATGCTGAACACCGAAACCAGTAGTCCCGCCGAGACTCCCATCACCACCATGGCCATGATGGTGCGGGCGCGGTGGGCGAGCAGCTCACCGATATTGAACAGCCGCAGCCGATCCCAGGCGGCGCGGATCATGCGCGCACCGCCCCGGCCCCGTTGACAGCGGCACCGTCCGCGGTGACTCGCGCGGCTTCCGTATGCCCCGGCTCGGGCACCGTCCTGATCTCGCCGTCGTCGCCGCGCTCGACCCGGTCGATGGACCCGATGCGCCCGTCGCGCAGGTTGATCACGCGGTCGCAGTAGCGCACCGCGCCCATGTCGTGGGTGACCATGACCACGGAGTTGCCCGCCTCGGTGATGTCGGCGAGCAGTTGCAGGATCGAGGCGCCGGTCTTGGAGTCGAGGTTGCCGGTGGGTTCGTCGGCGAGGATGAGCGGCGGATCCATGATCAGTGCCCGCGCGACGGCGACCCGCTGCATCTGGCCGCCGGACAGTTCGGCGGGCCGGTGGTCGGCGCGTTCGCCGAGTCCCACCAGGTCGAGCAGTTCGAGGGCGCGTGGCTTGGCCTTGCGTAATCCGGTGCCGTCCAGCAGTTTCGGGATGGCGATGTTCTCCCACGCGGTAAGGGTGGGCAGCAGGTTGAAGAACTGGAAGATGAAACCTACGCGGTGCCGCCGGAATTCGGACTGCGCGTCGTCGTCGAGGTCGCCGATCTCCTTGTCCTGGAATCGAATCGACCCGGAGTCCGGGGAGTCCAGCGCGCCGAGCAGATGCAGCAGCGTGCTCTTGCCCGAGCCCGAGGGTCCGACGATCGCGGTGAACTCCCCCGCCCCGATCCGCAGGCTGACGCCGTCCAGGGCGCGCACCGCCTGCTCACCCACCCGGTATTCCTTGGTGACGTCGGTCAATTCCAGCATGGTCTACCCCTCGAAGATCAGTGCCATCGGTGTCGTGCGGTCAACCGGCCAGCGCGCGCAGGCGAGGTCGGCGGTTGTACAGGTGGTCGGTGTCGTAGGCGTCGAGGATCGCGCGCAGCGCCGGTTGTTCGGCGCAGAGCTCGGTGTACACCTCGTGCGCCAGAACGCCTTTCTCCATGGCGTTTTCGAGCTTCACGGTGAGGTGATTCTCCCAGCGGTTCCGCAGCGCCAGCAGCACGCCGCCGGGTCCGCCGAACAGCCGCTCCAGTTCCGGTAGGTCGTCGAACAGCTTGGGATCAGCGGGATTTCGTGCGAAGTCGATGCGGGCCGCCCGGTCCAGGACGGTGTGCAGGATGTCGGTGCGAGCGTGAAAATCTGCCCAGGACATGACGCCAACCTCTCGTTGAACGCCCAGCTGGTGGCGGGCGTGTCGGCTGTTGTCCTCAAACTACGAGCGCGCGGTCACCCCTGTCTTCGTGCCGCGGACGCGACTTGACCTCCTACCCCGGTAGGAGAAGGACCCCTGCCGCCGGACGATGTACGCCGTCTGATTCGACGGATAGCCTTGCAGAATGAACGTGACCAGCGCCACCCCCGCGGCCCTGGGGCAGGAGTTATCGGAGGGACTACGCCGCGTCGGCGTGGGTGTCCGGCGGTTCGCCCGCAACCCGTACGCCGATTACCAGCGCTGGGTCGAGGCGACCGGGTTCGACTACCCCGCCTCGATGGCCGTTCTGGTGGATCTGATGATGTACGCGGTCGCCACGACGGCCTTCGCGCAACGGATTGCCGCCGGCTACTTCCCCAGCGCTATGGCCGCCGCCGCACTGATCCTCGCCCTGGCGACCGGACTGCCGTGCATCATCTTGGACATCAAGCCGCGCCCGGCACTGCTGGCCGGGTTGACCATGGCGGCGGTCGCCCTTTTCCTGACCCAGCCGGTCCCACTGGATGCCGCACCGCTCATTCTGATCCTCATCGCGGGCGAGATCGCCGCGATCACGCCCACAACGGTCAGTGTGGCCGTGGGCCTGGCCATGTTCGCGGAACTGCTGTTCTTCAAATCCGTGCGCGGCGTCGACGGTTTCACCTGGTTCTCGGTAGGCATCCTCTTCGCCTGGTTCACCGGTCAACTGCTCAACTATCAACGCCGCTACCTCTATCAGGAGCGCGACTATCAGGACATTCGTGCCCGGGCCGCGGCGGACGAGGAGCGCCGCCACATCGCCCGTGAGGTACACGATGTGATCGCGCATTCGCTGAGCATCACGCTGCTACACGTGACCGCGGCCCGGCACGCCTTGCAGACCGATCGGGACGTCGACGAGGCGATCGACGCGTTGTCCGACGCCGAGCGGCTGGGCCGCCAGGCCATGGCCGATATCCGGCGCACGGTCGGCCTGCTCGGGGAGCGGTCGGCACCACAAAGACCCGAACCCGGTGTGGAGGACATCGGCGATCTGGTCTCGGACTTCGTCCGCGCGGGAATGCCGATCGACTTCGAAGCGGACGGCGATCCCACCGAGATCTCGGCGGCACTGGGGCTGGCGCTGTATCGCGTCTGCCAGGAATCCCTCGCGAATGTCGCCAAGCACGCGCAAGGCGCCCACGCCCAGGTGCGAATCTTGGCGCATGCCAGGCATATCGAGCTGACCGTGACCAACACGCTGCCCGCCGGAGCGGCCGCGCGGCCCGGTCGCGGCATGGGCATCTCCGGCATGCGTCAGCGCCTCGCCGCACTCGGCGGCACGCTGACCTCGGGACCCGCGGACGGCGGCTGGCAGGTGAAAGCCAGCATTCCGACCACCAGTCAGTGGCCCTGCGTGGCCGCCGCCGAACACGGCCTGCGCACCGCGGTGCAGGCCATCATCATGAAGCCCCAGGAGGGTGTGTGACCGACCGTCCGGACGAGGAAGTGATCGGCGTACTCGTCGTCGACGATCAGGAGCTGGTACGCGGCGGACTGCGCCGAATCCTGCGCCGCCGCGACGGTTTCGTGGTGACCGAGTGCTCCGACGGCGACGAGGTGCCGGTCGCGGTCGCGGCGCACCGCCCGGATCTGGTCCTGATGGACCTGCGGATGAAGCGGATCGGCGGCATCGAGGCCACCCGCACCCTGCGCGGCACCCCGGACGCGCCCCCGGTGCTGGTGCTCACCACGTTCGACGACGAGCAGCTGCTGTCGGGCGCGCTGCGGGCGGGCGCGGCCGGTTTTCTGCTCAAGGACTCCCCCGCCGAGGATCTGATCCGCGCGGTGCGCACGGTCGCGGGCGGCGGTTCGTGGCTGGATCCGACCGTCACCCCGCGTGTCCTGACTACCTACCGTTCGGCGCGTCCCACTCCCGCGGCCGGCGGCAATCGGCTCTCCGAGCTCACGGTTCGCGAGCTCGAGGTGCTCGAGTTGATCGGCAGAGGCCGGGTCAACGCGGAGATCGCGAGCACTCTCGGTATCTCGGAAGTAACGGTGAAGAGCCACGTGGGACATATCTTCGGGAAGCTTGGGTTACGCGACCGCTCCGCCGCCATCGTCTTTGCGTTTGACCACGGCGTAGTCGCACCGGGAGAATCCACCTCTTAGAGGGGTGGGTCGCGGGTCCTCGTCTGCTTCCCTCCCATGAGTGTGGAGGTTTGACGGGGTGGATGCGCCATCGCGGGCCGGGAGCAGGTTCGGGCCGTACGAGTTGCGCTCGCTGCTCGGCAGGGGCGGCATGGGCGAGGTCTACGAGGCCTATGACACGTCCAAGGATCGCGTCGTCGCCCTCAAGCTGCTGCCCGCCGAGCTCGCCAAAGATCCGTCCTATCAGGAGCGCTTCCGGCGCGAGTCGCAGGCGGCGGCGCGGCTGGCGGAACCGCACATCATCCCCATCCACGACTGGGGCGAGATCGACGGTGTGCTCTACATCGACATGCGGCTGGTGCGCGGGCGGGATCTGCGTTCGCTGCTGGACCAGCTCGGCGCGCTGCCGCCGCTGCGGGTCATCGGGATCATCGAGCAGGTGGCGGCGGCGCTGGACGCGGCCCACTATTCGGGGCTGGTGCACCGCGACGTCAAACCCGCGAACATCCTTGTCACCGATGCGGATTTCGCATATCTCGCCGATTTCGGCATCGCGCGCGCCGAGGGCGACTCGACCATCACCATGACCGGCACGGCCGTGGGCTCCTACGCCTACATGGCCCCGGAGCGTTTCGACGCGGGCCCGGTGTCCGGCCGCGCTGACATCTATTCGCTGGGCTGTGTGCTGCACGAATGCCTCACCGGCGACAAGCCGTTCCCGGCCGACAACATGAGCGTGCTGATCCGCTCGCACCTGTCGGAGGCGCCGCCGCTGACCAGCATGCTGCGCGGCGGGATTCCGGCCGCCCTGGACGGGGTGGTCGCCAAGGCGCTGGCCAAGGACCCGAACGATCGCTTCTACACCGCGGGTGAATTCGCCCGCGCCGCGCGGACGGCGCTGGCCGGGGGTCAGGGGGTCCCGGGTCTGCCGGGCGAGCCGCCGCGGCCCGGCCGGACCGTGCCGCCGGGTCCGCCCGTGGGCCCGCCGACCACCGTGCTGCCGACGGGCGGGCCCGCCGGTCCGGCGACCACCCTGCTGCCGGGCGGCACTCCGCCGGCTCCGGCCCGCAACTCGGATCCCACTGTGCGGCAGACCAATCCCGGCCGGGCGCCGGGCACGACTTCGATCCCGGCCTACATCACCGGTTCCTTCCCGGCGGCCGAGGATCCCTCCCCCAGCAGTGATCTGCCGATCATCACGCCGTCGGATCCGACCCGGGTGCGGGTCAGCGACTTCCACTACACCCCGCTGCCGCCGGACGCGCAGCAGCAGGCGGTGTGGGGTCACGCCCAGGCGCAGCAGCGGGACTTCCCGTACGCGCCGGCGCCCGATCCGTCGCTGTACCCGACCTCCGAGCACGCCATCGTGCAGCCCGAGCCCTGGGCGCCGGGGCGGCGGCGCAAGAAGTCGGTGGCGGTGCCGATCTCGATCGCCGTGCTGGTGGTGGCGCTGGCCGCGATCGCGGGTGCGGTGGGCTGGCAAGTCCTCGACCGCTCCGGCAACGAAACACCCATAACGACGGCAACGCAGGGTGTTCCGGGTACGACCCCACCGCGCTCGCAGCAGACGGGCCCGGCGGCGACGACCACGGCGTCCGAGTCGGTGCAGCTGCCGCCGGGTTCGACGCCGTGTCCACCGACGTACGCGGCGCAGGGCGGCTTCGCCAATTCCGCGATCGGGAACACGGTCACGTCGTGTCCTTTCGCGGAGGCGGTTCGCCGGTCTTATGCCGATACGGCTACGGGTCGGCCGGGGTCGCCGGTTACTGTGGTAGCAGTGAGTCCGGTGACCGGCCGGTCTTACACGATGAACTGCACGGCCGCAGGCAAATTGGTGACCTGCGTCGGTGGTGAGAACGCGGTGGTGTATGTCTACTGATCCGATTCCGGCCTGTTGCAAGGGTTTTGTGCGCGGGCTGGCGATGGCGGCTGTGCTGGCCGTGTCGGGGTGCAGCCTGGATGTCGGTGCGGTGCACCATTCTTCGGCGCAGGCCGATGAGATCAAGCCGGTGGGTGACAGCTCCAAGTTGCAGACCCCGAACCTGATCGCGCCCGATTTGCCCGAACTGTTCGGTTTGCCGAAAACCGTCGCGTTCGCAGCGGATTTCGCGGATCTGAAGGCCGGACTGGACGGTCGCATCGGAGTCGCCGTGATGCCGGTCGGCGGCGGCGACATGACCCTGCTGGGCGACTGGACCACCGGCATCGCCTGGTCCACCATCAAGGTGCCGCTGGCCCTGGCCGCCCTGCGCCACGACCCCACCGGCATGCGCTCCACCGCCGAGGCCGCCATCACCTTCTCCGACAACGATGCGGCGCAGACGCTCTGGACCTCACTGGGCACCGGCACCGAAGCCGCCGACGCGGTCGAGGCGATCCTGCGCGAGGCCGGCGACGCCACCACCGACGTCGCCGCCCGCCACACCAAACTGGCCGCCCTGGAATCCGACGACCTGCTCGCCTTCGGCGCCACCGACTGGTCGCTCGCCGACCAGGTGCACTTCGCCTCCCGGCTGCCCTGCCTGCCGCGCGCCAATTCCGTTGTCTCGCTGATGAGCGAGATCACCCCCAGCCAGAGCTGGGGACTGGGCCGGCTGATCGGCGCGGAGTTCAAGGGCGGCTGGGGGCCCGACGACGACACCGGCAAGTACACGGTCCGCCAGTTCGGCCTGATCCCGACCTTCAACGGTCCGGTCGCCGTGGCCCTGGCCGCCGAACCCGCCTCGGGCAGTTTCGATGACGCCACCGACATGATGGACAAACTCGCCCTGCTGATCGGCGACCACCTGCCCGATCTGCGCGGCGGCCTCTGCTCGCACTGAAAAACGACCGTACCCACCGCATTTGACCCCCGCCGTCCGGACCCACAACAATCCCTGAGATTGACGGGTCCGGGCGTGTCCGCTAGGAACAGGGAACGCCCGGACGCCGGAGCAGATGGAGGTCGATGGGTGCACGCACCGTATTCACGCGGACGGCGGCTGGTTCGTGCCGCCGGTCGCGGCGCCCTGGTGCTGGCGCTGGGCGCGCTCGCCGCGTGTACCAGCAAACCCGTTCTGGTACCGGACAAAACGAGCGCCCCGGCGACGGCCGCGGCCACCGTTCCGGCCACCGCGGTATCGCTACCCGGCACCCTGGCCTGGGATTTCGTCAATGAACTGAAGCCGTCGCTGTCCGGCAAGGTGGGTCTCGCCCTCATTCCGGTGGGCAGCGATCAGCTGGTGACACTGGGCGATTGGGCCTCGGGTCCGGGCTGGTCGACCATGAAGGTGCCGCTGACGCTCGCGGCGCTGCGCAAGAATTCGGGCAATCAGGTGGCTGCTGTCAATGCCATCGAGTACTCCGACAACGCCGCCGCCGACACCCTCTGGCAGTCGCTGGGCTCCCCCGACGCGGCGGCCCAGATCGTCCAGGACGTGCTGCGCGAGGGCGGCGACGCCGAGACCACGGTGCCCGCCACCCGCACCCGCGCCGACTACTCGGCCTTCGGCCAGGCCGACTGGTCGCTGGCC
The DNA here is from genome assembly GCF_018362975.1 of Nocardia tengchongensis. NCBI lineage: Bacteria > Bacillati > Actinomycetota > Actinomycetes > Mycobacteriales > Nocardiaceae > Nocardia > Nocardia tengchongensis. Next base: position 7,224,879 of record NZ_CP074371.1, read on the forward strand.
GATCAGGTGAAGTTCGCGTCGAAACTGCCGTGTCTGCCCGAGTCCGACTCGGTCACCACGCTGATGGGCAAGATCAGTTCCGGCCAGCGCTGGGGCCTGGGCAATTTGGACGGAGCGCAGTTCAAGGGCGGCTGGGGGCCCGACACCAGCGGGAACTACCTCGTCCGGCAGGTGGGACTGATTCCCATCCGCGGCGGCCAGATCGCCATCGCGATTGCCACCCAGCCCAATTCCGGCTCCTTCGACGATGGCACCGTCATCCTCACCAAGCTCGCCACCCTGATCGGCAAGCACCTCGACGAACTCAAGGGCGGGGCCTGCCCGGCCGGTTAGCCGGGGCAGCCGGAAAACCGTAACCAGCGGTTCACGGGGGTAGAGATCACCGGCCACCCATCTCAGGGCAAGATGGGGTTCATGCGCATCGGAGTCTTGACCGGAGGCGGAGACTGCCCAGGCCTGAATGCCGTGATCCGTGCTGTCGTTCGCACCGCGAACGGCCGCTGGGGAGACGCCATCGTGGGGTTCCAGGACGGCTGGCGCGGGCTACTCGAGGATCGCAAGATCCAGATCCTCAACAACGACCGCACCGATCGCCTGCTCACCAAGGGCGGCACCATCCTCGGCACCGCGCGCACCAACCCCGAAATCCTGCGCGCCGGACTCCCCCGCATCAAGCAGACCCTCGACGACAACGGCATCGACGCCCTCATCCCGATCGGCGGCGAGGGCACCCTGACCGCGGCCTCCTGGCTGGCCGACGAGGGCGTGTCCGTGGTGGGCGTGCCCAAGACCATCGACAACGACATCGACTGCACCGACACCACCTTCGGCCACGACACCGCGGTCGCCATCGCCACCGAGGCCATCGACCGGCTGCACACCACCGCCGAATCCCACCAGCGCGTCATGCTGGTCGAGGTGATGGGGCGGCACGCCGGCTGGATCGCCGTCAACTGCGGCATCGCCTCCGGCGCGCACCTGACCCTGGTCCCCGAGGTGCCCTTCGACGTGGACGAGGTCTGCGCCATGGTGAAACGCCGCTTCCAGCGCGGAGATTCGCACTTCATCTGCGTGGTCGCCGAGGGCGCGCACCCCGACCCCGGTTCCATGACTTTGCGCGACGGCGGCATCGACGAATTCGGGCACGTCCGATTCACCGGTGTCGCACAGCAGCTCGCGGGCGAGATCGAGCGGCGCATCGGCAAGGAGGTCCGGGTCACCGTGCTCGGCCACGTGCAGCGCGGTGGCACGCCGACGCCGTACGACCGGGTGCTGGCGACGCGTTTCGGCGTGCATGCCGCGGAAGCCGTGCACGCCGGACAATTCGAGCAGATGGTGGCATTGCACGGCACCGAGATCGAACTGGTGCCGCTGTCGGAGGCCACCAAGCAGCTGAAGCTGGTGCCGCAGGAACGGTATCGGGAGGCGGCCGCCTTCTTCGGCTGAGCCGGAACAGCTCTGGGAGCAGACGCTCCGAATACGGCCCTCGCACTTGCCGGTGCGAGGGCCGTTTCATGTTCCGGGCAGGTTCAGGCGCGGCTCATTCGTCGCGGTGCTGGGCGTAGTGGCGGGCCGCGCGGGCGCGATTGCCGCAGGCCACCGAGCACCACTCCTGGCGCGGATGCGATTTCACGAAGTACCGGACGCAGCGCGGGGCCGGGCAGACCCGGATCTGCGCGGCTTGCGGGCCGCCGAAGAATTCGATGGAGGCGTCGGCCAATCCGGCCTTGACGGTGTCGACGTCGCTCTTGGTGACCAGCCGGTATTCGGGCCGGGGACCCTCGCGGTCCCATTCCAGCAGCCGGAGCGCGGGGGCAGCGGCGGTGTTGACGGCGGCCAGCGCCTCGGGGAACGGCGGCAGCACGGTCGCGTCGGCTGAGCTGGGCGGGTGCGGCGCAACGTATTCCGCGAACAGCGCGCGCACGCTCTGCCGCAGGTCCACCAGGGCCGCGCGTTCGGCCTCGGTCGGCAGGTAGGCCTCGAGGTCCAGGTAGACACCGATATTCGCGGCATTGGCGACCAGCCACTCGCGAGTGGATTCGGGAGTGCCGAAGGCGTCGGTGAGGCCGCGGCTGGTGGCGCGGATGGTGTTCGCCAAGCGGAGTGCCAAAGGATCGACCATGCCCCCAATTTTAACGGGTATTGCGCTTTGGTGCCATTATGTTCTAACGTGCGAAAGCACGATGTTCCGTTAGAAAGTTGAGGACGCCATGATCGCTCCGATCGAGAACGCACCGTTGCTGGACGAGGTCCGCAAGCGCATGGGCCGCGTGCCGAACATGACCAAGGTGATGGCCAACGCGCCCGTGGTACTGGAGGGTTACCTCGGACTGGCCGGCGCACTGAAGAAGGGCACCCTGCCGGCCCCGACCTCCGAGCGCATCGCACTCACCGTCGGCGCGGCCAACGACTGCGGCTACTGCGTCGCCGCGCACACCTTCACCGGCAAGCGGGTCGCCAAGCTGAGCGGCGAGGAGATCGAGGCCGCCAAGCAGGGCACCTCGGCCGACCCGAAAGAGGCTGCGGCCGTGACCTTCGCCCGGGAACTCACCGAGAGCCGCGGCAAGGCCGATCCGGCGGCGGCGCTGGCCGCGGGCTGGACGCAGGAGCAGGTGCTCGAAATCGTCGCCCTGGTCGCCCTGCAGACCCTGACCAACTACGTCAACAAGGTCGGCGAGACCGAAAACGACTGGCCCGCCGCGTAATTTGTCCCATTTTTGGCGCTGATGGTCCCCTCGGGGACCACGCGCGGATCCCTAAGGTCGGAAATCATGAACGCCGTCAAGTCCCCCAGCCTGATCGACGCGCAGGTGCTGCGCTCCCTGTTGCACAACGGCATCGTGGTCCGCGCGGTCGCACTGGCCGTCGCCACCATCGTGCTGCTGGTCATCCACCACCCCACCTGGGTGCCCTACTCGGTCAGCGGGTACGCCATCTGGAATGCCGCCGCCGTCACCCTCAACTCCGCCCGCGCCGCCGCCCGCGCGGCCTGAACACCCCTGCCGCCGCCGGACCCCGGGCTCGAACCCTGTCGGCCACACCAGCCTTCAGCGGTCGAATCGCCCGGCGGCCAGGGCGGCGGTGAAGCTGTCCCACTGCGCCGGCGGGAAGACCAACGCCGGACCCGTGGGGTTCTTGCTGTCCCGGACCCCGACACCGCCGGCCAGGAACGCGATCTCCACGCACTCCTTGGCCCCGGTGCTGCGAACGCTCTTGAACCACCGGACGCCCGGTTCGACGCTCACGTCGCGTACTCCTTCGCTGCCCTCCGCACGACGTCCCTGCTGGCCGTCTCGTCCAGCGCGGCGGTTTGAATCGCCTGGTATGCCTCGCGATATCGGTCGACCGCCGCCTGTTTCTCGAGGTAGAGGTCGCCGAGGAAGTTCTCCAGGTAGACGACCGTGGGCTCGACGGGCCGATTGCCCGCGTCGCGGCCGAAATCCAGGATCACGAACGGGCCCACGGTATGGCCGATCGGTACGCCCGCCGAGAACGGCAGTACCCGAACAGCGATCGTCGGCAGTGTCGACATGTCGGCCAGCCGCCGCAGTTGCGCGGCCATCACGCGCCGACCGCCGACAACGCGATGTAGTACGGCTTCATGCACCACCACATCGAAGAACGCGGGACTTCGCTTGCGCGTCAAGAGGCTTTGACGGCGGGTCTTCAACTGCACCCGGCGGTCCAGTTGCTCGCTCGCGGCATCCGGCCAGTAATCATTGATCAGGACGCGCGCGTAATCGGCGGTCTGCAGCAGGCCCGGAATGATTTCCGGCTGGTAGGAGATGAGGGTGCGAGCCGAGGCTTCCAGACCCACATACACATTGAAACCCTCGGGAATCAGATCGTCGTATTCGTGCCACCAGGACTTGACGCCGGCCTGTTGCACGAGGCCGGTGAGGGCGGAACCGAATTCGTCGTCGAAATCGTAGATTCGGCACAATTCGCGGATATCGAGCACCCGGATCTTCTCCGCATTACCGGTTTCCAGCCGCTGCAGCTTGGACTCGCTCCACTCCATCAACGCCGCGGCCTCGGCAATCGTCATATTGCACTGCATCCGGCCTTCGCGCAGGTACCTCCCCAGCTGCCGACGCGGCAACGTCGAACCGTGCTCGGACATCGAATCCTCCCCCACGAAGGCTGTTTTCGGTCACTGCGAATGATGCTCCCACGCGATATGAATGCTGACCTGGCGCTTTCGGAAAGTTTCCCACCGCGGCGCGACATCGATTGCCGGTTCGCCGAAACGGTGCTGGACTGGAGTCGCGCCCGGTGAGAACCGGAGCCCTGATATCTCTGGACCCACTCGTCCCCGAGCCGGGCGCACCAAATCCACCCTGTACCGCCCCACCGACCGGGCGCGGCAGGGACCCGATTGCGGCGTGGCGCGCAATGAATCTCGATAGGCTGATGTGGGCCCGGCGTACCCGCGCCGCACACCGAGCGCAGCGCCGGACCGCGAACTGTCCCAGCCCCATGCGCTGCCTTCGGTGGACACCATGATGTATCTGTTCGACTGCACGATGGACCCCGGCGACCTGGGCCTCCCCCAGGCCCATCAGGCCATGCAGATCCACAAGTTCTGCACCGTGGACAACTGCCTGGTCCGCCGCCGCGCCCGCCAAATCCTCGTCGAGAAGGGCCAGATGGTCCTCGACGACCGCGCCCGACATCCCTAGCCCGACACCACCACCACGGCCACCGCCACCAGCAACACCAGCGCCACCACCGCCATCCCCAGCACCACCAGCGCGGTGGTCGACGACGCCTCCGCCCGCCGCCCCGGCACCGGAACCAACCCCGGCCCGGCCGGCCCCACCCCGAACGGCGGCGGCCCATAACCCTGCCCCGGCATCCCCACGGGAGCCGAACTCGACAATTCGGCACCGGCCGAAACCGGCTCGGACACAACGAACTCCGCAGGTGGCGGACCCTCGACGGCCCTCCCGATCGCGTCGATCGCGCCCCCGTGCGCGACACCACCCGCGATTGCATCGTTCGCGCCCAGCTGCACGAAGGCTCCCGAATCCGGATGCCGCGCCATACTGCCCACCTCGGCCTCGCCGCCGACGGGGGTAGCCGTTGAGGCGGCATTCTCCCCATCGCCCGAGCCCGGCGAATCCTGTTCCGTCGCGGCGAGATCCGCCGATGCCTGGCGCTCCGGCGCGACGTGCGCCGCTACATCCTCCGACGTCTCGACCGTTACCGGCACCACCGAACCGGCTCCCGGCGATCCAGCCTCCTCACCGGGCAGCGCGACACTCGCCACCGGAGCCTCGGCCGATTCCTCGGGCGGCCCCACCGAAACCACCGGCTGCGGAACGACATCGGTCGGCCGCTGCCACACCTCGTCCCCGACGCCCTGCGGGCGGCGCATCGGACCCGAACCAACCTGGTCGGCTGCCACCGGCGGCGGCGCTGCCACCACAGCCTCGTGCCCGGGCTGCGGCACCGGGTAGCCGGAAACCGCGGCGGGCGGAAATGCGGGCGGCGCGGCGTAAACGGCGGGCGCAACCTCCGGAGCGTGCGGGTAGGGGCGGATGGTCGGTCCCGAACCTATGTGGTCCGCATCCCGTTGCGGCTGTTGCGGCACCGGTGGCGAGGCGGCCGGTCGATCAGCTCCGAGGTACGCGGCGGGCGGCTGCGGCTGCACGGGGTAGACGGGGCTGCCCTCCGGCGGTGGCGGGGCTAGTGGTACGGACTGTGGTTGTGGTGCAGGGTAATTGGGCACGGCGGCCTGCTGCGGGGCAGCCGGTTGCGGGGAGCCCGGTTGAAGGGCGGATTGCGGGGGTGCGGGGTAGGCGGGCGGGTTCGGGGGGACCGCTGTCGGCGCGTATGCCACCGGCGGGACCTGGTAGGGCGGGGCCGGGTAGGGGGCGGCGTAGTTGGGTTGGGGGACGGGCGGGTTGGGGTAGGCGGGGTGCGGGGGTTGGTGGGCGGGGTGCTGGGCCGGGGGGCCGGAGAGGGCGCGGCGGGCGGCCTTGGCGAAGTCGGTGCAGGTGGGGAAGCGGTCGGCGGGGCGCTTGGCCATGGCCTTGGTGAGGACGGCGTCCATGGCGTGTGAGAGGCCGGGGCGGCGGAGGCTGACCGGGGGCGGCAGGAGTTGCAGGTGGCCGTGGATCAGTTCACCGGGGTGGGGGGAATCGAAGGGGCCCATGCCGATGAGCAGCCAGTAGAGGGCACAGGCCAGGGAGTACTGGTCGGTGGTGGGGTCGAGGGGGGCGCCGGTCATCTGTTCCGGGGAGGCGTAGGCGAGGGTGGCGGTGAACATGCCGGCCTGGGTGAGGTGGGTGGAATCCTCGCGCAGGCGGGCGATGCCGAAGTCGGTGAGGAAGACCCGTTCACCGTGGCCGCCGACAGCGCGGGCCAGGATGATGTTGGCGGGCTTCACATCCCGGTGCAGCACCCCCATGCCGTGTGCGTAGTCGAGTGCGTCGGCCACGCCCTCGATCACCTGCACCGCGCGCTCCGGGGGCAGCGTCGCCACATTGACGCCCGCGGCGTCCACCCCGTCCACGTACTGCATGGAGATCCACAGCATCTCGTCCTCGGTGCCGCGGTCGTACACCTCCACGATATTGGGGTGGTCCAGCCGCGCGACCAGATCCGCCTCGCGCTCGAACCGGGCGCGGATCTCCCTGTCCGCGTACAGTTCCCGATTCAGCAGCTTCAAGGCCGTGAGCTTGCCCAGGCGCGGATGCCGGGCCAGATACACCGACCCCATCCCGCCCTGGCCGAGCAATCTTTCGATCGTGAACCCGGCGAACACGTCACCGCCATTCAGCACTGTCCACGACCCCCTTCCGGTGACGTACAAGTCCGTGAGCCTACCCGCAGAAACGCTGTCGGGGCAGGTCAGCCCGGTGTCACCAGTCCGGATTCGTAGGCCAGCACCACCGCCTGCGCCCGATCGCGCAGATTCAGTTTGGTGAACACCTTCGACACGTGCGTCTTCACGGTTTGTTCCGCGACGAAAAGGCTTTCGGCGATCTCGGCGTTGGACATGCCGCGCGCCACCAGCTCCAGCACCTCCCGCTCGCGCGGGGTGAGCACCGACAGCTGCGGCGCGGGCGCGCGCCGGGAGCGGCGGCTGGTGACATCGGCGATCAGGCGGCGCGTCACGGTCGGCGCGAGCAGCGCGTCACCGGCGGCCACCACGCGCACCGCGCGCACCAGCTCCTCCGCGGGCGCGTCCTTGAGCAGGAACCCGCTGGCCCCGATCCCGAGCGCCTCGTAGACGTAGTCGTCGATGTCGAAGGTGGTGAGCATGAGCACCCGCACCGGCGGCTCGAACCCGGCGTCGAGGATCACCTTGGCCGCGTCGAGCCCGTTCATCTCGGGCATACGCACATCCATCAGCACCACGTCCGGGCGCAGCCGTTTCGCTTCGGCCACAGCGGTTTTCCCGTCCGCGGCGTCACCGATCACGCTGATGTCGGGCTGCGCGGCCAGCAATGCCCCGAACCCCTGCCGCACCATCGCCTGATCGTCGGCGATCAACACGGTTATCGCCACAGTCCCACCTCACGCACGCCACCGAGTTTGCCATGCCCCGCCGAGAACGGCCCCCACCAAGCCAACTTCGCACCCCCGTTCGCGCAGTGGCACACCTCGGGGGAATCCCGTGGTGTGCCACTGGGGCGGCAGCGGTCAGGCGATGGGGGTGAGGATGTTCAGCGGGAGGCGGGCGTGGACTTCGAAACCGCCGTCGGGGCGGGGCCCCGCGGTGAGGACGCCACCGACCGCGGCCGCGCGAGTCTGCATGCCCGCGATGCCGCTGCCCGCGGCGACGGAGTGGTCGCCGGTGCGGACGGCGATCGGGCGTTCGTTGCCGACGGTCAGCGCGAGTTCCTCCGCGCAGGCGATGTGCACCCGCACCGACGCCCCCGGCGCGTGCCGCGAGGCATTGGCCAGCGACTCCTGCACGATCCGGTACAGCGCCAAGCCCGTCGTCTCCGGCACCGCGCCGAGTTCGCCGTCGACGGTCCAGGTGAGCGGTACCCCGGCCCGCTGCGCGGCTTCCAGCAGCATCGGCAGATCGGCCGCGGACGGCTGCGGCGCGTGCTCGGGCAGCTGCCCGTCGCTGCGCAGCACGCCCAGCATGCCGCGGATCTCGTTGAGCGCCGCCCGCGCACCCGTCCCGATGGACTCGAATTCGGCTCGCGCATCGGCGGAGAGCCCGTCGATGCGGTACGGCGCGGTCTGCGCCTGCACCACCACCATCGACATGTGGTGGGCCACCACGTCGTGCAGGTCGCGGGCGATGCGCGCCTTCTCCTCCAGGATCGCGCGCCGGGCCCGCTCCAGCTCGGTCTCCTCCTCCGACTTGAGCAGCGCCTGCCGCGACACCACCACCCACCGGATGAGCAGGCCGAACACCACCAGCCCGGTGATGGCCAGCGGCCAGCCGAACCCGGACTCGGCGAAACTGTCGCCGGTCTGGGCCATGGCGGTGGCGAACAACAGCGAGGTGGCCAGCCACACCACCGCCACGATCCGGACCGGCGCGCGCACCGCGACCGCGAACACCAGCGCGAACAGCACCAGAATGTGCACAACCTGGAAGGGGATGGTGTTCCCCGGCTGGTTCGGCACCGCCAGCGTGATCATCAGCGCCGACCCGGCCGAAACCGCCCACCCCAGTGGCGGATTCACCCGCAGCAGCAGAATCGGGAAGGCCGCGAACCCGGCGATGAACGGCGCGGCCGCCGCCGGCACCTTGTGCGTCACGTGCAGCGTCGGCCACGCCACCGCGATGAACACGATCGCCAGCAACACCGTGAACGCGTCGAACCACTGCCGCGCCCGGGCCACCCGGGCCTGCCCTGACAACTTTCCACCCATGCCCTCGACGGTAGAGACTCCGCGCGCCCCCGCACCTCATACCCCTGAGTGATCTCCCACCCCCTACCCGGGTACGACACCACCGCGCCTGTCCCCCGCCCCGTCCATCCCGGAACCGCCCCACAGGCTGACGCCCCGGTCGGAGCCCGATTCCTACCGTCGATCCCCATGAGAGCGTTCCCGATTTCCCGCAGGAATTCGCCCCGTTCCACCCCCGCCCCGCGGTCGTCGACCGACACATCCCGGACCCGGGCAAACCCCCGCCCGAGTGCGCCACCGGTCGAGGCCGGGCCGGGCCGGGCGTCCGGGGTCGGCGAGCCAGGCCTCGCCGGCGGGGCGATCCTTGCCGGGCTACGCCGCTACAGCGCACTCGCGGGCGCTGCCACGGTGGCGTGCACCGTGGGTGTGGCGTTCGCGCCCGCCGCGGGCGCGGCGATCAGCGGGCCCGTCGTGCCGGAGAGCTCGGCCGCCACGGTGGGCATTCTGGAATCGATTGCCGCCCAGCCGGATCCCGCGGCGATGCCGGGTGATTTCGTCGCGTCAGCCGGGTATCACCCAGTTGTCCAGGCGGGCATGCTGATCGACCCGCAGGGTGACTGCTCCTCCCCCGTCCCCCTCCCGGCCGAATTCGACCTGGCCTGCAAATCCCACGACCTCGGCTACGACCTGCTCCGCTACGCGACGGCGCACGGGCAGCCGCTGGGCCCTTGGGCCCGCCAGTCCGTGGACGCCGCCCTGGAGCGGCGGATGCACGCGGCCTGCGAGTCCCGCGACAATGCCGTCTCCCGCGCGCAATGCCAGGTGATGGCGAGCATCGCGGCCACCGCCGTCGACTTGAACTCCATCCGCCAGGACTACGGCAGTCCCGTCTACGAGCCGTTCTTCGAGCACACCGGTTCGGGCCCCTCCCCGGCCTTCCTCACGCTCGCGGGCATCGGCCTCGCCGCCGGAATCGGGACCGCGACAATCGTTCTGGTCCGCCGCCGGGCCGGACGATCGCCGATCGACCCGGCCGCGCGAGTCCGCGAGTTCGGCGGCGTAGCGGTGGCGTCATGACCCGCGCGGATGCCGCCGTCCGCGATCGGATCGCTCCTGCAACGGAAGTCGCGACCACGGTTGCCGGTGTTCGTTTTCGGTCGAATTGGTCCGAGTTGCGCGCACCGCGGGTCGGGACGAGTGCGGCCGTCGCGGGCGGGACGATGGTGTCGCTGGCCCCCGGCCTGTTGCCGCGGACGCCGTCGGCGCAGGCCATCGTGACCTCGGTGGTGGTGCTGATCGGACTGGCGGTGGCCGCGATTGTCCGGATGGTGTTGCGGTGGATTCGGTTCGGGGTGGAGCGGTTGCCGCGGGCGCGGGTGCCGGTGGCGATCGGGGCCGTGCTGCTGGTCGGGGCGGCGATGGGATATGCCGAGCATTGGCAGAACACGTTGCGGGCGGCGATGGGGGTCGGGGGCATCGGGCCCGGGTATTGGGTGCAGTGGCTCGCTTGGACGGTGCCGATCGTGGGTGTGGTGGTCGCGATCGCGCGCGGGGTGCGATGGGCGGTCCGGCGGTTGGGGCGGGTGCGGAGTGTCGCGGCGGGGGCGGCGCTGGTGGTGGCCGGGCAGGTGGTGCTGGTGCCCGCCGTCGTGGAGTGGCGGCGCGGGGCGTACGCGGCGGCGAATTCGTATGTGGATCCGGAGCTGGTGCAACCGGATTCGCCGACCCGGTCGGGGAGTCCGGTGTCGATGGCGAGCTGGCCGTCGCTGGGTGCGCAGGGCAGGCGGTTCGTGGCCGGGACGCCGGCGCGGACGGTGCGGGTGTACGTGGGGTTGAATTCGGCGGCCGATCTGGATGCGCGGGTGGCGCTGGCGGTGCGGGAGCTGGAGCGCACGGGCGGGTTGCAGCGGCGGAACCTGGTGGTGACGGTGCCGACCGGGTCGGGGTGGATCGACAGCGATGCCGCCAAGGGGCTCGACGCACGGTTCGGCGGGGATGTCGCGTTGGTCGGGTTGCAGTATTCGGACGCGCCGAGCTGGGTCACCTTCGTGTTCGGCCGGGCCGCGGCCGAGGAGTCGGCGCGGGCCCTGTTCCGGGCCGTGGAGCAACGGATTTCGACGCTGCCGGAACCGCCGAAGCTCTACATCTACGGCCAGAGTCTGGGTGCGCTCGGCGGCAGCGCCGTGTTCGCCGACGACGCCGATCAGGATCGCCGCACCTGCGGCGCGCTGTGGGCGGGCCCGCCGGCGGGGCAGGCGCGGCACGGGCGGGCGATGGTGCTGGCCAATGCCTCCGATCCGGTGGTGCGCTGGTCGCCGTCCCTGCTGTGGCGCGCACCGGATCTCACCGGCACGCGCCCGGACGCGCCGGTCCCGCAGTGGATTCCGGTGGTCAGTTTCCTGCAGACCTCGGCCGACCTGCTGGGCGCGCTGGACGCCCCGGCCGGTCACGGCCACCGCTACGGCGTCGACCAGGGCACGGTATTGCCGGGCTGCTGAGCGGCCGTCGCGGACTTCGTGGGTGAAGTCGGCGACCAGGCGGTCGATGGCGGCCGCGGCGTCGAGGCGGGTGCGCCAGGCCTCGGGGATGGCGTCGGTCCCGAGCCGGGCGCCGAGCAGCGCGCCGCAGATGGCCCCGGTGGAGTCGCTGTCACCGGAGTGGTTGACCGCGAGCAGCACGCCGTTGCGGAATATCTGTTCCGGTGTGCCGCCCACGTTCTCGGCGCACACGGCGGCGCAGACCGCCATCGCCAGGGCCTCCGATCCGATGACGCCGCTGCCCAGCCGCTCCAGCAGTCCGGGCGGCGGCATTGGCCGTCCCCGGAAGGCCACGGTGTCGGCGAGCCGCACGGCCGCGTCGAGCGCCTGGGTGGTCTCCTCGTGATCCCGGTTCCGGATCAGTTGCGCGCGTGCCTGTTCCACCGCGGTCCGCACGTCCAGGCCCCGGCCCAGCCCGTACACGGTGGCCGCCAAGGCGCCGGCGGGCAGCCAGCCGCTCGGGTTGCCGTGGGTGAGGGCCGCGGCGTCGCAGCCCAATTCGAAGGCGTACTCCAGCGACGGCGTGAAACCGCACGGCGCGGACCGCACCACGGCCGCGCAGCCCTTGGAGTCGTTGATCGGATGATCGCGGGTGCCCAGCGGGGTGCCGGGCCGCTGCCGGGCGGCGGCGCGCAGCATGGCCGAGATGGTGGTCTGGGTGGGCCCGCGGTAGGTCATCAGCTCCGGGTATCCGGTGAGTCCGCTGCGCAGTGGCACCGGCTGTTCCGGCACCGCGGCCTGGCCCTGCCCGCGCAGCCACACCAGCAGGTTCTCCTGGATCATGCCCACGGCCGCGGCGGTGCCGCGTTCCCGCACCCGCGCGCTGCGGATCAGGGCTTCCATGGTGAACAGCGCCAGCTGGGTCTCGTCGGAGATGCGGCCCTTGTATCCGCCGCCCTCCCCGGTGACGCCCTGATTTCCGTAGCGCTGCCGGATGTTCGGCAGCAGCATGGTCTCGATCGGCGCGCCCAGCGCGTCACCGACGGCGCCGCCGTACAGGCAGCCGCGCACGGTGTCCTCGCGGGGCAGCCGGTCGGCCGCATGGTTGCGGGGCCGCCGGACCAGCGACACCGGTTCGGACACCGTCTCCCAGGCGGTCTGCGCGAATTCGTAGCAGGTCTCGAAGCGGTCGCGCGGATCCTTGGACAGCGCGCGCCGCAGCACCGCGTCCAGTTCGGCGGGCACCTCGGGCCGGAACCGGCTCACCGGCGGGGGCGGGGACTGCAGATGCCCGAGCATGACGGTCGCGATGTTCGGGGCGTCGAACGGCCCGTGCCCGGTGAGGAGCCGGAACAGGGTGCAGGCCAGCGAATACTGGTCCGAGCGCGGCCCCATGGGCGCGGAGGTCAGCTGTTCCGGGGATGCGTAGGCGAGGGTGGCGTTGAGCATGCCGGTGCGGGTGAGGTGCGCGGTGTCGTCGAGCAGCCGCGCGATGCCGAAGTCGGACAGCAACACTCGTTCGCTGAATCCGGTGCCGATGCCGCCGGTGCGGGACAGCAGCAGGTTGGCGGGCTTCACATCCCGGTGCAGGATGCCGCGCGCGTGCGCGTAATCCAGTGCGGCCGCGGTCTGCACGATGATCTCGACGGCCCGGTCCGGGGGCAGGTCGAAGGGGTCGATGGACGCGCCGTCGACGCCGTCAACGTATTGCATGGCGATCCACAGCTGCTCGCCCTCGTCGCCGCGGTCGTAGACGGTGATGATGTTGGGGTGGTCGAGCTGGGCGATGACATCGGCCTCGCGCTCGAATCGGACCCGGGTCTCGTTGTCGCCGAACATCTCCCGATGCAGCAGCTTGAGCGCGATCAGCCGCGGGAGCCGGGGGTGGCGGGCCGCATAGACCGAACCCATTCCGCCACGGCCCACTTCGCGCTCGATCACGTAGCCCGCGAAGACTTCGCCGCGTCGCAACATCCCCAAGAAAACCCTTCACACACGCCGAAACGCTGCCAGCCTACCGGTCCGGACCGACGCGTCGCAGGCAATGCCGGATCGGCCCCCGCCGGTGGTCACCGACGGGGGCCGAATTCGCTTGCGGGATCAGACCGTCACGCGATGGGGCCGCGAGCCGCCTCGTACGCCGCGCCGACCCGGTAGAGCCGGTCGTCGGCCAGGGCCGGAGCCATGATCTGCAGACCGACCGGCAGGCCGTCGTCCGCGCTGAGGCCGGACGGCACCGACATGGCGCAGTGCCCGGCCAGGTTGGTGGGCAGCGTGCACAGGTCCGAGAGGTACATGGCCAGCGGGTCGTTGACCTTCTCGCCCAGCTTCCACGGGGTGAACGGGCTGGTCGGCGAGACCAGCACGTCGACGGTCTCGTAGGCCTTGTCGAAGTCCTGCGCGATCAGGTTGCGGACCTTGTTGGCCTGACCGTAGTAGGCCTCGTAGTAGCCCGAGGACAGCGCGTAGGTGCCGATCATGATGCGGCGCTTGACCTCCGGGCCCAGCCCGGCCTCACGCGTCATGGACATGACCTGCTCGGCCGAGTGCGAGCCGTCGTCGCCGACGCGCAGGCCGTAGCGCATGGCGTCGAAGCGCGCCAGGTTCGACGACACCTCCGAGGGCAGGATCAGGTAGTAGGCGGGCAGCGCGTACTCGAAGTGCGGGCACGACACCTCGACCACCTCGGCGCCCAGTTCCTTGAGCTGCGCGACCGCGGCGTCGAAGGAGGCGATGACGCCCGGCTGGTAGCTGTCGGAGTGAAGTTCGCGCACCACACCGACTTTCACGCCCGACAGGTCGCCCTTGGCGCCCTCGCGGGCGGCGGCGACCACCGGCGGCACCGGCACATTGCGGGAGGTGGAGTCGCGCGGGTCGTAACCGGCGATGACCTCGTGCAGCAGCGCGGTGTCCAGCACGGTGCGACCGCACGGGCCACCCTGATCCAGCGAGGACGCGCAGGCGACCAGGCCGAAACGGGACACGGTGCCGTAGGTCGGCTTGGTGCCGACGGTCGCGGTGACCGCGGCCGGCTGGCGGATCGAGCCGCCGGTGTCGGTGCCGATGGCCAGCGGCGCCTGGTACGAGGACAGCGCGGCGGCCGAACCACCACCGGAACCACCCGGAATCCGGTCGGTGTCCCAGGGATTGCGGGTCGGGCCGTACGCCGAGTTCTCGGTGGACGAACCCATGGCGAACTCGTCCATGTTCGTCTTGCCGAGGATCGGGATGCCTGCCTCGCGCAACTTGGTGGTCAGCGTCGCGTCGTACGGCGACACCCAGCCCTCGAGCATCTTCGACCCGCAGGTGGTCGGCATGTCGGTGGTGGTGAAAACGTCCTTGAGCGCCAAGGGAACACCGGCCAGCGGCGAGGCGACGGTACCGGCCGCGATCTGGCGGTCGACCTCGGCGGCGGTGACCAGCGCCTGCTCGCCGGCGACGTGCAGGAAGGCGTTGATCTCCCCGTCGACCTCGGCGATGCGGCGGATGTGCGCCTCGGTGACCTCGACCGAGGACACCTCCCGGGCGTGGATCTTGTCCGCGAGATCGGCCGCGGACAGCTTCGTCAGGTCTGTCATGCGCCCTCTCCCAGAATCTGCGGAACCATGAATCGCTGCTCCTCGACCGCGGGCGCCATGGCGAGCGCCTGCTCCGGAGTCAGGCACGGCTGCGGCACATCCGGGCGCGTCACGTTGGTCTCCGGATTCGGGGATGCGGTGGCGGGCACATCGGCGGCGGCGACCTGCGAGATCTGTGCGACGTGGGTCAGGATGGAATCCAGCTGACCGGCGTACAGATCGAGTTCGTCGTCCGTCAAAGCGAGCCGGGACAGCCGGGCGAGGTGGGCTACCTCGTCCCTGGAGATGGCGGGCACCGCGGGACCCCTTTCGGCATGGTTCGAGCTTGGTGATTGGCCATCCGACAGCCTAGTGGGTCTTCTGCGGCCACCGGTCGCAGGTGTGCGCCAGACCTGGCACCATCAATGTGTGACCCGCGAGTAGGTGGCCCGGGTCACACCGAATGGTTCGATTCGATAACAAGCTCTCGAGGGTGTAAATATTGCGGGACTCGGGTACCCGTCGGAAAGTTTCGGACGCACAGTAAAGAAAGGAAGGCACGTGTCATACCTGCTTCGCGTGCAACTTCCGGATCGCCCAGGGAGTCTCGGATCGCTGGCGCTGGCGCTGGGTTCGGTTGGCGCGGACATCCTCTCGCTGGATGTCGTCGAGCGCGGCGACGGTTTCGCGATCGACGACATCGTGGTCGAGGTGCCGACGGGCGCGCTGCCCGACACCCTCATCACCGCCGCCGAGTCGCTACACGACGTCCAAGTGGATTCGCTACGCCCGTACTCCGGGATCCTCGACACCCACCGCGAGCTCGAACTCATCGATCAGGTCGCCAATGCGCGCGATGATCGGTTGCAGGTTCTGGTCGACGGCGCGCCGCGGGTGCTGCGGGTCGGCTGGTCGACGGTGATCGACATGGGCCCGCAGGGCGCCTACCGGGTGGTGGGCTCGCAGAGCGCCCCGTCCACCCAGGCCGCGTCCGCGCCGTGGATGCCACTGGAGAAGCCGACCGTCCTCGACGGCGACGCCGACTGGGTGCCCGGCCTGTGGAAGGACATGGACACCAAGCTGGCCGCCGCGCCGCTCGGCAACACCGGCAAGGTGCTGCTGCTGGGCCGACCGGGCGGGCCGGACTTCCGGCCGTCGGAGGTGGCCCGACTGGGCTACCTGGCCGGCATCATCGCGGGCGTACTCGGCTGAGCCGCACGCCCTCTCACCTCGAATTTCACGCCCCTGCCGGAGTTCCGGTGGGGGCGTTTCGTATTACCGGGCCCCGATCGCCTCGGCCGTATACGCCACGTCTCCTACGCAGTCACTCAGTAGATTCCCAGGCTTTACCTACTATTCGCCTACGTAGCTGATCTACGGTCGTACTTAGTAGATCAGAGAGGCAACGACGCCATGCAGCACGCCGATCGACCACGCCGAACCCACCGACTCGCCCTGCTCCTCGTCCCGCTGGCCGGCGCCACCGTGTTCGCCGCCGGACCGGCAGCCGCCGCAACCATCTCGTACGGCGGCAACCCACCCGGAAACTCCGACTCGTCGAGGTCGCCCGGCGCCGGCGGCAACCGGCCCGGAATCGTCAACCACGGCAATGACCACAGCGGCATCCACGCGCGCGATCCACTCGGCTTCCACCACACCGACACCAATCCCGTTCTCCAGAACCAGCACCCGCGGCCACCCGGCGCGACCCGTCCGCCGAGCGAACAGCCGACCCGCGCCGGCGCGAACAACCCCGCCACCTGGACGCCCACCTGGAACGCGGACGGTTCCGGCTACACCGTCTGCCCGGCGCACGCCAGCCACTGCTGACCGCACACCGAGACCAGGGAGCCACCATGCCCACGATCACCGGGACGCCCACCACCGCCACCGGGCCACGCACCCCGCGACGCCTCCGGCGAGCAGCCGCCGCGCCGATCGCCGTCGCCGCCCTGACCGTCGGCGGGCTGCCGCTGGCCGCGACCGCCGAAGCCGAACCCGCCGAACGCCGCGCCCGCGCCGGATGTCTGTGGGCGGGAACGACTCACCCGCAGGACAGCACCGTCATCGCGGGCGGCACCACCTTCCGCTGCGGCACCGACGCCGGCGCGCCCTACTGGTTCACCGGCGCCGACAGCGATCGACCCGCCACCGTCCGGACCCCGGGCGCGCAAGGCAGCCCCGTCGGCCAATTCAGCCCGGGCGCACGGCAACCCGGCACCAGCTACACCGACTACTGCGTCGGCAACCAGCTCATCCCGGGCACCGACGACGTGTACCAAGTGGTCCGTCTCCCCGGCGACGTCCTGCTGTGGAAGGCCGCCGAACCCATCGCCGGATGGAGTTTCGACGGCGCCCGCCCCGCCCCCACCTGGCGCACCGCGTCCCTCTGCATCGACGGCGTGTTGACCTAGGATCAGTAGCCCTGATCCTTCGGCCGCTTGGAGCCGAAGTACGGGCGGGCGCCCGGGTGGCCGAGTTGCCACTTGTCGGGCTTGCCGGAGGGGTAGGCGACGGGGATCTGGTCGCCGATGGACGGCCACTGGTTGACGTCCCAGGCGAAGCGGCCGTAGACCTCGTGGGCCACCACCGTGGGGCCGGAGATGCTGCCGCTGATGGTGACGTACTGCTCGCCGGGCTCGTCGGGGCGCGGGCTGACGCCGGTGACGTGCAGGGTGCCGGGTTCCAGTTCGGCGGGGGCGGAGCTGCCGAAGCCGGGGAGCGCGCGGGGACCGCCGCCGTTGGCGCGACGGTAGTACATGAGCGTCGCGGCCAGGGCGCCGCCGATCATCAGGACGAACGCTAGCTGGATGAGCATGAACTCCATGCTAGGCGGCAGGGAGTCCGGGCCCGGAACGCGGCTAGTGGGCGGTGAGTTCGGACACGCCGTGCTGGCGGCGCAGCTGCCAGACCGTGGTGCGCTTGGACTGGGAGCGGCCGTTGCCACGGTCGATGAGGGTGCGGTTGGCGGTGGTGAACACCAACTGCGCGCCCTGGGTGTTGGTTTCGGGGTTCTGGAACAACTGGATGAGGCTGTCGGCGGTCTCGGGGGTGAGCGCGGCGTCGATGTCGTCGACGGCCAGCACGCCGCCGGTGTCGAGGGCGTCGAGCATGGGCGGCAGCAGGCGCAGCATGGCCAGGGTGGAGCTGGACTCGTCGGTGATGTCGAAGGCGGTCTCGATGCCCTCGTGGGTCAGGCCCAGCCCGACACCGCGGCGCGCCACCATGCGGGAGTAGAGCGCGTCGCGGGCGGCGTAGAGGTTGGCCAGTTCGCGCTGCAGCAGGGTGACGGTGATGCCGTGTTCGAGGAACATCTCCTCGGCGTAGTTCGCCGAGACCGTGCAGTTCTCGATTTCCTTTGTGGTGGACGCGATATCGGTGTCCAGGTCACGCAGGTAGTCGGCGTACATGGGGTCGTCGGAGGGCAGCAGCAGATCGGTGATGCCCAGGTCGGCGCCGCGCAGCAGGGTGAGCAGGCGCACCGCGTGATCGGTGGAGCGGGAGATGTGCGAGCCGACGCGGTGCGCGATCTCCTGCGGATCCGGTTGCCCGCACTGCACTTCCAGCAGCGACTGGAACCAGCGGTAGGCCGGGACCAGCGGTTCGGCGTACAGCTGCCCGGACAGGCTGAGCAGCAGCGCGTTCGGGCGCACCAGCGGCACCACGGCACCCAGTCCGTACCGGGCGGCCTCGAACATCGGCCCGATGCGGATGTCGTCACCGGCGCGTTCGAAGACCACGCGCTTGCGGTTGTGCGGATGCGAGTGCAGCCATTCCGCGGCCACGTCGGCGTTGTCGAGCCGGAAGCCGTAGGTGTACGGGCAGCCCTCGGCGACGAAGTTGGCCACGAATTCCGAAGGGCGATCCGAGAATCCGAGGTGCGGGGTGCGGTCGGGTCCGGAGTACGGATCCCAGCCGGTGACCGAGTTCAGTACGGCGTCGCGCATGCGGTCGAGCGCGTCGATGAGGCCGGTCTTGCCGGTGGCGGCCGCGCCGTACACGGCGGTGACCGGTGTGGCGACCGGTCCGCTACCCCGGGTCAGCCGCAGTTCCTGCGGTTCGGCGAGGGACCGATGGTTCGTCACCTGAAAACTACGCAACACCCTGGACATCCTGCCGGTCGCGGGTCGGAAATGCGACTCACCTTATTCGGACGTGCTGGTCGGATTGCGCGCGGCCCGCGAATGACGCTGGGCGGCACCGCGAAAGGGCCCCGCGGAATGCGTGCCGTGGTACTCGCGCAGCGACGGCACGCCGAAAGATCGCCCGCGATCGACGGGCGCGGCGACGTCGGATCGCGGTCGGCCCGGTCGGGTCACCGGACCGGCGGCGATCCGCGCGCACAGGGCGCGACGTGCGGGAATGTTGATCAAACCTGTCGGTGGGGCGGGATAGAGTGCCTGCTGTGAGCGAATCGGGCAACGACATCACCACCGCGAGCGGGGACGAGATCACCGCGGCGAGCGGGGACGAGCGGGTCGAGTGGCAGCGGCTGGCGGAGGAGGTCCGCGACCACCAGTTCCGCTACTACGTGCGGGACGCGCCGATCATCACCGACGGCGAGTTCGACGAGCTGTTCAACCGCCTGGTGGCGCTCGAGGAGACGCATCCGGATCTACGGACCCCGGATTCGCCGACCCAGCTCGTCGGCGGCGGCTTCACCACCGCGTTCGCGCCCGTGGATCATCTGGAGCGGATGTACTCGCTGGACAACGTGTTCAACGAGGACGAGATGCGCCAGTGGATCGCCAAGGTGGAGGCCGACGCCGGCTCCGGGCTGTACTACGTGTGCGAGGTGAAGATCGACGGTGTCGCCCTCAACCTGGTGTACGAGGACGGCAAGCTGGTGCGCGGCGCCACCCGCGGCGACGGCCGCACCGGTGAGGACGTCACCCTCAATGCCCGCACCATCGAGGACATCCCGCACGAGCTGACCCACAGCGACGAGTTCCCGGTCCCGAAGCTGCTCGAAGTGCGCGGCGAGGCGTTCATGACGCTGGCCGACTTCGAGGCGCTCAACGCCTCGATCGTCGCGGAAGGCAAGGCGCCGTACGCGAATCCGCGCAATACCGCGGCCGGTTCGCTGCGGCAGAAGGATCCGGCGGTGACGGCGCGGCGGCGGCTGCGGATGATCTGCCACGGCTTCGGCCGCCTGGAGGGTTTCGCGCCGGAGTCGCAGCACGAGGCGTACCGCGCGCTGGCCGCGTGGGGGCTGCCGGTGTCGGCGCACACGGTGCGGGTGCAGGGCGCGGACGCGGTGATCGACCGCGTCAACTACTGGGGCGAACACCGCCACGACATCGAGCACGAGATCGACGGCCAGGTCGTCAAGGTCGACGAGTTCAGCCTGCAGCGCCGCCTGGGCGCGACCTCGCGCGCGCCGCGCTGGGCCATCGCCTACAAGTATCCGCCGGAGGAAGCCACCACCAAGCTGCTCGATATTCAGGTGAATGTCGGTCGCACGGGCCGGGTTACGCCGTTCGCGGTGATGCAGCCGGTGACGGTCGCGGGTTCCACGGTCGCCATGGCCACCCTGCACAATGCCTCCGAGGTGCAGCGCAAGGGCGTGCTGATCGGCGACACCGTCACCATCCGCAAGGCCGGTGACGTGATTCCCGAGGTGCTGGGCCCGGTGGTGGACGCGCGCGACGGTTCCGAGCGCGCCTTCGTGATGCCGACGCACTGCCCCGAGTGCGGCACCGAGCTGGCTCCGGCCAAGGAGGGCGACGCCGATATCCGCTGCCCCAATCAGCAGTACTGCCCGGCGCAGTTGCGGGAGCGGGTGTTCCACGTGGCCGGGCGCGGCGCGTTCGATATCGAGGCGCTGGGCTACGAGGCCGCCATCGACCTGCTGAAGTCGGGCGCGATCGCCGACGAGGGCGACCTGTTCTCGCTCGACGAGGACACACTGCTCACCACCACGCTGTTCACCAACAAGAGCGGCACCTTGTCGCAGAACGGCAAACGGCTGCTGGAGAACCTGGAGTCGGCCAAGGACCGCCCGCTGTGGCGTGTCCTGGTCGGCCTGTCCATCCGGCACGCGGGTCCGACCGCGGCCCGCGCCCTGGCCACCGCTTTCGGCAGCATGGACCGGATTCGCGAGGCCTCGGCCGAGGAACTGGCCGCCACCGACGGCGTCGGCCCGACCATCGCCGCCGCGGTCACCGAATGGTTCACCGTGCCTTGGCATCTCGACATCGTCGACAAGTGGGCCGCGGCCGGTGTCCGCATGGAGGACGAGCGTGACGAGTCCATCGAACGCAACCTCGAGGGCCTGTCCATCGTGGTCACCGGTTCGCTGGAGGGCTTCACCCGCGACGGCGCGAAGGAAGCCATCCTCATCCGCGGCGGCAAGGCCGCCGGATCGGTCTCCAAGAAAACGGCTTTCGTGGTGATCGGCGACGCCCCGGGCTCCAAGGCCGCCAAGGCCGAGGAACTGGGTGTACCGATCCTCGACGAGGCGGGCTTCGTCAAGCTGCTCGAAGGCGGCCCCGAGGCAGTCGCCTGATGGCATCGGAAGCGAACGATGTACAGATCCGTGATGCCGAGGCCGCGGATTTCGCGGCCATCGGCGACCTGACCGTCGAAGTGTACGTGGGCGAGGGGCATGTCAACCCCGAAAGCCCCTATGTCGCAGAGCTTGCCGACACCGCCACCCGCGCGGCGTCGGCCGAGATTCTGGTCGCGGTGCGCGGTGGCGAGCTGCTCGGCTCCCTGACCATGGCCCGGCCGGGCACCGCCTTCGCCGACATCGCGCGCCCGGGTGAGCTGGAGTTCCGGATGCTCGCGGTGTCCAAGCGGGCCCGGGGCCTCGGCATCGGCCGCGCCCTACTGGAACGGGTGGTCGACACCGCCCGCGCCGAGGGCTTCGACGCGGTGGTCCTCACGACCATGCCGACCATGCAGGACGCGCGCCGCATGTACGACCGGTTCGGCTTCGCGCAGGTGCCGGAACGGGGTTGGTTCACCGGTTCGGGACTGTCGCTCACCGTCATGCGGCTGGCTCTCGAAACAACAACCTGACCCAGGTGCTACTCGACATGACGGATGAACTCCTCGCGAGCGATCAAATCCGCTACGACAGAACCGAGTTCCCGGTGCGCCCATCCCGCCAACCTGTCCTGAATCTCCTTGATCCCGGCCGGCTCGGCTCCGCCGAGCCACCGCCTGGCGGCCATATCAACCATGGCACAGCCCGCCCTGGCCAAATCGGAATCGATGGCGAACGCGATGAATACCGAGGCACTTTGAGCTTCGACGAGTGCATCAGGGAACGCCCTGGCCATTGCCCGGCACAGTGATTTCCTACTGGACACACTCATGACCTCGGACAGGTGCCGGTTCATTTCATTCAAAACACCGGCGCTCCAACGGACTTCATACAATTCGGCTTCCGCGAGTGTGAGCAGTACATCCCGCAGACGCGCCCGAACGAGGACATTCGCGTCCAAGAAGGCTCGAAGGGACACCCCCTCCCCCTTCAGAACTCGTCGTCGTACATACCCGATTCCCGCGAGATGCGTGCGACTTCGTCCAGCGCCTGCGTGCGGTCGCGACGGCGAAGCTCACGGTAGTCCAGAACGGCCTGTAGCGGGATCCGCCGATGGGTGCCGCGATACTCGACCGGCAGTTCTCCGGCGTCCACCATCCGGCAAACGTACGTCCGTGACAGTCCCAGCAGATCGGCTGCCGTGGACGTGGTCACCAAGGCATCTACGGGGCCGATCGCGACAC
Organism: Nocardia tengchongensis; assembly: GCF_018362975.1. Taxonomy (NCBI): domain Bacteria; kingdom Bacillati; phylum Actinomycetota; class Actinomycetes; order Mycobacteriales; family Nocardiaceae; genus Nocardia; species Nocardia tengchongensis. The sequence continues at coordinate 7,247,473 of NZ_CP074371.1, forward strand.
CCCGCCCTTCGCTGAGATGCTCCAGCAACGCCACCACCGCGGCCCGCACGCTCGCGGGAACCAGCATCGGAACCTCGTCTATGACGATCGTCGAGGGTTGCTGCGAGGCCGGAGGCAGCGACACCAGGGCTTTCCGGATCTGGTTCCTCGTGGACTGCGGAACCTCGGCTTCCACGCGGCACACGGTCATCACTGCCTCCTTTCGTCGCATCTCACGGCTCAAGCATGCGCCCCAAACGACACAAACGCAACCAAGATCGATTCGATTGAGTCAGCGGCGGATGGCCGCGATATTGCCGATGCGGGGGTCGAGGGTGCCCGCGGGGCGGGGGAGGTCGGCCGTCATGTCGTTCCAGCTGTGGAATTCGGTGGACCAGCCGATGTCTTCGAGCCAAGCTTGCGCGTCGAAGTCGGGGGTCGATGGGGCGGGAGCGGGGTCGGGGGCGTTGTCGCCGGCGACCAGGCGGCGGAGGTCTCGGTATTGGGGTGCGTCAGGGTCGACGACGTAGCGGGCCGCGCCGAAACGGCTTCCGGGGGCGGAGAGTTCGGTGAGGGTGCGGACCACGCGCTGGTTCCAGTCCTGGTTCAGGTAGCCGAGGGAGCCCTCGTCGACCCAGTAGGTGGGTGCGGATGGGTCGAAACCGGCCGACAGCAAGGATTTTCGCCAGTCGTCGCGGAGGTCGGCGATGACGACGTGGCGGTGGCAGGTCGGGGTGGCAGCAGTGGCGGCGAGGACCGGCTCCTTGAAGGCGAAGAGTTCGGGGAGGTCGATCTCGTAGACGTGGGTGTCGGGCGGGAGGGCCATGCGGTAGGCGCGGGTGTCCAAACCCGCTCCCAGGACCACGATCTGGCGGAGGCCCGCGGCGATCGCCGCCCGGAATCGTTCGTCGACCAGGTGCACGCCGATGGTGCGGCCCTCGTAGAACTGGTCGGCCACGGCCTCCACCCGGGCCCAGCGATCCGGTTCGAAACCCGCGCGGGCGGCGGTCACGAACGCCGCGGCCTGCGGGTCGTCGTAGAGGCGGTCGGGGCGCTCGGACTCCCGCGCCCTGATCACGGCCACCCCGATCGCCGTCATGGCCACGCCGTCGACCGGCACTTTCGCTGCCGCTTCAGTCATGTCCTGTCACTCCCCACCTGAATTAACTTGCCGCCCGGCTAGGTATCTGCCGGTGCGGGAAACGCTAGGCTCCTACTAGCCGGGCGTCAAGACAGTGCCCGCGAAAAGCGCGAAAGGACTCGATGGACGGGCGTCGTAGTGACACGCGGGAGCGGATTCGGTCCGTCGCCATGGAGTTGTTCTCCGAGCACGGGTACGAGAAGACCTCGCTGCGGGAGATCGCCGAACGCCTGGGAGTCACCAAAGCCGCGCTGTACTACCACTTCCGGACCAAGGAAGACATCGTCGCCAGCCTGTCGGAGGATCTGCGCGGCGGCGTCGACGAGATCGTGCGCTGGGCCGAGGCCGCGCCGGAAGGGCCGGAGCGGGCGCGCGAGATCGTGGTCCGGTACGGGACGCTGCTGCACAGCCTGGGCAAGGACATGATCCGGTTCTGGCACGAGAACCAGCCCGCGTTCCGCGATCTCGGCTTCGGGACCAGCCTGCGCTACCAGTTCCGGGTGCTCGCCGACCTGATGACCGCGCCCAGCCGGGAACCACTGGCCGTGTTCCACGCGCGGCAGGCGCTGCTGGCCATCAGCTGGAGCCTGTCGATGATGGGCGATCTCGACCTGACCGACGAGGAGAGCAACGCGGCGGCCGTGGCCATCGCGCTGGACATCGTCGAGCGGATGTAGCGGCGGCTACTCGAAGGTCAGCGATTCCGGTTCGTCGGCGTAGGCCGCCGCGGTCTCCGCGGCCAGGCTCACCGCGCGGCGCGCCCACGACAGCGAGGCCCCGGCCAGACCGCAGGCCGGGGAGACCAGGATCTGCTCGGCCAGCAGGCGGCGCGGGAAACCGAGCCGATCCATCAGGCGGACACCGGGTTCGGCGATCTCCCGCCAGGTGACCGGCTTGACGGGCTCGGTGGTGGGGACCAGGCCGAGCACCAGATGCTTTCCGCTGTCCAGCAATTCGCCGATCCGGTCGAGATCGGAGGTGCCGATCGCGGCCAGGTCGAAACCGACGGCGGCCGCGGAGCTCTTGCGCAGGAAACCGAGCGCGGGACGATCGGCGCAGGTATGCACCAGCACCGGCACGGACTGCTTCCCGGCCACGATGTCGAGGATGTGCAGCGCCTCGGGTTCGGGCATGGCGCCCACGATGTTCATGACGCTCACGCCCTTCAGCGCGCCGTTCAGCACGGCCGTCAGATGCGGCTCGTCGATCTGCAGCACGACCGGCGCGCCCAGCCGCTTGCCCACCTCGGCCACATGCGCGGCGATGCCCTCGGCCAGCGACTCCGAAAGGTCGCGCAGCGCACCGGAATCGGTCAGGATCCGATGCCCGCCCGGCAGCTCCACCTCCGCGGCCACCGACAGCGGGCCCGCCACCTGCACCTTCACCGGATGCCCGGATCCGGCCAAACCACCTGTTTCCCAAGCCTCTTCCAGCGCGTCCAGATCGGTGCGCAGCAGATCGTTGGCCCGTCGCGACACCGCGCCCGGGCGCGGGCCCAGCCGATACCCCCGGGTCGTGCTGTCGAACTGCATGTCCACCAGCAGCCCGGACACCCGCCCGACCATATCCGCGCCCACTCCGCGCGCGGGCAGTTCCACCAGATGCGGCAGCTGCCCCAACTCCCCCACCACGGTCGCCGCGGCCTCGCGCGCGTCGGTGCCCGGCCACGAGCCCACCCCGGTCGCGACCCCGCCACGCAGCACCGCTGCCGCCTCGTCAGCCAACCCGGCCACCCCGATCCACTAGCACGGAAAGTTCCGAAAGCACTGAGCCACTACAGAATCGACCGCCGCCGTCACCCATCCGGGAGCGGCGGCTACGCGCCCGCATCGCCGCGATCGGTCTTGTCGCTCGAATTCGTGTACCAGTCCCAGGCGGTGGCGTTCACGAACCAGTCCCAGGTCTTGCCCGCGCGGTCGGCGCCCTCGGCGGGCGCGGCCGGGCCGGTGGCGATCCGGCCACGCTCGGCGTACGGGACGACCGGAACGATCACGCCGGTCCGCTTGCGACCCGCGGGGTCCGGGTGCCGGTCCGCGACGGGACCGGCGGTCACGTCGCCGGGGCCCTCGGGGCCGGGTTGCGCCTCACCGGGCTGGAATTCGCCGGTGTCGGTGCGGGCGGGCTGCCCGGCCTGATCGGCGGCCGCCCGACCGGCGGCGCTGCGCGTACCCAGCCGGACCTTGCCCGGACCGCGCCGCGGTCGCAGCGTCGCCGGCTGGGCCAACCCGGTGCGCCACACGATCCGGCCACCGAAGAGCGGTCGAACCTGTTGCGCCACATATGACTTCGCGGCACTGCGCGAATGACGGTCGCTCACCGGGCGCTATCCGAGACCAGTTCGCTTGCGTACGAATGAGGTTCGCGTTCGGTGCCGGAAATGGTTCCACTGCCCAGCACCTCGTCACCGTCCGCGTCGGGACGGTAGAGCACCACGGCCTGGCCCCGGGCCACGCCGGTCAGCGGCTCGCGCAGCCGCACCACCAGGCCACCGTCCACGGCCTCGGCGACCGCGGGGGCGGTGCCGCCGTGCGCGCGCACCTGGGCGACGCATTCGATCGGGCCGGAAGGGGTGTCGCCGGAGGTCCAGATGGCGCGGTCGGCCAGCACCGTCCACACCTCGAGGTCCTTGGCCGAACCCACGTGCACGTCGCCGGAGACCGGGTCGATCCCGGTGACGTAGCGCGGCTTGCCGTCGGCGGCCGGGCCGGGCAGGCCCAGGCCCTTGCGCTGGCCGATGGTGAAACCGTGCACGCCTTCGTGATCGGCGAGCTTGGTGCCGTCGGCGTCGAGGACCGCGCCGGGCCGGATGCCGATCTTCGCGCCCAGGAAGGCCTGGGTGTCACCGGAGGGGATGAAGCAGATGTCGTGGCTGTCGGGCTTGTTGGCGACGGCCAGCCCACGCTCGGCGGCCTCCTCGCGGATCCGCGGCTTGGGGGTGTCGCCGACGGGGAACATGGCGCGCGAGAGCTGGTCGGCGGTCAGCACGGCCAGCACGTAGGACTGGTCCTTGTCGGCGTCGACGGCCCGGCGCAGCACGCCGTCTTCCAGCCGGGCGTAGTGCCCGGTGACCACGGCGTCGAAGCCCAGCGCCACCGCGCGGTCGGCGAGCGCCGAGAACTTGATCTTCTCGTTGCAGCGCAGGCACGGGTTGGGGGTCTCACCGGCGGCGTACGCGGCGACGAAGTCGTCGATCACGTCCTCCTTGAACCGGTCGGCGAAATCCCAGACGTAGAAGGGGATTCCGAGCACGTCGGCGGCCCGGCGGGCATCGCCGGAGTCCTCCTTGGAGCAGCAGCCCCGCGATCCGGTGCGTAGCGTGCCCGGATTCGCGGACAGCGCCAGGTGCACACCGACCACCTCGTGGCCGGCGTCCACGGCGCGGGCGGCCGCCACGGCGGAATCCACGCCACCACTCATCGCGGCAAGTACTCGCATCTAGAAGCCTCCCTTCGCTCCGGCCAGTCCGGCCGCCTTCGCCCGCTCCACCACCTGCGGCAGCACCGCCAGCAGGGCATCGATATCGGCGTCGGTCGAATTGTGTCCCAATGAGAATCGCAGGGATCCGCGCGCCCGCGCCGGTTCCACGCCCATGGCCAGCAGCACATGGGAGGGTCCGGCGACTCCGGCATTGCACGCGGATCCGGTCGAGCATTCGATCCCGGCGGCGTCGAGCAGCATCAGCAGCGAGTCGCCCTCGCAGCCGGGGAACGTGAAGTGGGCGTTGCCCGGCAGCCGCAGCTCACCGGTCGCCCCGTTGAGCACCGCGTCCGGCACCGCGGCGCGCACGCCGTCGATGAGCCGTTCCCGCAGCCGCTCCAGGTCCACCGCGCGCAGCTCCAGGCCCGCCACGGTCTCGCGGATCGCCGCGGCCAGGCTCACCGCCGCCGGCACATCCGAGGTGCCCGAGCGCAGGTCCCGCTCGTGCCCGCCGCCGTGCAGCAGCGACACCGCCGGCACCTGCCGGCCCAGCAGCAGCACGCCGACCCCGTGCGGCCCGCCCACCTTGTGGCCCGCGAAACTGGCCGCGGCCAGCCCGCTGCGCGCGAAATCTATGGGCAGCTGCGCGGCCGCCTGCACCGCGTCGCTGTGCATGGGGACGTCGAACTCCTGTGCCACCGCGGCCAATTCCGGGATCGGCTGGATGGTCCCGACCTCGTTGTTGGCCCACATCACACTGACCAGCGCCGTCTCCTCGGCGTACTCGGCCAGCGCGTCGCGCAGGATCCGCGGCGAGACGACACCCTCGGCGTCGCACTCCAGCCACGTGATCCGGGCCCCCTCGTGCTGCTCGAGCCACTCCACGGTGTCCAGCACCGCGTGATGCTCGACCGCACTCACCAGGATTCGGTTGCGCTTCGGGTCGGCGTCACGCCGAGCCCAGTAGATCCCCTTGACGGCGAGATTGTCGCTCTCGGTTCCGCCCGAGGTGAAGATGACCTCCGAAGGCCGCGCCCCCAGGCCCGCCGCGATCGACTCCCGAGCCTCCTCGAGCAGCCGCCGCGCCGCCCGCCCAGACCCGTGCAACGACGACGCGTTACCGGTCATCCCCAGCGCAGCACACATGGCCTCGACCGCGACCGGAAACATCGGTGTAGTCGCCGCGTGATCGAGGTAGACCGTGTGGGCATTGCTTGGACCCGGGAAAGCCGACTTCATGACCGTCCAAGGATAGCCGCCGCCGTCGACCCGATATTCCCGCCATGCCCGCACCGGCCGCCACGGACAGCGCGCCCGGCCCCGAGCCCACACGATCGCCTCCGCTCCCGGCGCTGACGCCACGCCACCGACCACCGACCCCGTCGTTGGCACGAGCTCCCACCCGACCGGGTTCACCTGTGACGCAAGTCATGCCTGGCGACGCTGGATCGGGCCGCCACGGGCCGGGATTCACCAGTCGAAGAGGTCGTCGACGATCTCCTCGCCGACCGCGAAGCCCGCGCCCAGGGCCAGACCCTGACCGACGGATTCCAGGAAACCGCCGCCCGACCGCGGCGCCTGCGCGGGCTGTCGGCGAAGTTCGAGAATGGCTGTCCGCACCTCGGTCAGCCAGTCCTGGGCGCTTCGGTCACCTCGTGCGGCGGCGGGCTGCATCCGGTTCGCCAGCATTTCCAGCCGGGAGATCGCCGAGTTGGCGTTCATGGTGTCCTCCTGCGTCGTGTGTGTGCCGTATCTCCGGCACACACACGACGATGTCGGCGCGCGCTGACAGGCCACCGACAGCGCGCTGACAGGAGATCCGAGCCGGGCGCGTCAGGCCACGACGGAGTGGCTCAGTTCGATCATCGAGAAATCCAAGGGCAGCGCGCAGGTTCGGTCGACGGTCAGCCCCGCGGTGGCGGTCAGCTCGGCGACCCGCGCGCCGGGGGCGGCGGCCAGCCGATCGGCCACGCCCAGGGTGGCGGTAGCCGCGAGCGCCTGGGTGGCCCAGGCCCCGGTCATCAAGCGCAGCAGCCGCGTCGGCGCGTCGTGGGAGACGCCGCAGTGCACGGCCAGCACCGACGAATGTTGCCCGGCCACATGCAGTTCCAGCCGCTGATAGGGCCGGTCGGCGGCGGTGGTGCGGAAGTAGAGCACCGTCGCGTGCTCGTGGCTGTTGTAGCCGCCGCCGTCGGCGTGCATGCGGTTCTTGTGCAGCAGCAGCGCGCGCAACCCGACGATTTCGACGGTGTCGGCGTTGGCTGCCTCGAGCGCCAGATGCGCTTCGTAGCCCGCGGCGCGTTCGGCGGCCGCGATCCCCGTCCGCGTTTGGCCGGCCGTACCCACCAAGGCGAAGATCTCCAGTAACCGTGGATCGCCGTCGGGGCTGGGCACCGGCGTCCGCACGATCTGCACGTTCAGCGAGTCGGCGGGGACGCCGTAGCGGTCGGCCAGGCGGGACCTGACCACCGTGCTCGGGGTGGGCGCACCCGCGCTCAATCCGCGCTCGGCCAGCGTGCGGGTGAGCACCTCCAGATCCGGCGGGAACACCAGGACGGCGGTGTGGGCGAAGCGGGTGCGAGCCATGATCGCGGCCCGGTCGGCGGCGGCCAGGCCGGGCAGCATGCGGCTCAGCACCGCCCCGGTGTCGTGCGCCGCGGCGAATCTCGCCGCGGTATCCAACTGGTCGAGATCGAACGAGTCGAGCTCGGCATGCGCTATCAGCGCGGGAGTCACGCGTCCTCCTGAGGGGATTACGAACAAAGGTATTCAGTTGTGGGACAGGAAAATTGGGGTCGACGAAATGTCAGAGGCCGACGTAGTTGTCGGAGAAGAAGTCCTGGTGCGCGCGGGAGACCACGAGATCACGCAGTCGTGCCCGGCGCAGCACGCGGTGGTAGTCGGCGTGCGGATCGTCCGCGGCCGGGGGATGGAGCAGATCGATCATCCAATGCGAAAACTCTTGGGCCCGTTCGATCATCGGGGTGTAGTCGGCGCAGTACTGGCCGAGGCCGCTGAGATCGCCGCCGCGCAGCGCGTCCGACAGCGCGTGGGCGAGCAGCTCGGCACCCAGGATCGCCAGGTTGGCGCCCTTGGCGGCCGAGGGACTGATCGCGGTCGCGGCATCGCCGGCCAGCAGTAATCGACCGTGCCGCAGGCGATCCCGGATCTCCGAACGCAACCGCACCAGGCCGCGTTCCACGATCGGGCCTTCGACCAGCGGCCCGTGCCGGTCGGCGTGCAGGCGCCGGCGCAGCGCCGCCCAGACGCGCGCGTCGTCCCAGTCCTCGACGGTGTCGGACGGATCGCATTGCAGGTAGTAGCGGGTGATGTCAGGGGTACGCGGCATCTGCCCGGCGAAACCGTCGGGGTGCACGCCGTACAGGACGTTCGGGGAGCTCGGCGGGGCCTGCACCAGCAGCGCCAGCCAGGTGATGCCGTGGTCGCGCACCGCGGTGCGCGCGGGCACCGCGGCCGCCGACACGCCCCGGCCGCCGTCGCAGCCGGCCAGGTACCTGCCGGTCACCCGCCGCACCCGGCCGTCGGCGGTGCGCGCCATCACCCAGGGGCGTTCGGTGTCGAGGTCGCCGATGAATTCGGCGGTCGTCTCGAAATGCACTGCGCCGCCGCCTCGCAGAAATTCTGCGATCAAATCGGTCACCAGCTCCTGCTGCGGATGCACGGTGTGGGGACGGCCGGAACCTCGTTTCCCGTAACACAATTCGAATCCGCCGTCGACGCCCCGAAACTCGCACACATCATGGTCGTGACCGCGACTATCCAGGCCGGCGGCGAGCCCGTGGGTACGCAGCACCGCCACCGCGTCGGGTGCCAAAAACCCTGCCCGCGACCGGTTCTCGACCCATCGGCGACTCTGACGCTCCAGCACGACGCAGCCGATGCCGGCCGCGCCGAGCAGGTTGGCCAGCACCAGCCCGGCCGGTCCCGCGCCCAAAACGACTACCTCGGTGTCGATGTCGCCACACTCGGGACCCATCGACTCCACGTTGTTCACGAAACCGTCCTAACCGAAAGGAAAGTGGTGACGCAGACCAATGCGCGGCCGATGTTACCGGGCTTGACGAGTCGAATACGGGATTGCTTCACCTCATGGGTTCGTGGCGCGCCGCGCGATATTTACAAAATGGACAATGCGCGCAAAAGAATGGCGCCGGCGCGGGTGCGAGAGCACCGGCGCCGACGCCGACGGTAGAGCCTGCTCGAATCGTTTCTAGCCGCGCGACAACGGGAACCGCCACGCCCGGATCCGCCGATCCGACAACACGACCAGGGCCCCGCAGGACAACAGCTGATCCAGCCGCGGCAGCGCCTGCCGGAGCGCCACGACCTGGTCGTCGGCCGTGGCCTCGGCGTGGTGCAGAACCACCACGCTGGGCGCGGACGAGGCGGCGGCCAGGTCGTCGGCGTAGGTGCGCTCGGCGGTCACCAGGGCGCGGCCCAGCGACTTGGCCTGCTCCAGCACCCGGCGATTGTCGCCGTTCCGCAAGCCCACGTCGCGCAGGTGCACGACGTCATAGCCCGCGGCTTCCAGCTTTTCGGCGATCCGGGGGCTCAGGTTCTCGTCGACCAGCAGCTTCGCGCCCACCACCGTCGGCGAAAGTCCTTGCACCGCTTCCGCATAGGTCATGTCGAGCGCCTCGGTGCCGGTCAATCGGCTGATGATGGTGCTCGGCTCGGTGATCGCCGAATCGCCGGTCATCCGCTTGCGCGCACCGGCCACCGCCATCCCGGCCGCGGCGGTCCCGGCGGCCGCGGTCCCGGCCAGACCCGCCCTCCTGCCCAGCCCGGAGATTCCCGCATGAGCGTCGGCCACCGTGCCCCCGGCCTGCGGCGCGACACCGGTCATGCCCGTCGCCTTCAGACTCGCAGCGGCGCCTTTCATATCCAGGGTGGGACTCTGCTCCATGACGGGACTCTGCGCGCCCACGACGGGAGCCTTCACAGTGGGGCCCCGGACGTCGGTACCGACGCCGGAGTGACCCGACCCGCCACGCCCGCCGCCGCGCAGCTTGTTCCACGCCCACCACAGCAGGCCGAGCAGGCCGATCAGCGCGGCCGCGATGGCCAGCAGCGCGAGCAGCCACCACCAACCCAGCTTGTCCTTGAACTTCGCGAACCAGCCCTGGGACTTCTCGACGCTCGGCGCGGACAGGCTCGGCAGTTTGAACGAACCGTCGGGCAGTTTCACCGCGCCGCTGGGGAAGGTGATCGAGCCGTCGGACATTCTCACCGTGCCGTCGGGCAACTGCACCGCGCCCTCGGGCAGCTTGAACGCCCCGTCCGGCAGCCGGATCAGGCCGTTCGCGTACTGCAGCGAACCGTCCGGGAGCCGAACCGCGCCCTCCGGCAAGCTGATCGACCCGTCCGGCGGTTTGATCGAACCGTCCGGCAGCACGTATATTGCCATTCGGCAATTGGAAGCTACCGTCTGGCAATTTGATGGAACCGTCCGGGAACTGGACATTTCCGTCGGGCAATTGCACGGATCCCTCGGGGAGCGCGGCGTTCATTCCAGGGAAGGACAGACCGGCCAGTCCCGCGGCCAAACCGCCGGGCACCGTGCCGAATCCGTGCTGCGGGTTCCAGGAGATCTCCGCGGCGCCATTGTCGCCGCTGAACTTCTGCCGGATGGTGCCGTCGGGGTCGGTGACCGCGGTGGCGGCCGGGAGGCCGAGTTCGGTCGCGGGACCGCCGAGCTTGCGATAGGCCGCCAGCATCGGACCGCGCACCACCCACGCGTCCCGGGGCACCCAGTAGATCGAGGCGCCGTCGGGCGCGGAGAAGTCGTTGAAACGCCCGGTGTCGCCGGGTGTCACCGCCTCGTCGGTGGTGGGAAATCCGAGGCCGCTCGTGGGTCCGCCGAGCTGTTCGTAGTCCGCCAGAATGTCGCCGTAGAGCACGTGCGCGCCGGTCGGCGGGGAGTAGTAGATGGCACCGCCGTCGTAATCGCGGACCGCGCCGTCCGCCACCGGACGGGCGTCACCCTTCGGGCGGCCCAGCGGGGACGAGGCGCCGCCCCACTGGTCGTATTTCTGGGCGATCTCCTCCGCTCCGGTCACCTGGGCCTGCGCCGGGGAAATCAGCAGGGCCGCACCGAGGCCCGCGGAATACCCGAACACCACCATCCGCCGCAATCCGATCGGACTGAAAAGACTGACGTTTCGCACACCGATCCCCTTTTGCCGTGAGAAGGAACGATCAGAGCCGATCAATGAGACACGCCACTCGATGTGGCAAATTGCCCGTTATCTTATTCGATCCCCCGATTCCAGGGCGGTCCGACAGGACCGGTGAATCAGCGGGTGGCGGGCTGGGTCGCGGACTCCCAGGCGAACCCGTCGGGGTCGGTGAAGGCCGCGGCGCCACCGATGACCAGTCGATGCGAGCCGGTGCCCTCGGCGGGGACGCCCGCGTCCTTGGCGAGCGCGCGGCGCTTGTAGAGCGCCAATTTGATCGGGGATGAGCCGGCGTCGAATTCGACGTACATGGGGCCGAAGCTCTTGGCGACGGGCAGGCCGCGGTCGACGTAGAAGCGTTTGCTCGCACCGATATTCGCGACGCCGAGCAGCAGCACCAGCGAGTCGAAACGCTTCACGGCCGGGCCGGTGTTCTTCTTCGACGACGTCGCGACCTTCCAGATCGCGCCGTCGGGAGCCTGGACCACACCGCCGTAGCCCCACAGCGATTTGGTGGCGGGCTTGACGACCGTCGCACCCGCGGCGACGGCCGCGTCGAGGTAGGCGTCGGCGTCGGCGGGCTGGGCGACGGTCAGCGACAGCGTGTAGCCGCGGAAGCCGGTGCTCGGATCCTGGGCGGCGTGGAACCGCAACTGGGTGTCCAGGCCGAACGCGGTGGCGTAGAAGTGGGCGGCCGCCTCGGGATCGGCGACATCGAGAGTGATGGTTTCGATGGATGTCATGTCCACAACGCTACGGTCGCGGCACTGACCAGCGCTTCTCGATTCCTGATCAGTCCGCGACCGCGGCGTCGGCTAGGTCACCGAGTCCAGTGAGGAGAAGACGACCACGTTCGACAGGTAGCTCTTGGCGTTCTTGTCGAAGTCACCGCCGCAGGTGACCACCTGCAGGGTCGCGCCGCCCCGCGGACCGAAGACGGTCTGGTCGGGGAACTCCGATTTCAGGTACATCCGCACATCGGTGACCTTGAAGTGCGCGACCTTTCCGTCCGCCCGGGTCACGTCGATCATGTCGTCCTTCTTGACCTTCTTGAGCGTGAAGAACACGCCCGGGCCCTTGTAGGAGTCGACGTGGCCGAGAATGACCGCCGAGCCCTGCTCGCCCGGCGCCGGACCCTGCTGGTACCAGCCGGCCTGCTGGTAGTCGGCGGGCACCTGGACCGAGCCATCGGCATTGAGCCCCACCGAGATCAGCGATCCGGCCACATTGATCGAGGGGATCGAGAACGACATCGGAGTGGAGCGGGTGATCGACGCCGCCGTCTTCACCGCGAGCGTGGTCGGCGCGACCTTGGTGCTCGACGGCGCGTCCGTGCCGCCGGAGGAACCGCAGCCCGACACCAGGGCCGCGGTGACCGCCAGTACCGCGGCCAGGGCGGCCAGCGGTCTGCGGCGAGTCGCCTTCGCGTTCATCGTGTTTCGGGTTCCGGTGCTCATCGGGCGCTCACCGCGCCGGCCATGCCGCCCGCACCCGTCTCGGGTGCGCCCTTGGGGATCTTGTAGCCGCCGGCCGGAACCGCGTCGGTGACCGCGGTGCCGCCGCCGATGCCGGTGGACGCGCCGACCGGAATCGCCATGCCGTTCACGACATCCGCGCCGGCGGCCGCGCCACCGGAGACGGTCAGGTCGACGCCACCCAGGCCACCGCCCTGCGCGTCACCACCGATGTTCGTATTGCCGCCGACCTGCACACCGCCGTTCGCGTTGCCGCCGGTCTGCACACCGCCACCGACCTGCACACCGCCATTGGCGTTGCCGCCGGTCTGGACGCCGCCACCGATCTGCACGCCGCCATTGGCGTTGCCACCGGTCTGCACACCGCCGCCGACGTCCAGGCCGCCACCGGCATTGCCGCCGATCTGCGTGTTACCGCCGATCTGCAGACCACCATTGGCGTCGCCGCCCGTCTGCACACCGCCACCGACGTCCAGGCCACCACCGGCATTGCCGCCGGCCTGCGTGTTACCGCCTACCTGCACACCACCATTGGCGTTCCCACCTGCTTGCGTATTGCCGCCGACATCCAGGCCACCACCGGCATTACCGCCGGCCTGCGTATTGCCGCCCACCTGCACACCACCATTGGCGTTCCCACCTGCTTGCGTATTGCCGCCGACATCCAGGCCACCACCGGCATTACCGCCGGCCTGCGTATTGCCGCCTACCTGCACACCACCATTGGCATTTCCACCGGCCTGCGTATTGCCGCCCACCTGCACACCACCATTGGCGTTCCCGCCGGCCTGCGTGTTACCGCCTACCTGCACACCACCATTGGCATTTCCACCGGCCTGCGTATTGCCGCCGGCCTGCACACCGCCATTGGCGTTTCCGCCCGCGTGGGCGCCGGTCTGCACGTCGACCCCGAGTCCGCCCGGACCGACATTGACGTCGACACCGAGGCCGAGGCCCGGAGCGGGCGCGGTCGTGGTGGGGTCAGCGCTGGCTGACGGCGCACAGAGTGCGACTGCCGCGGCGATGACCACAGCAACCGGGAATGTCCTTGCCGACATTTTGTATTCGCTTCCAGACGTCGTTATCGATTGCCTTGCCGTCGAATACCGCAAGCCCGGCGTTACCGACTGGTCGGCCTGAAAGCTGAGAACTAGCGACAATTAGGGGCGGTGAAGACTGGACGTTCGCGTAACCCCCTAACGGTGAGCACCGCAAACACTCGGGATCCCCTAATACCCTGTGGGATTGCTGCGAATCACACCCGCTGGACCTCGGCCTGTCGCGTCGCCCCGGTACCGATAGCCGAAAGATGCTCGGAACCGTGGATCACATCGGTGAAGGCGCGAGCCACGGTGTCACCCTCGAGCGCCGCCTCACAGCGCCGCGCCAGCTCGTGCCGATCGACGTCCGGGCGCAACTGCGGACGCAAGGTGATCTCCGCGACCACGCCCTTGGAACGCAGCACCCGCCGGAACGAGTCCGCCAGCGAATCCACCCCGACAAAGCCGGGGACCGTGGACAGTTCGCCGCGCGCGACGTACCGCAGCCGCAGCGGCTGCACCGGAGCACCCGAATCGACGGCCGCCTGGAACAGCGCGGGCCGCAGCCTGCCGTGGGCGCGGCCACACCAGGTGGTGCCCTCGGGGAAGAAGCAGACGCGTTCACCGGCGGTCAGACGCGCCGCCATGGTCTCGATGACCGACGGAAGCTGCCGCAGCCGTTCCCGATCGATCGGAATGACCCGCACCTTCTTCGCCACGTCACCGAGCGCCGGCCACTCCACCAGATCGGCGCGGGCCACGAACCCCATGGGCTCGACGGCGGTCAGCGCCAGAATGTCGGTCCAGCCGATGTGGCGGGCCACCACCAGGACTCCGCCGTCACGGCGATCCCCGGCGGCCCGCTCATCGGTGATGCGGACCCGAATCCCGCAGCAGGCCAGCAGGGCTCGCGCATAGCGGCGCTGCAGCCTGCTCCGGCGCCGGCGTGGCGTGGCGACATGGGCGATCGGGAAACTCAGCAGCACCCCCGCGATGCCGAGCACGCGGGCCGCGACCCGCAACGTGCCCGCCTCAGCGGGGGAATCGACACACGAAGGGCCGCAAGGACTGTGCGGCATCCACGAGTGGGCGGTGGGCTCGGCCGGCGGGCACGACAGCGCACCGGCCTCCGGGGACAGCAGAGCGGGCATCATCGGATATCACCGGGCATCCAGGCTGTTGGCCGCGCCCTGCAGGCGCTCCAGGTAGCGGGTGTTGATGGTCTCCAGACCGAGCAGCGCGACGAAGTCGGCCACCGCGAAGTCCGGGTCGTGGGCGGGCTCGCCGCAGATCTCGGCGCCCAGGCGTAGGTAGCCGCTCAGCAGCGGCGGTAGCTTGGGCCGGGCCGGGGCCACCAGGTCGTCGAGGCCGCGACCGTCCACCACGACCGGGTTGTACGGGCGCACATGGCGTTCCGCGTCCAGCGCGTGCTTGCGCAGCAGCAGATCGCGCACGCCGCGCACGTTCACGCCGGGCTCGTCCTCCGGGGTCATCCGCATCGGCACCGACACGCAGCCCATCACCCAGTCGTAGCCGGTGAGCTGGATGTAGTGCAGAATGCCGGCCCACATCAGGGTCAGCACCGAGCCGTTGCGGTGGTCGGGGACCACGCAGGCACGGCCCATCTCGACGATCCGGTGACCGACGGGATCCAGTGCGGTCAAATCGAATTCGGTGGCGGTGTAGTAGCCGCCGGCGGCGGTCACCTTGTCCGCGGGCAGCATGCGGTAGCAGCCGACGAACTGATCCGTCAGCTCGTCGCGCACCAGCAGGTGGTCGCAGAAGTCGTCGAAACGGTCGGCGTCCAGGCCGGTTCCGTTGTCGGGGATGGTGAATCCCGGCTCATTGGCGAACACCTGGTAGCGCAGGCGCTGCGCGGCCTCACGATGCTCGGCATCGGAGGAGACGACCAGGGAGTACTGGGACCGCCCGGTGGTCCGGGGCGGTTCCGGGGCGGGCTTCGACGCGGTTGCCAGCAGGCTGGAATTCGACGCTGCCATCGTGGTCATAGCCTTGATCAAGCCAGCCGCAGACTGCGCCGGAGCGACAGCCGGATTACCTGTCGATGCCAGTCCGGTGAACGCGACACAGACCGCACCGGGAGTTCATCCGACCGCCCTTGAACGTTCTCTACCAGGACAAACGCTCGTATCCCTGATGGGTACCGGCGAGTAGGAAAGCCGTTGCGGCGGCCCGCGAGCGGGCGGCGAGCGCTCGGCAACGCGGAAGATGCCAGCCTACGCCCGGGCCGCCGAGCCTTGCATCCCGGGGGTCCAGTTCCGGAACGAAGGCGAGTCAGTTCCGGAACAGCAGCGCGGCATCCCCGAATTCGTGCCAGAGATAACCGGACTCCAGCGCCACCCGATAGGTCTCCCCCACCACCTCCGCACCCACCACCGATTCCAGCAGATGCAGATGCGAGGCCCCCGGCGCATGCCACCCGGTGATCAACCCGTCCACCACCCGCGCCGGACGATCAGCGCTGAGCACCAATTCCGTCCAGCCGGCCATCGGTCGCACCAGACCATCCGCGCCGGCGGCGGTTTCGAGCGCCCGCGTCACCGTGGTTCCCACCGCCACCACCCGGCCGCCCGCCGCGTGCGTGGCATTGACGAGCCTGGCCGTCATCTCCGGCACCGCGAACCGTTCCGGGCTGGGCGGCTCCCCGGTCTCCGGCGACGACACACCCGTGTGCAAGGTGATCGGCGCGAACCCGACCCCGCCCGCCACCAACTCGGTGACCAGCGATTCGGTGAACGGCCTTCCCGCACTGGCCATTTCGGCGCTGCCCGGCTCGATGCCGAAGACCGTTCGATAGTAGGAAGCCGACCAGCGCTCGGCCACATACGAATAGGTGATCGGCCGCCCGTGCCGCGTGAGCAGCCGCCGCACGTCGGCGGCGATGCCTTTCGGAGCACCGCCGATCGATGCGCGGACGATGACATCGGCGATCCACAGGCGGCCCGCACCGGACAGCCACGGTGCGCGCAGGACGGCGACGTGACCGTCCGGAAGAGGCAAGTACGCACCGGGTTTCAGTGCAGACCCGCCCCAGGGGATACCTCGGGGATCCCGCACCTCCACCACCCAGCCGCTGTCGTCCAGCCACGTGGAGAAGTGCAGCACCGCGGGCTCACCGCCGTACTCGGTGTCCACGGCCGCGGTGATCATGGCGGAGTTGTTCACCACGACAAGATCTCCGGGGCGCAGGAACGACGGCAGTTCCCGGAATCGCGCGTGGGTGAGCGCGGGACCGTCGGCCACCATCAGCCGCACGGCGTCGCGGGTCAGGCCGCGCGCCTCGGGCGGGGCGGTGGCCGACAGCTCGTCGGGCAGGGCGAATTCGATCGCGGCCGACCCGAGTGCCACACCGGAGCCGGAATCGGCGCTCGGCCCGCACTCCGCACGCGTGTCGATCGTCATGGCGCGACCCGCATCTCCGACGCGAGGTAGCGGCCACTCGGCGGGCGCGTGTCGAGCAGCTGCAGCAGCGCGGGGACGACGGATTCCGGTTCGGGGCGGTCGGAGATGTCTTTGCCGGGGAAGGCGGCCTGGTGCATCTCGGTGCGCATGTCGCCGGGGTCGAAGCTGTAGATCCGCAGCGTGGGGTTCTCGGCGGCGAGGACGTTGGTGAGTTGATCCAGCGCCGCCTTGGACGCGCCGTAACCGCCCCAGCCCTCGTAGCCGCCGACGGCCGCGTCGGAGCTGATATCCACCACGGTGCCGCCCGCGATGCGCAGGGCGGGCAGGGCGAGTTGCAGAATCGCCAGGGGCGCAATCACATTCGTGGCCAGGACGGTGGCGAGCTCGTCGAGGGGGTACCGGTCCAGTCTCGGCAGCGGGCTGGGGCCCAGCGCGCTGGCGTTGTTGAGGACCAGTTCCAGTCGCCGCGATCCGATGGCGTGCGCGATGCGTTCCCGGACCGCCGGATCGGCGACATCCCCCGCGATGGCGTGCGCGCCGGTCGCGGCGCGCACTCGCTCGAGCCGATCCGCGCCGCGCGCGACGATGATCAGCTCCCAATCCCGCTCGGCGAGCGCGAGCGCGACCGCCCGGCCGAAGCCCGCCGACGCCCCGGTGACCAGGGCCCTTCTCTTGTTCTCAGGCATACTGCCATCCTGAAACCTGAAGCCCTGTTCAGGTCAATGACTTTTCACCCACGGCGAAGAAGAGGCGCGGGCCGAGGGCACGGCGAATCGCTCCGACCCGATCGGGCCGGAGCGATTCGCGGTGCGCTCGACGCCGCGCGGGTCAGGCGTTCTCGCGCGCGAAACTGCGGGAAGCGACCAGGATCAGCAGCAGCGACACCGCGACGGTGACCGCGGTGCCGAGATACACCTCGTGCGCACCGAAGTCGCCGCGGAACAGCGCCCGCGCCGCATCCACGGTGTGCGAGAACGGATTCACCTTCGCCAGGTTCTGCAGCCAGGTCGGGCCGACCGTCATCGGCAGCAGGATGCCCGACAGCAGCATGACCGGCACCGAAACCGAGTTCAGCAGCGAGGCCAGGGTGTCCTCCGAACGCGCCCACAAGCCCAGCGCGTAGGAGGCCGACGCCAGACCCGCGCCCATCACCGCGATCAGCGCCAGCGACAGCACCATCCCCAGCGGGTTCGGCCGCAACCCGAACGCCAGCGCGGCCACGCCGACCAGCACCAGCGCCTGTACCACCAGCACCACCATGTCCTTGAGCACTCGGCCCAGCAGCAGCGCGCCACGCGAGGCCGGAGTGACCCGCTGGCGTTCGACCACGCCCGCGCGCAGCTCGGCCACAATGCCGAAGCCGACGAACAGCGCGCCGAACAAGCCGATCTGGATGACCAGGGCCGGGGTCAGGATCTTCCACGGGTCCGCGCCGGGACCCAGCGCCGGTGCGATGCCCTTCACCAGCGGCCCGAACAACACCAGGTAGATGATCGGCTGCATGAGCCCGATGATCACCCAGACCGGGTTGCGCAGATTGGCTCGCAGCTGGGACCAGAAGATCAGTCCCGTATCGCGCAGAAATGTCATGACCGGTCTCCTTCCCGGAGCGAACGCCCGGTGAGCGTGAGGAATACGTCGTCGAGGCTGGGGCGCTTGACGGTGAGCGAGCCGGGCGTGATGCCCCGGTCGCCGAGGGCGCGCAGCAGCGGAACCACCGCCGCGTCACCGTGTTCCACGGTCAGGTGCACGAGACTCTTTCCGGCATGGCCGTTCTGGCCCTCGGTGCGCAACCGCGAGCGCAGCGCCAGTACGTCACCGGCGATGTCCAGCGCGAGATCAGCGCTGTGGGAATCGATTTCGAGGCTGATCACGTCGCCGGAGATGCGCCGCTTGAGCTCGTCGGGGGTGCCCTCGGCGACGATGGTGCCGTGATCCATCACCAGGATGCGGTCGCACAGCGCGTCCGCCTCGTCCAGATAGTGGGTGGTGAGCACGACGGTGGTGCCCTCGTCGCGCAGCCGCCGGATGTGATCCCACAGGTTGGCGCGGCTCTGCGGATCCAGGCCGGTGGTGGGTTCGTCGAGGTAGATGAGGGTCGGCCGGTGCACGAGTCCGAGCGCGATGTCGACGCGCCGGCGCTGGCCACCGGAGAGCTGCCCACATTTGCGCCGTTCGAGGCCG
This sequence comes from Nocardia tengchongensis, assembly GCF_018362975.1. Lineage (NCBI taxonomy): Bacteria > Bacillati > Actinomycetota > Actinomycetes > Mycobacteriales > Nocardiaceae > Nocardia > Nocardia tengchongensis. The sequence continues at coordinate 7,266,329 of NZ_CP074371.1, forward strand.
TCGAACTCCAGGGCCTTGGCCAGGTCGGCGGCGCTGGCTTTGGCCTCGGCCTTGGACAGCCCGAAGAGCCGGGCCTGCAGGATCAATTCGTCCTCGACCAGTTCCGTCTCATTGGTCGATCCGCCCTGCGGCACGTATCCGATCCGGGAGCGCACGGTCCGCGCTTGGGTACGCAGGTCCGCGCCGACCACGGTGGCCTCGCCCGCGGTGGGGGCGAGCAGGGTCGAGATCATGCGCAGGGTGGTGGTCTTGCCCGCCCCGTTGGGGCCGAGCAGACCGATGATCTCCCCGTAGCGCACGTCGAAGTCGATACCGGAGACCGCTTGCACGTCACCGGTTTTGGTCGCGAAGGTCCGGGCCAGCCCACGCACCCGGATCACCGGGTCGGTGGGTTCACCGCGAACGGGTGATGTCGTTTCCACGCCTCAACGGTAGAAACGACTATTCAAATAGTCAAGCTTGACTATTAAAACTTGACTACCGCCGTGGCGGCGGCCGATCATCGCACCGGCGGCGGGACCGGAGCCCCTCCCATCGTCCCCGACCAGGCATCCAGCTCACCGCTCTCGATCCGCCGCAGCGTCCGGCGCGACCACTCCAGATCCGCCCGCACATGCGCCGCCGCCAGATTGATCGCATCCGCCACGTGATGCGGCTCCGCCTCCCGCGGATCACCACTGCCCGCCAGAATCCGCTCCTCCTCGCGCTCCAGGAACAGCAGATTCGCCTCGAACTGCAGGATCCGGCTGCGCAGGGCGGCCACCACGTCATCCTTGGGCGCGTGCGGAAACAGCGACACCGTCGCGAAATACGGATGCTTGAGCTGATCGGCGGCGAACAGCGACTCCCGGAGCAGCTCGCCGAACTCCTTCTCCCCCTCCGACGTCAGCCGATACGTGCGCCGCTCCGGCCGCGCGCCCTCCTGCCCGACACCCTCCACCGAGATGAGCCCGTCCCGCTCCAAGGTGTTCAACGCGCCGTACACCGACCCGGGCTTCACATTGGCCCAGTCATCGGCATGCCAGGACAGCAATTCGCGGCGAACGTCGTAGCCGTGCACGGGTTGCAGCAGGCGCACCACCGCCAGCACGAGCAATCGGGTTGTAGGAACAGCCATATTCGCAGGTTAACCCTCGCCACCGAACGAACGAGCCGCCCGGTGACAACACCGGGCGGCTCGATTCGGAAACAGCGGTCAGGCCGCTAGTCGATCGCGCTCCGGAGCCGTTGCCGCGGAACCCTTTTCGACCTCGTTGAAACCGGGGCGGCCGCTGCCGATGAACGCCACCAGCCACGACAGCACCGCGGCGAAGCGGTTACGGAAACCGACCAGGTAGAACAGGTGCACGGCGAGCCAGGTCAGCCACGCGACGAAGCCGGTGAACTTGACCTTGTCATTGATCTTGGTGACCGCGTTGAAACGGTTGATCACCGCCATCGAACCCTTGTCCCAGTACTGGAACGGGGTGGCGGCGGCCTTCTTGCCGCGAATGATGTCGGCGACGTGGCGGCCCTCCTGCATGGCGACCGGCGACTGGCCGGGGTAACCGTTGAGGAAGGTCATGTCACCGATCGCGAAGATGTCCGCGTGACCGCCGACGGTGCAGTCCGGATTGATGAGAAGGCGTCCGGCGCGGTCGGTTTCGCAACCGGTCGCCTCCGCCAGCACCTGGGCGAAGCCGCCCGCCTGCACGCCCGCCGACCAGACCACGGTCTCGGCGGCGATGCCGCGCTCCACGCCGTCCTTGCTCTTGACGGTGACCTTGCCGTCCTCGATATCGGTCACGAAGGTGTCGACCAGCACCTCGACACCGCTCTGCTCCAGCGACTGCTTCGAATACTCCGACAGCCGGCCACCGAACGGCGGCAGCACCACGCCCGCACCCTCGACGAGAGTGACGGTGTCCTCCAGGTGGAAGTACCGTTTCGCGAGTTCCTTCAGCTGACCGGCGACCTCGACGCCGGTCGCGCCCGCACCCACCACCACGAAGCTGAGCAGCCGGCGGCGGGTCTCCGGGTCGGCGGTCTTGGCCTGCTCGAAGACGCGCTCGATCTGCGCGCGCAGGGCGCGGGCGTCGTCGATGGTCTTGAGCGAGAACGTCTTGTCCGCGAAATCGTCGCGGCCGAAATAGGACTGGCTGGCGCCGGTCGCCGCGATCAGCTTGCCGTAGCGGATCTTGCGCGGGCCCTCGGCCGTCTCATAGGTGAGCACCGCGTTCGGGGCGTCGATGGCGGTGACCTTGCCCAAGCGGGTCTCGCCGTTCTTGTGCTTGCGCAGGATGTGCTGGATGGGCGGCGCGATCTCGTCGGAAGCCAGCACACCCGTCGCTACCTGGTAGAGGAGTGGCTGGAAGAGGTGCTCGGGGGTACCCGAGATGAGGACGTAACCGACTCCCGACTTGTTCAGCTGCTTGGCGGCGGCGAGACCACCGAAGCCCGATCCGACGATGACGACATCGGCGGTTTCGATATCCGCCTCCACGTTGTACATGACTGCTCCCTTCTCTCATGACTAACCGTGATTCGGAACGCGGTTGTTCCAGCTGTCAGGGCGCATAATCAAGATGACTCTTATCTACGTTGATCATGAATTGGAGAATGCGGTGGAGCTGCGGCAACTGGCCTACTTCGTGGCGGTCTGCGAGGAGCTGAGCTTCAGCCGGGCCGCGAGCCGCTGCTTCATCTCGCAGTCGGCTATCAGTCACCAGATCGCGCGGCTGGAACGCGACCTCGGCGTGAACCTCTTCGAACGCTCGACCCGATCGGTCGTTCCGACCGACGCGACCACTCGGCTACTTCCCCTTGCGAAACAAATGCTGAGCCTCGAATCCGCCATTCGCGCAGCTGTACGGGCCTCCGGGCCACGCATTCGCCTCGCAGCAAATATGAGCTTCGCAACTAGATCACTGTCCGCCATCGCGGGCGCACGCGAGGCGCATCCGGGCGCGGAGATCGAATTCGTCATCAAACCCTTCCGGCAGCGCATCCAGGCGGTGGCCGACGGCGACTGTGATCTCGCTCTCATCCGCGGCAGCGTGGACCAGCCCGGACTGCACGTCGAGCAGCTCTGGCTCGAGGATCCGGTCATCGCCACCTCCACCGCCCACCCGCTCGTCATCCGCGGCGGCGACGTCACACTCGCGGAACTCGGCGCCTACCCCCTGCTGCTCCCCCCGGAGTCCGAGCAGGTCCTGCTCCACAACGTGGTCCGCGCCGCCTTCGCCGACCTCGCCACCGGCCCGGTCTTCGGCCCACCCATCCCACCCGACCACACCGCCACCATGGAACTCATCAACCGCCCCGACGCCTGGACCATCCTCTACGCCGACAGCCAGACCGAGGGCATCGCCACCCTCCGCCTCACCGGCCATCCCCTCCGCATCCCCGTCTCCGCCGTCACCCGCGCCGAAGGCCGCACCTCCCCCATCGTCACCACCCTGCTGGCCGCCCTGCACAGCTCCTGAACCGCAACCCCTAACCAGGATGAGCGGCCGCGTAATCCGCGAGACCGGCCGCGAACGCTTCGAACATCGGGGTCAGCATCGACGCGGCGAATCGGGACTCGACCGGCGCGAGCACGGGGGCCGGATCGAGATGGACCTGCCAGGTCAGGGTGCAGTGCCGTACATCGATCGGGGTGAACGAGATGTCCTCGATCATTCTGCGGGCCAGCGGAATCGACATGGCGTCCGCGCCGAAGGTGAAGCGCGCGGCCGGTTCCCACGCCAGGAATCGCTCCCGCACGGTGATCCAACGCAGGTGGATATCGCGGATCGCGCCCGCGGCACGGGCATTCGAGTACCAGGTGGTGGCGCGGTAGCCGTTCGCCCACCCGGTCTGACCCTCGCCGGTGGCGAGGATCTCGAAGGTACGCGCGGCCGAGGCCGCGACCGTGCGATCGCTGCGCAGGTGCAGGCGCATGGAATCGATGTCGCCCAGACCACTCGGGCGCAGCGCGAACATCATTTCGCCGCCACCAGGCGACGCGTGACCCGGATCGTGGTGCGGCGAGGCAGGATTCGCGGCAGACCGGACGAGAGCGCATTGGCGGCGCCGGAGACCACACTGGGCGGCGGGTTGCGGCGGTCGAGCACGCGCACGGCCGTGGCCACCACCTGCTGCGGGGTCTGGCGGCTGCCTACGCTGGCGGCTTCGCCTGCCACATCGAAGAATTCGGTGTCGGTGGCCCCCGGGCAGACCGCGAGCGCGGTGACGCCGGAATCCTCCAGCTCACCCCACAGGGCCTCGGTGAAGGACAGGACGAAGGCCTTGGTCGCGCCGTAGACGGCCATGAAGGGAATCGGCTGGAACGCCGCGGTCGAGGCGATATTGACGATGACCCCGCGATCTCTGGTCACCATGGGCGGCAACGCGGCGTGGGTCAGTTCCGCGAGCGCGGCCACATTCACCGCGATCTCCTCGCGGACCTTCGCGGCGGTGTGGTCGGCCAGCGCGCCATGGGTGGCGAAACCCGCATTGTTGATCACGATGTCGACGGGGTTCGCGGGGTCTTCGAAGACCGCCGTGACGCGGCGCAGGTCCGTCGGTTCGGACAGGTCCGCGGCCAGGACGCGCACCGCGACCCCGTGCGCCGATTCCAGCTCTTTCGCCAGATCCAGCAGCCGCGACTCGCGCCGGGCCACCAGGATCAGATCGCAGCCGCGGGCGGCCAGGGCGGCGGCGAAGGCCGCGCCGATTCCGCTGCTCGCGCCGGTGACGACCGCGGTCGCCGGGTACCACTTGCCCATTGCTCCTCCTAGGTGAACAGGTGTACAGCTATGTATACTTAACAGCTGTTCAGTCATCTCTGTCAAGGAGGAATCCGTGCCCGGCACCCGACAGCGCCGAACCCGCGGCGAAGGCGACCGGCTGCGCGCCGAACTCGTCACCGCGGCCATCGACCTCCTGCTCGAACCCCAGCCGCTGCCCGCACCGTCGCTACGCGCCATCGCCCGCGCCTGCGGCGTCGCCCCCAGCGCCGTCTACATGCACTTCGCCTCCCAGGACGCCCTCAACTACGCGGTGATCGCGGAACTGTTCGGCCGCCTGCGCGCCGACCTGGACGCCGCCGACCCGGTCGAGGCGGCACCCGCCGACCGACTGGAAGCCCTGCTCGGGGCCTACCTGACCTGGGCCGAAACCCACCCCGGCGCATACCAATTGCTGTTCGAGCGACCCGATCCCGCCGGCGACGAGGGCGAGGGTCCCGGCCTGGACCTGCTCGACCGCCTCGCGCGGCTACTACCCGATCCGGACCCGCACGCACGCCACGCCGCGGCCCTGCGCATCTGGTGCGCGCTACACGGGGTGGCCTCACTGCGCATCCACAAGCCGACCGCGCCCTGGGCCACCGACCCGCGCACCGACGCCCGGGCGCTGGTCGCGGCCATCACCGGACTGCCCGCCGGCACCTGACTGCGCCGCGAACCCCCACTCCCCAGCCGAATACGGCCGACACGAACATCCGATCCGAACCAGGCGGCGACGCGCGAACAGTCCCGGCCGCGGTAGATTCCGGCTCAGGCCAGCGCCGCCGCGACCGCCAGGTGCAGTCGCAGGTCCTCGGGCTCCTCGTCCTGGACGGCCCAGACGATCTCCTCCATCGACCGCATGAACGCCCACGCGTGGGCACGATCGGCGGAAACCCCCAGCGCCGCGGCCGTCCGCTCGACCACCGCCCGCGCATGCGCCGACGTCGGATCAGTCTGCACCTGGATCATCACCAGGAACCCGGCGTCGAAGGCGGCCTCCCCTAGATAAGCCTTCGGATCGATGAGCAGCCACGGCTCCCGCTCCGCCGCAACGATATTGCCCAGGTGGGTATCGCGGTTGACCACCAGCAGCGGACCGTCCGGCAACGCCAACTCCGCGCCTCGCTCGGCGGCCCGTTCCAGCAGCCGCGCCGGAATCACCTCGGCGACAGCGGCTTCCGGCTTGCCGAACATCCCCGCCCACTCCGACACCATCCCCGCAGCGGTCGGCAATTCCGGGAACCCCGCCGGCACCACGACCGGCTCCCGCCGCAGCCTGCGATACAACTCGCACGCCCGCTCAACCTTCGCGATGTTCTCCGGCCGTCCCTCGAGACTCGGAAACCCGGGCTGATACAGCAGTTCCGTCCCCGGCCGCGCCCACTCGAGCAGCATCGCGCCGCTCCCCGGATCGAATTCGTAGAGCCGGACCGCCCCGTCCCCGCCATAGCAGTACAGCCCCGTCGGCTCCCCGGCATTCTCCTCGTCGACCACCGGCACTTTCAGCACCGCGACCGACCCGTCCGCCCGCCGCACCGGCGCGACCCACGAATGCGTCCCGCCTCCGAAGCTCTCCCCGACGACCTCCAACCCCCAAGCCCCGCGGAGTTTCTCCACCACCCCCGGCAATGCGGCCAGCCACCGCCGCCCCGGCTCCCCGAAGTTGTCCGCGATGTTCTCGGCAACCTCCGGCGGCAATGAGATCGACATCAGCCCACCCTGCCCGACCCCACACCGAATCGCCACGGGTGTCCGGCCACCGTGGCGATGGGCGCGAGGGTGGAGCAGGCGGTTCAGCCTGTGAGAACGCAACCCAGCCCGCAGGTGGGTGCGGTATTCGCGCCGCCGCTGCCGCTCGGTGTGGGCTGCGAGCTGCCGGTGTAGGGCTGCGAGGTCTGCGGCGGCAGGCCTACCGGGCCGCTGCTGGCTATCGGGGTGGGTGCGACCAGCGGAAGCGGCGCTGCGGCAGCCTGCCCGGCTCCGACGGTCAGCGCCGCCGCGATACCGGCCACGGCGATGAATGTGCGCATGAGAGAAGCCTTTCGATGGAGTCTGCTGACGATGCCGCGACCCGACTACGTCGGACCGCGATCGGGCGCGTCAGCCGATGTGCGGATTCAAGTTGACGGGGGCACAGATGTTGGTGCTGCCGAGCACCGAGCACAACACCAGGGTCTGCAAGTTGCCGAGCGCGTTGTTGGCCGAACCGCTCATATCGCCCGTGGTGGGAATTCCGGGGAAGGTGGGGGGCGTCGAGGCTGCTGCCGCCTGCCCGGTCCCGACGGTCAGGGCCGCCGCGATACCGGCCACGGCGATGAGTGTGCGCATGAAAGTGAGTCCTTCGGTGGAGATTTCGTGGCCGGATCGCCCGGCCGCCACCAGAAAGATAATCGCTTCCTTTTCAGAATTTGCCCGAAGTCTGCGGCCCCGGTGCCCCTAATTCCATGGGCGGTCGAGCTCCAACCCCATTCCGCAGCAGCGGTTTCAGGGTTCGGGCGTCGAGGTCTCGTGCACGGTCCGCCACCGATAGGTGCGCCCGTCGGTGATCAGCACCGCCGTCACCGTCCGGCCGGTGCGGGTCTCCCCCAGCCGGTTCTCCGCGACGAACCGCACCACCAGCACGTTGCGGCCGCGGGCCAGCTCCCGCACCTCGGAGACCTCGATCTCCAACCCCGGCTGCAGGTTTCGCGCCGACCACAGTCCCGCCAGCAGCGTCTCCCGATCCACTGCCTGCCCGGTGGTGACCACCGAGGTGAACTGCTCGTCCAGCTGCGCCGAGATCCGGTCGAACACCTTCGGCGGCGCGTCCGAGCCCAGCCATTCGGCGAGGTCGTAGTGGAAGGCAGAGACGGTGCCGACCAGATCGACATCGCCTGCCGTATTGGTCCTCTCAGGGGCGACCGGCTCCACTTGCCGACGCCGGGGATCGAATCGCCCTAGCACCAGGCCATTTTACGAGTGACAGGCCCGGGCATCGGTGGCGGTCACGAGACGTGGCCCTCGCCCGTGCCCCCGCTCCAGCAGTGGGGGTTGGTCAGCAGGCACAGGATTCCGGCGATCCCGCTGGCGCTTTGCGTCGCGCTGCCGGTCAGGCTGCTGTCGGCACCCGCGGTGTCGGTCGCCACCGGGGTTCCCGAGACATCGATCAGCGGCAGCGGCGCGGCCGCCGCCGGGCCGATTCCGGTGATCAGTGCGCCCGCGGCGAGGCCGGCGAGAATGAGAGTGCGCATGGTGCACAACCTTTCGAGCAGCGATGGCCCAGGCCTTCGCCGAGCCGCGCCCACAACGTAAGTGAACACGTTTCAGAATTGGCCGGATTCCGCGACACCCCCGCGCCCTCAATTCCTTTGGCCCCCGAACCCGGGCCATGCACCCTAGCCCACTTCGCCGGATCTCATGGGGCACGAGGACCCGCTGATCACACCGGCGAGCACCCCGGCCATATTTCCGGACGCCAGCTCCGCAAGGGTGAAGGCGAGAATCCCAGCGGCCCGGGCGCTTCCGGTGCCGCCGACGGAGGACTGGTTGCACCCGTCCGGCGCCCACGGCGATACCGAACCCGATGCCGAGCCCGATGCGGAGGAAGAACCGGCGACGTCACTCAATGGCAAGGGCTCGGCGGCCGCCTGGCCGATCCCGACCGCCAATGTGCCCGCGACAGCGACGGCTCCGATGAGAATCCGCATACGGTATTGCCTTCCGATGTGGCGACCGGGCTCGGCCCGGCCGCGGCCCCAATTGTGAATTGCACATTTTCACATTTGCGGCAGCGGCACCGAGCCCCCAATACCGTGGGCACCAACGCAAACCGTCCCCCGGCCGTAGCGGCCGGGGGACAGTCGATTGCGGGTTACCGCAGGGGTGTTCAGCCCTTGTGGGCCTTGACCGCTTCGGTCAGCTGCGGGGCGACGTTGAACAGGTCGCCGACGATGCCGTAGTCCGAGATCTCGAAGATCGGGGCCTCTTCGTCCTTGTTGACGGCCACGATGGTCTTCGAGGTCTGCATGCCGGCGCGGTGCTGGATGGCACCGGAGATGCCCAGGGCCACGTACAGCTGCGGGGAGACCGTCTTACCGGTCTGGCCGACCTGGAACTGGCCCGGGTAGTAGCCGGAGTCGACGGCGGCGCGGGAAGCACCGACGGCGGCACCGAGGGCGTCGGCCAGCGGCTCGACGACCTTGCCGAAGTTGTCGGCCGAACCGACACCACGGCCACCGGAGACCACGATCGCGGCCTCGGTGAGCTCGGGGCGGTCGCCGCCCACGTTCGGCTCACGCGAGATCACCTTGGTGACGCCCTCTTCCTGCGCGGGCAGCTCGACGACGACCTTCTCGCCGGCGGCGGCCTGCGGGGCGGCCTCGATGGCACCCGGACGGACCGAGATCACCGGCACGTCGCCGGTGGCCTTGGCATCCACGGTGAACGCGCCACCGAAGATGGAGTGCTGCGCCGAGCCGTCGCCGTTCACGGCGATGACGTCGATCAGCAGACCGGAACCGATGCGGGCGGCGAGGCGGCCCGACACCTCCTTGCCGTCGGCGGTGGCGGCGACCAGGATCGCGGCCGGGGAGGCGGACTCGGACAGGCCGGCCAGCACGTCGACCTTGGGGGTGACGAGGAAGCCCTCGGCGTCATCGCCCTCGGCGACGTAGATTTTCTCGGCGCCGGCCGCGGCCAGCGCGTCGCCCAGCTTGTCGGCGGTGCCGGGGGCGGCGACGACGACGGCGGCCGGGGTGCCCAGCGCGCGGGCGGCGGTGAGGAGTTCGGTGGTGACCTTCTTGGGCGCACCGTCAGCGTGCTCCACGAGCACGAGTACTTCTGCCATTGTTCTTTCTCCTGAAGTTCGTTCGCTCGGGGGCGGCTTTAGATGATCTTCTGACCAACGAGGTAGGTGGCGATCTGGTTGCCGCCCTCACCCTCGTCGACGATCTTCGCGCCCGCCGTGCGCGCCGGCTTCGGGGTCACACCGGTCACCTTGGTGCCGGCGTTCGCAACGCCCACGGTCTCCGGGTCGACGCCCAGATCGGCCAGGGTGAAGGTCTGAACTTCCTTCTTCTTGGCGGCCATGATGCCCTTGAAGGACGGGAAGCGCGGCTCGTTGATCTTCTCGGTCACCGAGACGATGGCAGGGAGGGTGGCCTCCAGCTTGAAGACGCCCTCGTCGGTCTCGCGCTCGCCGGCGATGCGCTCGCCGTCGACGGTCAGCTTGCGAAGGTGGGTCAGCTGCGGCAGGCCCAGGTACTCGGCGATGATCGCCGGAACGGCGCCGGCGCGACCGTCGGTGGCCTCGTTGCCCGCGATGACCAGCTCGATGCCCTCGATCTGGCCCAGAGCGGCGGCCAGGATGTAGGACGTCTGCACGGCGTCGGAGCCGTGGATCGCCGGGTCGTTGATGTGGATGGCCTTGTCCGCGCCCATCGAGAGGGCCTTGCGGATGGCCTCGGTGGCCCGATCGGGGCCGGCGGCCAGCACGGTGACCTCGCCGCCCTGCGCCTCCTTGATCAACAGCGCCTCCTCGACGGCGCGCTCGTTGATCTCGTCGAGGATGGCGTCGGCGGCCTCGCGGTCGAGGGTGTAGTCACCGCTGGTCAGCTTGCGCTCGGACCAGGTGTCGGGAACCTGCTTGATCAGTACGACGATGTTCGGCATTGGTCTTCGTCGACCTCCTGTTCTGGTGGCACTGGGTGTGGCGGTCGCACGAGTTTTGCCGTACGTCCACAAGTAGCTCGTCCGGGAGATTACCCTACGTTAAGTTACTCGTGGGTAACTTAGCGTGTGACTTTCTGCATCGGTTGATCCGGTCGCGGGTGTGATATGTGCAACCGCTAACGTCGGAGCAATGAGCGAGGCCGTGAGACCTGTTGAAAACCACACCGATCCCTTGCCTTTGACCGGTGAGCGGACGGTGCCCGGCATCGCCGAGGAGAACTACTGGTTCCGGCGGCACGAGATCGCCTACGTCCGCATGCTGGAACAGTGCGAGGGCAAGGTCGTCCTCGAGGCCGGCAGCGGAGAAGGCTACGGAGCCAACATGATCGCCGGCGTCGCCGCGCGCGTCACCGGCCTGGACTACGACGACAGCGCCGTCGCCCACGTGCGCGCCAAGTACCCGCGCGTGGAAATGGTGCAGGGCAACCTGGCCGCGCTGCCGCTCGACGACGCCTCGGTCGACATCGTGGTGAATTTCCAGGTGATCGAACACCTCTGGGACCAGTCCCAGTTCCTGCGCGAATGCCTGCGGGTGCTGCGCCCCGGCGGCAAGCTGCTGATCTCGACCCCGAACCGGATCACCTTCTCCCCCGGCCGCGACACCCCGCTCAACCCGTTCCACACCCGGGAACTCAATGCCGCCGAGATGACCGAACTGCTCGTCGAGGCCGGCTTCACCGTCGAGTTGATGGCGGGCATCTTCCACGGACCCGAACTGGTCGCGCTGGACGAGAAGTGGGGCGGGTCGATCATCGACGCGCAGATCGAGCGGGCGCTGGCGGGCGAGCCGTGGCCCGCGGACCTGGCCGCCGACGTGGCCGCGGTGCGCATCGACGACTTCGAGCTGCTCGCCGACTCCGAGCGGGACATCGACGCCAGCCTCGATCTGCTGGCCGTCGCGGTGAAGCCGTGACCGACAACACCTCCCCGGTGCCGGGCCAATTCACGCTGGTCCTGCACTCGCACCTGCCGTGGCTGGCCCACCACGGGCGGTGGCCGGTCGGCGAGGAGTGGCTCTACCAGTCCTGGGCGGCGTCCTACCTGCCCGTCGCGAAGGTGCTGAGAACCCTTGCCGCCGAGGGCCGTTCGCATCTGATCAGCCTCGGGATCACGCCGGTGCTGGCCGCGCAGCTCGACGATCCGCACTGCCTCAAGGGCATGCATCACTGGCTCGGCAACTGGCGGCTACGCGCCGACGAAGCCTCCATGGCGGGCAACACCGCGCTCGGCGGGCACGAACATCGGCTCGCCGCAGCGGCTCTCGACGATTTCGAGACGCGCTGGATGCACGGCGCCTCGCCGGTGTGGCGCGAGCTCATCGACGCCGAGGCCATCGAATTGCTGGGCGGGCCGCTGTCGCATCCGTTCCAGCCGCTGCTGGATTGGCGACTGCGCGAATACGAACTGGTCGAGGGACTCGCGGACGCGCGGGCGCGCTGGGGGCACACGCCGTCGGGCATCTGGGCTCCCGAGTGCGGGTTCACCCCGGGCATGGAGCGGACCTACGACAAGGTCGGCATCTCGCATTTCATGGTGGACGGTCCCGCGCTGCGCGGCGACACCACCCTGGGACGGCCGGTGTGGGATTCGGATGTGGTGGCCTTCGGTCGCGATCTCGCGGTTAGTTATCGCGTCTGGTCGCCGAAATCCGGTTACCCGGGCAGCCCTACTACCGTGATTTCCATCACTACGACCACGCCACCGGATTGAAGCCGGCGCGCGTCACCGGCAAGACCGTCTCCGGCCCTGACAAGGCTCCTTACGATCCCGCGCTCGCGTCGGCGGCCATCGAGAAGGACGTCGCGGACTTCGTGGCGACCGTGCGCGAACGACTGATTTCAGAGTCGGAGCGCATCGGACGGCCGGCCCTGGTGGTGGCCGCGTTCGACACCGAACTGTTCGGGCACTGGTGGCACGAGGGCCCGCAGTGGCTCGAACAGGTGCTGCGCGCACTGCCCGAGGCCGGGGTCACCGTCGGCACCCTCGCCGATGCCCGGGCCCGCGGTTACGTGGGCGAACCCGTCGAATTGGCCGATTCCTCCTGGGGTTCGGGCAAGGACTGGCGGGTGTGGGCCGGGGATCAGGTCGCGGATCTGGTCGAGTTGAACGCCGAGGTGGTGCGGCTGGCGCTGGACACCATCGACAAGATGCGGGTCGACGCCACCGGCCTGCGCGACCCGGTTGCCGACCAGCTGCTGCGGGAGGCGATTCTGGCCGTCTCCAGCGACTGGGCGTTCATGGTGTCGAAGGATTCTGCGGCCGGCTACGCGCGTGACCGAGCCCATGAACACGCGCACGCCGTGCGCGAGATCGCGGCCGCGGTGGCGGCCGGGCAACTCGCCAAAGCGGGTCAGTTGGCGGCAGGATGGTATCCGGCCGACGGACTCTTCCCCGCGCTCGATGCGCGCAGGCTCGGCCCCGCTTCAGAAGGACCCGCATGAAGATCTTGATGGTGTCGTGGGAGTACCCACCCGTCGTAGTCGGTGGGCTGGGCCGCCACGTCCATCACCTGGCCGTCGAGCTGGCCGCCGCCGGGCACGAAGTCGTCGTGCTGGCGCGCCGGCCGATGGGCACCGACGGCACCACCCACCCGACGCACTCCTTCATCGAGGAGCGCGTGCTGGTGGTGGCCGTCGCCGAGGATCCGCCGGTCTTCGACTTCGGCGAGGACATGCTGGCCTGGACCCTGGCCATGGGACACGCCATGGTGCGGGCCGGGATCGCGCTCGACAAGCCGGGCATCGGCGAGGGCTGGACGCCCGACGTGGTGCACGCCCACGACTGGCTGGTCGCGCACCCGGCCATCACCCTGGCCGAGTACTACGACGTGCCGCTGGTCTCCACCATTCACGCCACCGAGGCGGGCCGCCACAGCGGCTGGGTGTCGGGGCGGGTGAACCGGCAGGTGCACTCGGTGGAGTGGTGGCTGGCGCACGAATCCGACGCGCTCATCACCTGTTCGGAGTCCATGAAGGACGAGGTGCACCGGCTCTACGGCGCCGAGAAGGTGCCGATGACGGTGATCCGCAACGGTATCGACGTGGGCGCGTGGACCTTCCGTGAGCGCGCGCCGCGCTCCGGGCCGCCGCGACTGCTCTACGTCGGCCGCCTCGAATACGAGAAGGGCATCCAGGACGCCATCGCCGCGCTGCCGCGCATCCGCAAGGCGCACCCCGGCACCACCCTCACCGTGGCCGGTATCGGCACCCAGTTCGATTGGCTGCGTGAGCGGGCGCGCGCCCACCGGGTGGCCCGCGCGGTCAATTTCGTCGGCAAGCTCGACCACACCGATCTGCTCGGCTGGCTGCACAGCGCCGACGCCATCGTGCTGCCCAGCCGCTACGAGCCGTTCGGCATCGTGGCGCTGGAGGCCGCGGCGGCCGGTACCCCGCTGATCACCTCCACCGCCGGCGGGCTCGGCGACCTCGTCACCGACGGCGTCACCGGCGCGTCCTTCGAACCGGCGGACGTGAACGGCGTTGCGGAAGCGGTCATTTCGGTGCTCGACGATGCGTCCGCCGCACAGGATCGCGCCTGGGCCGCCCGCGAACGACTCACCGCGGACTTCGCATGGGATGTGGTGGCCGAGGAAACCGCGCTGGTCTACCAGGGCGCGAAGCGTCGCGTGCGCAACCCCGTCGGACGGCCGGTCATCTCGGAACGTCCACTGCCCGAACGGGATCCGAACCAGCCGTACTGAGCGGCCGGGTTCGGGAAATTTCGGACGGACACCCCTGCGCCTCGAATTGGAACGAGTTCTAATTCGAGGCCCTGTTCGTCGCGGGCCCGTCAGTCGAACGCGCAGCCCGGGTTCGGGGCGTCCTCGGACAGCGGACTGCCCGCGGGCAGCACATAGAGCACGTCGAGGATCTGCGCCTCGGTGCCCAGATTCCGTTCCAGATGCACGTTCCCGAGACCGGCCCGCTCCACGAACGCGGTACCCGCCCCGCCGACCTGATCGATCGCGCAATCCGCGCCGTAATGACTCAGCTCGCCCTGCCGCAGCACCGCGTACAGCGTGCCGTCGTGGTAGTGCCACCCGGTGGAACCGCCTGGGGCGATGGTGATTTCACGCAGTATGTAGTCGGTGTCACCGATGGTGGTGCGCGAGATGATCACCCCCGTGACGCCGTTCGACGGCGTCGCCTGCGCGGTCGCCGCGCACGACCCCACCAGCGCGCACGAGGCCAGACCCGCCAGTACAGCTCGAGAACCGAGAGTCACCAGGCCACGCTATCGCGCGCCACCGGTCGGCGAAAACCCTAGGCGTCCATCTTTTTCAGGGCCTTCTGGACGGTGAGGTAGGTGCGGGTGGTCATGTCCTTGCCCCAGGCCTTCTCGATGGTCTGCATGAAGCCGGTGGTGCTGGGGTCGGTGTTGTCGATGACGGTGAGCAACGCGGCGGCGGGCTTGTCGTAGCGGACCACGCGGACCGGGGAGCCTTCGGGGAAGTCGGGTATGGACTTCGGGTGTTCTCGGACGAAGGTGACCGTCAGATACGTCTCGCGGCCGTGGGTGAGACCCGCGTAAGGATCGGAGTCGACGAGCGCCTGGAGTTGGGCGCGGGTGCGGATCAGGGTGCCGCCGGGGATGCCCAGTTCGGCGGTCAAGGCCTGCTGGATCTTCGATTCCAGGGCCGGCACGTTCGTGTCGTCGGACCGGAAGACGACATTGCCACTGGCCAGCAGGGTGCTGACCTTGGCGAAGCCGAGACCCTCGAACACGCCGCGCAGCTTCTCGCCGCGCATGTTGGGGTTGGTCGGCATGATCCCGCGCAGGAAGGCGGCGTACTGGTGCATGGCCGTGAACCTACCTGCGCGGGGCGACAGCGTCAGGACGCCGCGATACCGCTTTTCTTGCGTTCGATGTCGGCGAGGGCCGCCATGTGGGCGGCACGGGCCTCGGCGGCGGCGTCCCAGGTTTCCTTGCGGTTCTTGACCGCGCGGGCGGGAGCGCCGACACAGATGGCGTAGTCGGGGTAGTCGCCCTTGACGACGGCGTGCGCGCCCAGCACGCAGCCGCGGCCGACGCGGGTGGAGCGCAGCACGGTGACCTTGGCGGCGATCCAGGTGTCGGGGCCGATGCGGACCGGCGACTTCACGATGCCCTGATCCTTGATGGGCAGGTTGATGTCGTCGGTGACATGGTCGAAGTCGCAGATGTAGCACCAGTCGGCGACCAGGGTGGATTCGCCGATCTCGATGTCGAGGTAGGTGTTGACGACGTTGTCCTTGCCGAACACAACCTTGTCGCCGATGCGCAGCGAACCCTCGTGGCAGCGAATGGCATTGCCGTCGCCGATGTGCACCCAGCGGCCGATCTCGAGCCGGGCCAGTTCCGGGGTGGCGTGGACTTCCACGTTCTTGCCCAGGAAGACCATGCCGCGCAGCACGATGTGCGGGTTGGCCATCTTGAACTTGAACAGCCGGTAGTAGCGCACCAGGTACCAGGGCGTGTAGGCGCGGTTGGCGAGAACCCACTTCAGAGACGCGGGCGTGAGGAAACGGGCCTGCTCCGGATCCCGGCGGCGCGAACCCGCCAACGCGAGCGCAACGGTGCGCCCCACATGCTCGTCACGAACTACTCCCTGTGTTCACCGGTCGTTTCAACGAGGGTATCCGTCCCCTGCGCGGGGCACGAAAGTAGGCTGTGCTCCGGCTGTAGCAACCCGGCGACAATCCTCAGACTTCCGTACTGGCAGAAGGGACACCAGCAGGTGCGAAACGGCAGGCGGCGGACCGGACGTGATCGACGCTCGAGCACCGGGGCCAAGGCGCTGGCCTTGGCGGGCGCCGGGTTGTTCGCGCTGACGGCGTGCTCGTACGGCAGCACCAAGGTCGACGATATCGGCGTCGGTCCCGGCAAGGGCTGGCCGATGGCGTTCGGGGATGCCCGCAACAGCGGGTCGAGCGCGGTCACCGGGTCCCGGAATCTGGCCTTGAATTGGTCTCGGCCCGTGGGCGGTCCGGTCGCGCAGCCGGTGACCATCGGCGGCGACGGGCAGCTGTATGTCACCACCCGCACCAACGGGTGCAACATCGTCTCGTTCCAGATGCCGACGGGCCGTAAGCGTTTCTGCAATCCGATGGGCCCCAGCGCCATCGCCGGCGGCGCCGCGGTGGACGGCACCGGCAATGTGTACGCCGGCGACGACGGCGGGGTGAACTCCTTCAACAATCTGGGGCAGCCCCGCTGGCGCACCCCCGCCGCCGGGACGCCGGTCTCGGTGCAGTTCACCGGTGACGGAAAAGTCCTGTCCGTCACCCAGTCCGGGCAGGTGGACGTCCTGATCCGGCAGACCGGCGCCCGCCAGGTCCCCACCTCCCAGCTGCTCGGTGAGCCCGACTTCCTGACCAACCCGGCGCTGAGCCGCCCGCCGGACGGCCAGGGTCTCGAGGATTGCGCGACCGGCGGCCCGCAGTGCCCGGTCGCGAATGTGTCGGCGGTGGACCAGAAGTCGGGCCGCTTCTACGCCACCGTGTGGAAGCCGGGCGACGGCCAGGCCGACCTGGTCGCGCTCACCTACGACGGCAAGGAAGTCCGCGTCGACTGGGACGCCAAGATGCTGAACCAGGGCAGCGCCACCAGCCCCGCCCTGTCCGCGGACGGCGCCACCGTCTACATCGGCGACAACACCAACCGCCTGATGGCCGTGGACGCCGCCACCGGCCGCACCAAATGGACTCGGGACCTGGGCTTCCCGGCCCGCGGCGGCATCTCCGTCGCCGACGGCCTGCTGATCCCCGCCGGCGACGAAGGCCACCTGATGGCGCTGCGCGATCAGGGCGACACCGCCGACATCGCCTGGGAGCGTAAGGATCTCGAACTCCGCGGTCGGCCCGTCCAGACCGCCGGCGGCACCGGTTACACCGTCGCCCCGATCGGCGACAAGCTGACCCTGGTCACCTTCGACACCCGCTCCGGCGCCACCATCCAGTCCAACGACCTGCCGGGGGCCGAGGGCACCACCGTCGCCACCTCCATCGGCGACAAGGGCGAAGTCGTGGTCACCACTCGCATCGGCGAACTCTTCGTCTTCAAGCCGGAGAAGAAGTAGCGGCCACTAGCGCAGCGTCGACGCGAACGCGTCGACGTTGGCCGAAACACGCTGCAGGAGATCGAGCAGCGTGCGGTAGTCGTCGTCGGTGAGGCCCGCGGTGACGGCCGCGCGTTGAATCTGGATGCGCTCCAGCAGTTTCGCGTGCGTCTCGACGCCTTCCTGGGTCAGCACGTAGGTTCCGGCGTCGGTCGGCGCGACCCAGCCGCGGTCCACCAGCGCGCCGACATACGGTGCGGCCGTGGGCTCTTGCGCGTTCAGGAACGGGGCCAGGGCGACGTCGAGCCCGGCCGCGTCGAGCGGGCCGATCACGCGCACACCCATCGCCGTGCCGCGTTCACGGCGGCCACGGCGGACTGGCCCGATCCGGAACGCGCCGAATTCGCACGATTGCTCACCAGATTCGTCGCGAACTTCGACGCGGTCAGCGGCGGGTAGGAGTCAGTCCGGGCGGACCCCGTCTAGGACGATGGCGGCGCGTTCGAGCATCGCCATGAGGGCGGCGGATTCGGCCTCGGTGAACTCCGCGGCGAGCGCCCGTTCCACCGGGACCGCGCGTTTGTCGGCAGCGCGCATCACCTTGCGGCCCTCGTCGGTGAGGCTGGTCTCGAGCACATTGCGGTGCCAGGCGTGCGGGGTGCGTTCGATGAGGCCGCGGTCGCGCAGGTTGGTCAGCACGGTGTTCATGGTGGGCGGGGTGACGCCGCAGCGGCGGGCCAGTTCGGCGGCCGAGATGCCGGGATTCTCGCTGAGGACGTAGAGGGCCGCGTACTGCGGGATGGTCACGCCCGTGGGCTTGAGAGCGGCGTTCTTCGCGCCCATCAGCGCCTGTTCGGCGCGCTTGATGTAGCTCCCCAGGCGTTCTTCGACCGGCATCGACGTCACCTCGGCATGATAGCTCACGCCATTGTTCGAACCTTGACTGTTATTAGACCTCTAATCTATCTTCGCTCTCGTACTCAGATGTCGTCTCTATCGTTCGGAAGGCATGCGCATGTCCCACACCGTGATTCCCGAGAAGTACACCGACCTGCTCACCCGCCCGCTGTTCGCGCACCTGGCCACCCTGAATCCCGATGGCACGCCCCAGGTCACGCCGATCTGGCAGCTCTGGGACGGGGAGTTCCTGCGCTTCACCACGACCACCACCCGGGCCAAGCACCGCAACACCGCGCGCGACCCGCATGTGGCGGTCAGCATCAACGATCCGGAGGCCCCCTACCGCTACCTGGAGATCCGCGGCGTCATCGAGCGCGTCGACGCCGATCCGGAGGGCGAGTTCTTCGATGTCCTGGCACAGCGCTACGGGCTGCCCTACGAGAAGCCGGTGGGCGACCACCCCGACCGCGTGGTGCTGGTCATGCGGCCGACGCACACCACCTATCAGGGGTGACCGCCGCTAGGGGGTGGCGCAGAGGAAAACCGTTGCCGTGCGGCCGATTCGGGTGACGACCAGGGTGTGCGGGATCTTGCCGCGGGGCTTGATGCGGGCGCGGAGGGCGTCGGGGTCGATATCGACTCCGCGGGTGAGGATTTCGAGGGGCCCGCAGTCGCGGCGGTGGAGTTCGGCGCGCAGGGGCTTCTCGCGGAATTCCATGCGGTCGAGGATGCGGAAGCCGCGGACGCCGTCGGGGACCTTGTCACCGGTGAGGTAGGCGATGCGCGGATCCAGTTGCCACAGGTCGTGTTTCGCGGCGTAGTGGCGGACCAGGCCGGCGCGGACCACCGCGCCGTCGGGGTCGACGATCCACTCCCCCGGCTCGCGCTCGGGGATGTCGTCGGGGGCGGTGTCGGTGAGGGTCCACGGGGCCGCGGTGGCGGACAGCACCGTCGCGCGGCGGGTGACGCCGGGCTCGGCCAAACCCGTTGACCACAGGCAGGCTTCGCGCACCGCGCCGTCGAGGGACACCACCTCGACTTCCCCGGCCCAGCCGAGGGTGTCGAAATCCAGTCCGGGAGCGCACTTCACGGCCAGGTCGCGGCCCGCGTAGGCGGTGAGCAGGTCGGGCAGGGGCGGCTGGAGTTTGGCCGGGTCGTGGGTGCGGCGGCCATCGGCGCGCCGGGCCGGGTCGGCGATCACCACCTCGGCGGTGCTGCACGGGACCAGGGCATCCGCCTTGGCCAGCAACACCTTTCGAACGCCGAGGTTGTGGGCGGCCATGGCCAGGCGGACCTCGTCGAGGTCGCTGCCGAGGACCGCGGGGCAGACCTCGGCGAGGGCGGCCAGTTCCGCGCCGATCGAGCAGGTGACGTCGTGGACGGTGCGGCCCGCGAGCCGCTGGGCGCGGTGCCGGGCCACCGCGGACGGGGTCGCCTGTTGCAGGGCGTCGTCGGTGAAGAGCCAGTCGTCCGCGTCCGCCAGTTTGGCGGTGGCCCGGCGGCGCAGGCGGACGGTTTCGACCAGGGCCGCGGCGCGGTCGCCGTGGCCGCGGCGGATCCGTTCCAGATCCTTGAGCAGCGAGGCGGACGACAGCGCGACATCGCCCACCTCGGCCAGGGCCGCCGCGCCGGCGGCACTGGAGAGGTAGGCGATGTCGTCGCGAGTGAAGGTGTAGCCCACGGGATTTCGTGGAGTCGGCCTACTTGGCGGACGTGCCGGGCTTCACGCCGGTGATCATGGCGTTGTAGAAGAACTGGCGGGGCACCACGTGGCGCAGCACCTTCTCGTCGAGAGCGGAGAACGCCAGCCACGCCTTGTACTGGGCCAGGCGGTAGCGCATGGTCAGCTTCTCCTCGGGCACGGCGGCCTCGAAGGTGCGGACCGGCCAGCCCCACAGGGCGGCGGCGAATTCCTCGGTCTTGGCCTGCACCTCGACGGCGCCCGCGTTGCGGGCCATCTGCTCCAGGTCGGAGGGGTCGAAGGTGTGCAGGTCGACGACGGCCTCGAGGGCGGCCGCGCGCGAGGACTCGTCGAGCTCGGCCTGCGGGCGACGCCAGCCGCTCAGGAACGGCAGCTTGGTGACGGTGGTGGTGACCTTCCAGGTGGCCTGACCCAGCCGGCGGGCGTAGATGTTGCCGATGGTGGTCGGCTCACCGGCGAACACGAAGCGGCCGCCCGGCTTCAGCACGCGCAGGCATTCCTTGAGCGCCAGTTCCACGTCGGGGATGTGGTGCAGCACGGCGTGACCGACGACCAGGTCGAAGGTGTCGTCCTCGTACGGGATGGTCTCGGCGTCGGCGACCCGGCCGTCCACGTCCAGGCCCAGGTTCTGGCCGTTGCGGGTGGCGACCTTGACCATGCCCGGCGACAGGTCGGTGACCGAGCCACGCTTGGCCACGCCGCCCTGCATCAGGTTCAGCAGGAAGAAGCCGGTGCCGCAGCCGAGTTCGAGGGCCCGCTCGTAGGGCTGCTCGGAGCTGGGGGCGACGGCGTCGAAGCGACCCCGGGCGTATTCGATGCAGCGCTCGTCGTAGGAGATCGACCACTTGTCGTCGTAGGTCTCGGCTTCCCAGTCGTGATACAGGACCTGGGCGAGCTTGTTGTCGCTATACGCGGCCTGGACCTCGGCCTCGGTGGCGTGCGGGTTCGGCGCGGGGTCTTCAGGACCAACTGTCATGCAGGCTAGCCTAATGAATAGCCCGGTGAGGGGTGTTATCGGGCCACTGAACGGGACGTGAACGGGGCCGCATCCGGACCGTCGACCAAATAAGAACGTGTTCCAACCTGCTGATCCGGTGTGCCGAACAACTCCGACCACTCCCGACGCGCCCGATCATGGCCGTGCGTACCCGCCTCGAAGACCCGTTTCGCGGCCGCCAGCGCGGTGCCCGGACCACCCACGAACTGCCGCGCCCAGCGCAGGGCGGCGGCGAAGACATCGTCGGGCGCGACCACCTCGTCGACCAGACCCAGCGCCGCGGCCTCCTCGTGGTCCACGAAGCGGCCGCTGTACACCAGATCCTTCGCGGCCGACGGGCCGATCAGCAGGCTCAGGCGGCGGATGCCGGCGAGCGGGATCAGGCCCGCCTTGATCTGCGGCAGACCCAGTTTCACGTTGTCGCCGATGATCCGGCGATCCGCGGCCAGCGCCAGCTCCAGGCCCGAACCCAGCGCGTAGCCGCTGATGGCGGCGACGGTCGGCTGCGGCAGCCGGGCCAGGCAGCCCAGCGCCGACTGGAAGTCCGCGACCATGGCCTGCGCCTGCTCCGGGGTGAGGCGGGCCAGCTCGGCCAGCTCGTCGCCGGCGCTGAAGACCCGCTCGTCGCCGTAGACCACCACGGCCGCGATCGACGCGTCGGCGGCGATCGCGTCGGCAGCGGCCGACACCTCGAGCGCCACCTGCAGATCGATCAGATTCATCGGCGGGCGGGCGATGCGGAGTACCGCGACACCCTCTGCCACACCCCGGTCCACGGTCACGAATTCGGCCACAGCCGATCACATTAGCCCGGGCGCCGCGTACGGTGTCCCGCCGCCCGGCCCCGGCCGCGACCGCCATGCCCCGCGCCGGACTACTCCGGCCGCTGCGAACCCCGGATGCGCGCGTTCTTCGGCAGCTCCGCGAAGTAGCGGTCGGCGTTCGGGAACGCCAGCGCCGGGCCGTCTGCCTCGGGGTCGTAGACCGGCATGATCGGGGCGATGGTCCGGTCGGCCGCGAGAATCTCGGCGGTGGAAGCGAATTCGCCCAGGGCCGCGAGCTGGGTCCAAGTCGGCGGCAGCAGCACGTCGGTGCCCTCGTGCCAGCGGCGGATGGCCTCGGCGGGGGTGCACCAGGAGACGACCTCGGCCTCGGAGGTCGCGCCGTCGGCGAGCTGACCCTGCGGCAGCACGGCGACGAAGAAGCGGGTGTCGTAGCGACGCGGCTCGATCACCGGGGTGATCCAGTTGTCCCAGGGCCGCAGCAGATCGGCGCGCAGCACCAGGTTCTCGCGGGTGAGGAATTCGGCGAAGGACAGCTCGCGGCCTTCGAGCTGACCGCGGGCCTCGGCGTAGACGGCGGTGTCGGTGACGACGGTGTCGGCGGTCGGCCCGGCCAGCAGCACGCCGCATTCCTCGAAGGTCTCGCGCACGGCCGCGCACACCAACGCCTGGGCGCGACCCGCGTCGATGCCGAAGGCCTCGGCCCACCAGTCCGCGTCGGGTCCGGCCCAGTCCAGGGCGACCGACGCGTCGGAGGGGTCGACGCCGCCACCGGGGAAGACGGTCATGCCGGCCGCGAACGCCATCTCGCCGACCCGGCGCTGCAGGAACACCTCGGGCCCGTGCGCACCGTCGCGCACCAGCATGACCGTGGACGCGTCCTTGACCGGACGGGCGGCGGGCTGGGATCCGGGCTGTGCAACTGTCTCGCTCACATTTCGCACCATAACCCTTACCCGAGCGAAATAACATAAGCCGGTTCGGTTTGCCGGGCCGTTCGGCCGAATGCCCCGATTCCCGCGGAATGCCTCGGTCAGGTGCGCCGCAGGCCGGGTTTCACTCGGTCAAATGCACTGATCCGGTGCGGGTTTCGATGACGGGCGGCCCGGCGGGGTCGGGGCGGCGGGTCCAGGTGCCCTCGACCCGGCCGGTCCGGTAGTCCTGCACCTGGCTGACCACCTCACCGGCGTCGTCGGTCCAGGTAACCAGGAAGACGCCCGCCTCGACGGCCGCGACCGCGACCGGGGCGCTGGTCCGGCGGCCGGTGTCGGCGGCGGTGTAGGTGACGGTGCGCCCGTCGGCGGCGAAGGTGATGGTGCCGCCCGAGCCGACGTCGTAGCTGAGCTGCACCGTCTTACCGTTCAGGTCCGCGGGCACCGCGGCCTTGCCGAGGGTTTCGGCGGCGTGCGACTTCGAAACCTGCTGGGCTGCCGGTGGATCGGCGACGCATCCGGCCGCGGCGAGGGCGACGGCGAGGATCGCGATCGCACCGGTGCCCCGGGACGCGATGGGGCCCGCGTTGCGGGTAGCGAAGGCACCGTTGGTCCGGCCCACAGCCAGCTCCCTCCGTCAGCGGCAGTTGCGGACAGTTTGCCCGGCAGCTCCGGACGATGCAATCGCAGCGCGCCGACGGTCGCGAGACAGGTTGCGGGAAAACCGGATCAGCGATTGCGATGACGGCCGAAGCGCTGGCTGCGGCGGGCGAAATAGCGGCCGTCGATGCGATCCAGCTGAATCGACTGCCGGAACGCCTCACTCAGGTTCTCCGAAGTCAGCACATCGGTGAGCAAACCCTGCGCGACCACCGCGCCCTCATTGAGCAGCAGGCCGTGGGTGAAGCCCGGCGGGATCTCCTCCACGTGGTGGGTGACCAGGACGGTGGCGGGCGCGTCCGGGTCGGCGGCCAGATCGCCGAGCCGTTCGACCAGTTCCTCGCGGCCGCCCAGATCGAGTCCGGCGGCGGGTTCGTCGAGCAGCAGCAGTTCCGGGTCGGTCATCAGCGCGCGGGCGATGAGCACCCGCTTGCGCTCGCCTTCGGAGAGCGTCCCGTAGGTGCGGTCGGAAAGGTGTTCCGCGCCCAGGCTTTCCAGAATGTCTACAGCCCGGTCGGTATCCATATCGTCGTACCGCTCACGCCAGCGGCCCATCACCGCGTAACCGGCCGACACCACCAGATCGGAGACCTTCTCGTCGATCGGCACCCGGCTGGCGATGGCGGCGGAGGAGATTCCGATGCGCGGGCGTAGTTCGTTGATGTCGACCCGCCCGAGCGTCTCGCCGAGCAGATTGGCGACACCGGAGGTGGGATGCATCTCGGCGGCGGCCATCCTCAGCAGCGAGGTCTTGCCCGCGCCATTGGGGCCCAGCACCACCCAGCGTTCGTCCAATTCCACCTGCCAGGTGACCGGACCGACCAGGGTATGTCCGGAACGTCGGACGGTGACGTCGTTGAAATCGATGAGCAGATCGGGATCCGGTTGCGGCACGGGGTCCATCTTGGCCCACCGCACTGGACGATCGTCAACGTGGTGGGTAAACCCGGGGCGTGTCCTCTCCGGAAGTATGGGGACGATAAGCGATTTCGTGGGCGCCGCTATCGAATTCCGATAGGTCACGTTCGGCGTCGCTCATTCCGCGGTCTCGCGCGTCGGCCCTGGTGGAGCGAAACATCCGCGCCAGGATCAGTGCCACCGGGATCGAGAGCACTATCCACACGATGAGAACAACCAGCAATGTTGTCATTTCGTGGTTTCCTTTCGAGGAAACTCGTGAATCGATCCTTGCCCACCCGGTCGGGGAAGTCGATACGCGCTGCCCATATGGGTCAGCACGCCGACCATTCGGTTTCGCTAGTGCGCCATCCGAACATTCGCTCCCACGCCGCCCGAACTACGGCACCGCGATCACGGTCGTCGATCCGGGAGCCACCTCCGTGAACCCGGCATCGCGCACCGCCACCGCGTCGCCCCGGGCCACCCGCCGCTGCAACTCCGCCCAGTGCCCCGGGTCGGCCTCCGCGACGGTGCACCGGAATCCGGTGCCGGCCCACGCATACGCCTGCCGCACCGGGAGGGCGCCTGCGAGCAGCATGCTCGCATGCCCTACCTGTGCCGCTGCCTTCCCCACAGTCATACCCAATTCCGCGTCCACCCATAGCACCGGAAATTCCGGATCGATTGCGATCTCTTCCTCGACCGGAAGCTCGGTGCCACTGATCTGGAGTCGGCGAATCCGCGGATCCACCTCGCCGACCGGGCCCGGCACCAGCGCCCGCGCCTGCGCGCCCGCGAATTCGACTGTCACACCGTCGACTTCCTGCGCGGCCAGCCACTGCGCGCCCCGAGCCCGCCGCGCCACCTTGCGGATTCGTGAGTGTTTCCACGTCAAATACCGTTCCTCCCACTCGCCCCCGGGCCCGACCCGCTCGTCCAGGCACAGCGCCACCACCGCCGAGGCGGCGGCGGCCAGCAGCGCCGAACGCGCGGGCGGGTCGTTCTTGGGGATGTGCAGCACCATCTGCATGGCCTGGACCAGCGCCGGGTCGGCGGGATCGCCCCCGCCGCCGTACCCCTTGGCCAGCTCCGCGTGCCTGGCCTCGAAACCGGCATCGATGGTGGATCCAACGCTCGACACAACTTCTCCTACAACGACGTTCTAACGCACCGTCACGTTCACGGTGAAACGCTTGGCGGGCTCCACGCCCTGTTCCCAGGCGCGCATGTACGACAGGCTCAACGTGGTGGAGCCGGGTGCGGCCGCCACGAAATTCAGCACCGACTTGCCGCCCACGCCGACCTTGCCGTCCGGATTCGAGTCCTGCTCGTAGTCCGGAGAGCCGTTCGGCTTCACCACCTTCTGGTCCAGTTCACCGACCTGCCAGGCGTATCCGGTGGTCGGATTGGCCTCGAGGGTGACGATCAGCCCCTGGCCCACTTCCAGACTCACGTCCTTGCCGTCGGCGTCGGCGCCGATCCGCTCGGCCGCGTGCGCGGTCGGTGACGCCGCGGTGGTGACCGCGACGCTGGTGGCGGACAGCGGTGTCGCCTCGTTCGAACCGGAACTGCCGCAGCCGGCCAGCGCGAGGCCCGCCGTCACCATCACCAGCGGCATACGCAGGCGCACGCGGTCTCCTTCGGTCGTGGCCGGGTCTCCGACCACGGTACCGAGAGCGGAGCTCCGAGTGGCGCAAGCGAATTGGACGCGTTGCGGCCAACTAGCCGGATATACCCGAACTAACGGACGCCACTCACAAACTTCAGTGCGGCAGCGGCACGCGGCGAATGCCGCCGTCGCGGGCGTCGGCCGCCTCCACCTCGTCGCGGGTGACGCCGAGGATGAACAGCACCGCGTCCAGGAACGGATGCGACAGCGCCGCGTCGGCCACCTCGCGCAGCGCCGGCTTGGCGTTGAACGCAATACCGAGCCCGGCGGCATTGAGCATGTCGATGTCGTTCGCGCCGTCGCCGACCGCGACGGTCTGCTCCATCGCCACGCCCGTCTCGGCCGCGAACCGGCGCAGCGCAACGGCTTTCGCGGCCCGATCCACGATCTCCCCGGTCACCGCGCCGGTCAGCTTGCCGTCGCGGATCTCGAGCGTGTTGGCCTGCACGAAGTCCAGTTCCAGCTCGTGCGCCAGCGGCTCGATGACCTGACGGAAACCGCCGGAGACCACGCCGCAGCGGAAGCCCAGGCGGCGCAGGGTGCGAATGGTGGTGCGGGCGCCGGGGGTGAGCTCGATGCGCTCGGCGACCTCGTCGATGACCGAGGCGTCCAGCCCGGCCAGAGTGGCGACGCGCTGGCGCAGGGATTCGGCGAAGTCGATCTCGCCGCGCATGGCGGCCTCGGTGACCTGGCGGACCTCGTCCTCGACGCCGGCGTGCGCGGCCAGCATCTCGATCACCTCACCCTGGATCAGGGTGGAGTCCACGTCGAACACGATGAGCCGCTTGGCCCGTCGCGCCAGACCGGCCTTCTCGACCGCCACGTCCACGCTCTCCTTGGCGGCCACCGCGGACAGCGTGGTGCGCAGCGCGGTCTCGGTGTCCGCGTCGGCGGCGGGCACGGTGACCAGCAGCTCCAGACCCGTCACCGGGTAGTCGGCGATGCCGCGAATCGAATCGATGTTCACGCCCAGCGCGGCCAGCTTGCGCGCGATGGCGCTGAAGGCGCGGGCGGTGACCGGCGAACCCAGCACCACGACCGCGTGGGTGGACAGCTTCGCGCCCGACACGGCGCTCGCCCCGATCTCCACATCGACGTTCATGCCGATGGAGGCCATGGCGTCCTCGAGCTGATCCTGCAGCCCCTCGGGATCGGTGGGACACGACACCAGCACACCCAGGGTGAGGCGGCCGCGAATGACGACCTGCTCCACGTCCAGCAGACTGACCCCGTTGTTGGCCAGTGCGGCGAGTAGCACCGACGTGACGCCCGGCTTGTCGGGTCCGGTGACCGTGACCAGAACCGTCGTGTCAGACGCGCTCAATCGATGACTCCTTAGTCCCTGCGGCTGGTGATCCCCCGACATGCGGCGGCAGCTCATTCTGTCAGGTCGGCGTTCCACGGACCGCGCCGACGTCCGCCCACGGTGGCGGGCATCACGTCGGTGGTGCTCAGCGCCCCCACAGGCGAGGGTCAGTGCCGGCCTTCCGCGAGCAGGCGTGCGGCGCCGGAACACAATTCGTCCAGGATCTCGGCGACGGGCCGCACCGCCGTCACCAGCCCGACCCCCTGCCCCGCGTCGACCGGCGCGATCCGCGGATCGTCGGCGGCGTTGGCGGCGGCCAGCTCGGCCCGCGCGGCCGCGGCCTGTTCAGCGTGCGCGGGCGCGGCATCGCCGGCCGGTTCGGGAGGGGCGGCGGTCGTCACCGACAACTCGTCGATCCGGTCGTGCCAGCGCTCGGTGAAGTCGTTGCGCAGCACCCGGGCCGGAAAGCGCTGCGGCCACGGCAGTTCCA
This sequence comes from Nocardia tengchongensis, assembly GCF_018362975.1. NCBI lineage: Bacteria > Bacillati > Actinomycetota > Actinomycetes > Mycobacteriales > Nocardiaceae > Nocardia > Nocardia tengchongensis. The sequence continues at coordinate 7,294,163 of NZ_CP074371.1, forward strand.
TGCCGACGTCGAAGACCCGCGTGACGATGGTGTCGGTGCCCCGGGCCGCGAGCAGCGCGCGACGGCCACCCGGCGAGAGCAGCGATTCCTCGCCGGCCGCCAGCGCGGTGCCCAGCCATACTCCCGCGGCCCCCGCGGCGAGCATCGCGGCCACTCCCCGCGCCGAGCCGATGCCACCTGCCGCCAGCACCGGGCCGGGCACGGTGTCGAGCACCGCTTCCAGCAATGGCAGCGTGGCCAGCTCGGGCGCACCGTGCCCGCCGCCCTCGAGACCGCGCGCGACCAGCACGTCGATCCCGGCGTCGCGGGCGCGCCGAGCGTCCTCGACGGTGTAAATCTGTGTCGCCGTCCGGATTCCGGCTTCGCGGGCGCGGGCGGCCCACGACAGATCGGTCCCGAAGCTCACCGACAGCAGGGCGGGTTTCGCGGCGAGGGCGAGGTCGAGCAGTCCCGGCCGGGCCGCCGCCACCCAGTCGACCAGGCCGATTCCGATCGGGCCGGGTGCGGGCGCTGCCGCGCTCCCCATCAGTTCCCGCTCGAGCCCGGGAAGTTCGCATGCGAGGGCGGCCGCGGCCAGCTCCCGTTCGAGCGCCTCGACGGAGCCCGCGCTGCCCATGCCGATCATGCCCAGTCCCCCGGCCGCCGCGACGGCGACCGCGAGCCTGCCCCCGGCGACGCCGCCCATGGGCGCGTTCACGATCGGCGCCCGCAACCCCATCGAGTCCGACCAGTTGGTCCGCAGTCCCGCATCCTCCGTCACCCGACCATGAAAGCGCGCCGCGGCCATCGCCATCCGGTCGGCCCCCGAAACGCGCCGGTGGACCACCCACCCCGCAACGCAACGCGGCACCCGTCCGAAGACGGGTGCCGCGTTGGATGTTCCGGCTGTCAGGCGACTAGTGCGACGCCTTCTCCAGCTCGTGCACATTGTGGGACTTGGTGCCCCAGCCCACGTGGGCCTCGGCGCGCATGCGGTCCACCATGTGCGGGTAGTGCAGCTCGAACGCGGGACGCTCGGAGCGGATGCGCGGCAGCTCGTAGAAGTTGTGCCGCGGCGGCGGGCAGGAGGTCGCCCACTCCAGGGAGTTGCCGTAGCCCCACGGGTCGTCCACGGTCACGACCTCGCCGTAGCGGTAGGACTTGAAGACGTTCCAGATGAACGGCAGCATCGACGAACCCAGGATGAAGGCACCGATCGTGGAGATGGTGTTCAGGGTGGTGAATCCGTCGCTCGGCAGGTAGTCGGCGTAACGACGCGGCATACCCATGTTGCCCAGCCAGTGCTGCACCAGGAACGTGGTGTGGAAGCCGACGAAGGTGGCCCAGAAGTGCCACTTGCCCAGGCGCTCGTCCATCATGCGGCCGGTCATCTTCGGGAACCAGAAGTAGATGCCCGCGAAGGTGGCGAACACGATGGTGCCGAAGAGCACGTAGTGGAAGTGCGCGACCACGAAGTAGGTGTCCGACACGTGGAAGTCGATCGGCGGGGCGGCCAGGATGACACCCGACAGACCACCGAAGAGGAAGGTCACCAGGAAGCCGACCGACCAGAGCATCGGGGTCTCGAAGGTGAGCTGACCGCGCCACATGGTGCCGATCCAGTTGAAGAACTTCACGCCGGTCGGGACCGCGATGAGGAACGTCATGAACGAGAAGTACGGCAGCAGCACCGCACCGGTCGCGTACATGTGGTGCGCCCACACCGCGATGGACAGGGCCGCGATACCCAGGGTCGCGTAGACCAGGGTGGTGTAACCGAAGATCGGCTTACGGCTGAAGACCGGGAAGATCTCCGACACGATGCCGAAGAACGGCAGCGCGATGATGTACACCTCGGGGTGGCCGAAGTACCAGAACAGGTGCTGGTAGAGCAGGACACCGCCGCTGGCCGGGTCGTAGATGTGGCCACCCAGGTGGCGGTCGTAGGCCAGGCCGAACAGCGCCGCGGTGAGCAGCGGGAAGGCCAGCAGCACCAGCACCGAGGTGACGGCGATGTTCCAGGTGAAGATCGGCATCCGGAACATGGTCATACCCGGGCAGCGCAGGCAGACCACGGTGGTGAGCATGTTGACGCCACCGAGGATGGTGCCCAGACCGGAGACGGCCAGACCCAGGATCCACAGGTCGGCGCCGACGCCGGGCGAGTGGACGATGTCCGAGAGCGGGGTGTACGCGGTCCAGCCGAAGTCCGCCGCGCCGCCGGGGGTGATGAAGCCCGCGGTCGCCATGGTGCCGCCGAACAGGTACAGCCAGTAGCTGAACGCGTTCAGACGCGGGAAGGCCACGTCAGGGGCGCCGATCTGCAGCGGCAGGATGATGTTGGCGAAGCCGAACACGATCGCGGTCGCGTAGAAGAGCAGCATGATCGTGCCGTGCATGGTGAACAGCTGGTTGAACTGTTCCGGCGACAGGAACTGCATGCCCGGTCGGGCCAGCTCGGCGCGCATGAGCAGCGCCATGATGCCGCCGACCATGAAGAAGGACATGGCGGTCACCAAGTACATGACGCCGAGAACCTTCGGGTCCGTGGTGGTGACCATCTTGAAGATGAACGATCCCTTCGGACCCGTCCTTTGAGGATAGGGCCGCGCCGCCTCCACAAGGCTGGCCGGCCGCGGTTCTACGGCAGTCACGAAACCTCCACAGGTATGCCATCGTTCGTACGCTGCTTCCGGCGTCCGGTTCGGCACATGACGAACGACGGTGGCTTGCGCTGTGACAGATCGTAAACCGTGTTCCATCGGCGCTCGCCACGGGTCCTACTCTGTGTCGTAATTGGGAGTCGCGAGGCACGGCTGTAGGCTGCCCCGCATGCCGGTGCGCGAGTCTGCTTCCACCCGAAACACGTTCGCCCCCACCTTTTCCCCTATGCGGCATTTGCGCAGTGTGGGATTGGTCTCGGCGGCCACGCTGCTGTCCGTCGGCCTGCTCGCGGGTTGCGCGAAGACCGATGACAACTCCGCCTCGATCGTGCGCACGACCACGAATATCGCGGGGGCGGGCGTGGTCGGCATCGAGCGCGACACCACCAAGGCCTGCGCGCTACCGACCGTCCCGGATTCGGCGGCGGGCACCCGGACCGTCGCCCACGCGGCGGGCACCGCGGAGGTCCCCGCCGACGCCAAGCGCATCGTGGTGCTGTCCACGCCCGCCTTGGACGCGGCCTGCGCGCTGGGTCTGTGGGAGCGGGTGGTCGGCGCGGCCACGGTCTCGGGTCCGTCACCGCAGCCCGAATATCTGGGTAGCGGGATCGCCGCGATCTCGGGGGTCGGCATGGTCGACAGCCCGGATCCGGCGAAGATCGCGGAGCTGAAGCCGGATCTGATCATCGGCCCGGCCGCCGACGGCTCGCGCTACGACGCCTTGAAGGCCATCGCCCCGACCGTCCTGGTCGGTGACGACCACGGCTGGCAGGCCACCTTCACCGGTTTCGCGGAGGCCCTGAACCGCAAGGCGGCCGGCGCCAAGGCGCTCGACGACTACCGCACCGCCGCGAAGGACACCGGCATCGCCGCCAACGCCGCGCTCACCCAGGCGTCGGTGATCCGCTTCGACCCGAAGACGATTCAGGTGCAGGGCGGCAACAGCTTCGCCGCCCAGGTGCTGGGTGACGCGGGCGTGCAGCGCCCGCAGGCGCAGCGCGGCGACTCCTTCGACGTGTCCAGCCTGAGCACCGAGGCCGACCGCAACAAGATCGAGGGCGACCTCATCTTCCTCATGTTCGACGGCAAGGACGGCCTCGCCTACGGCAAGTCGATCATGAAGGGCGACAACTGGAAACAGCTCGGCGCGGTCAGCGACCGCCGCGAGTTCGCCGTCGACGACACCATCTGGCACGGCAGCGGCATCACCGCCGCCCGAGCCATGCTCGAGGACATTCGCAACAACCTCAACGGCTACGTCGCCGACTGACGTAGGGCGCTCGGCCCGATGACGTGGGGAAGTCGCCACCCGGCCGAGCACCGACCGCGAAGTTCACCAGCCACACCGTGAACTTTTCGTGATCACGGGTATTCCCCGCGGACAGACGCGACAAACGCGATCAACGACAGCGAAACGGCCCCGAGCGAATCCGCTCGGGGCCGTTGCCGTTCAGGGTCGGCGGGAGCTGACCGTCAGAACTCCCAGTCCTCGTCTTCGGTGTTCACAGCCTTGCCGATGACGTAGCTGGAGCCGGAGCCGGAGAAGAAGTCGTGGTTCTCGTCGGCGTTCGGGGAGAGGGCCGAGAGGATGGCCGGGTTGACGTCGCACTCGTCCTTGGGGAACAAGCCCTCGTAGCCGAGGTTCATCAGCGCCTTGTTGGCGTTGTAGCGGAGGAACTTCTTGACGTCCTCGGTGAGGCCGACCTCGTCGTAGAGGTCCTGGGTGTACTCGACCTCGTTCTCGTAGAGCTCGAAGAGGAGCTCGAAGGTGTAGGCCTTGAGCTCTTCGCGCTCGGCCTCGGAGACCAGCTCCAGGCCCTTCTGGTACTTGTAGCCGATGTAGTAGCCGTGCACGGCCTCGTCGCGGATGATCAGGCGGATCATGTCGGCGGTGTTGGTCAGCTTGGCCCGCGAGGACCAGTGCATGGGCAGGTAGAAACCGGAGTAGAAGAGGAACGACTCCAGCAGGGTGGAGGCGACCTTGCGCTTGAGCGGGTCCTCGCCGTTGTAGTAGTCGAGGACGATCTCGGCCTTGCGCTGCAGGTTCCGGTTCTCCTCGGACCAGCGGAAGGCCTCGTCGATCTCCCGGGTCGAGCACAGCGTGGAGAAGATGGAGCTGTAGCTCTTGGCGTGCACCGACTCCATGAACGCGATGTTCGTCATCACCGCTTCTTCGTGCGGAGTGATCGCGTCGGGGATGAGGCTGACCGCGCCGACCGTGCCCTGAATGGTGTCGAGCAGGGTGAGGCCGGTGAAGACCCGCATGGTGAGTTGCTTCTCGTTGGCGGTCAACGTGCTCCACGACGGGATGTCGTTGGAGACCGGGACCTTTTCCGGCAACCAGAAGTTGCCGGTGAGCCGATCCCAGACCTCCGCGTCCTTCTCGTCCTGCACGCGGTTCCAGTTGATCGCACTAACCCGATCAATGAGCTTCACGTTCCGCTCACACACCCTTCTTCAGCTTCCGGACCCTGCGAATTCCCTTGCCATGAACACTACTACTGGTAGGTGACATCCCCGTGCAGCACAAGAAGTTGTGTCATCACGTGTCTATGCACTGTCCTGCGAGAATGCGAAACGAGGATGGGCAAAGTACGCCACCGACGGCAGAAAATTACAGCCGTGCAATCCGTCACAGCGCACCGGGGTAGACGTGCCCAGACCCGCCCCAGGTTTGCCGATCAGATGCCGAGCACCACTTTCGCCGTCGTGAAGTAGATGACCAGTCCGGTGGCGTCCACCAGCGTGGTCACCATGGGCGCGGAGATGACCGCCGGGTCGATGCGCAGTTTCTTGGCCAGCAGCGGCATGGTGCCGCCGATGGTGGCCGCCCAGCCGCAGATGATCACCAGCGCGATGCCCACCACCACCGCGATCTTCACGCCGACGAACAGCGTGCCGATCACCATGCCGACGGCGGCCAGCATGCAGCCCAGCAGCAGCCCGACCCGGCATTCGCGCCAGATCACCGCGAGCAGGTCCGAGACCCGCACCTCGCCGACCGCGAGCGCGCGCACGCAGGTGGTCGCGGCCTGCGCGCCCGCATTGCCGCCGGACCCGATGAGCAGGGGGATGAACAGCGCCAGGTGCGCGGCCTGCTCGAGGGTCGGTTCGAAGAAGTTGGTGACCGTGACCGTGAGGGTGGCCGCGACCAGCAGCAGCATCAGCCACAGGGCGCGGTAGCGGGCCAGCTGGAACACGCCCGCGGCCATGTAGTGCCCCGACCACGGGGAGGTACCGGCCTGGCGGGCCATGTCCTCGGAGTCGGCGGCCTCGATGACCTCCACGGCGTCGTCGATGGTGAGCAGGCCGACCAGGCGGTCCTCGCTGTCGACCACGGGCAGGTTGATCAGGTTGGCGCCCTGCATGAGTCGCGCCGCCTTCTCCGCGGAGCCGGTGGCGCGCGCCGAGACCGGTTCGCCCGCAATGAGTTCCGCGATCATGGTGTCGGGCGAGCCGAGCACCAGGTCGCGCAGTTCCACCACGCCGATCAAGCGCCGGCCCGCGTCGACCACGGGCAGCGTGTACACGGTCTCGGCGGTGGAACCCTTGGCGCGCACCATGTGCAGCGCCTCCCCCACGGGCAGATTTCGGGGCAGCGCAACGACTTCCGGCGTCATGTAGAAGCCGACGGAGCCCTCCGGGTAGCCGAGCAGGGTCGCGGTCATGCGCCGCTCGTGCGGGCTCAGCCCGCCCAGGACGCGCTTGGCCACCTTGGCCGGGACCTCGCGCAGCATGCGGGCGCGGTCGTCGGGATCCATCCCCTCGACCAGGTCGCGGAAGCTCTGATCGCGCAGCCCGGACAGGATCTGCTGCTGGTCGACGGGTTCGAGTTCCTCGAACACGGCCAGCGCGCGGTCCTTGTCGAGCAGCCGGAAGGCCATGCCGGCGGTGACGGCGTCCATCCGGGCCAGCTCGTCGGCGATGACGTGCGGCGCATGGTTGTCCAGCCACTCCATCGCCGGGGTCAGGTGGTGGCAGTCGACGATGTCGCGCAGCGAATCCTGTTCGGGGACGGGCGTATCGGCGACAACCGTGGGGACGGCAGGGGGCAGTTCGGTCTGCGTCATGGCGAAACCTCGGCCGGGTGGCGGTCAGGGGTGGTCGGGGGTACCGGATCACACCGCGGGCACCGCACCCACCGTCGCCAGGTGTTGTTCTATCGACGGAATTCGAGGGCGATGCCACGCGGCCTTCGACTGGGAGGTTCACCGCGCACGGACCTCACCCCCTCCTCGAAAACCACTATTGCTCGACAGGCGTCATGGATAGAAACAACCATGTTCAGGATACAGAGGGTGGCCTAACGACGCTCGCTCGCCCTCGACCGGTGGGCGCGTCCATCGGTACAGTCGGAGCGGGCGGCCGCGAAACGGCTTGCCGCCGAATCATTTTTCGATCATTTTCCGTCGATCACGTGGTCGAGGCCGTTGGGCGCGAGTCCGGAATGCCCTACTCTCTGCCTCTGTGCGTGTTTTGGTGCTAGAGGACGATCCCCAGCTCTGCCGTGAGGTGACCGAGGGGTTGCGTTCGGCCGGGTTCGCGGTGGACCTCGCCCAGAGCCTCGCCGACGCCGATTTCAAGATCGCCGTCAATCGCTACGACTGCCTGGTCGTCGACCGCGGCCTGCCCGACGGCGACGGCTTGGACCTGGTCGCGAGCACGCGCGCCGCCGGGCACACCGTGCCCGCGCTCATGCTCACCGCCCGCGACGGGCTCGACGACCGGCTGGCCGGCTTCGAGCACGGGGCCGACGATTACCTGACCAAACCCTTCGCACTGCCCGAACTGGTGATGCGGGTGCGGGCACTGTGCCGCCGCCGCGAACAGCCCACCGCCGCGCGGATCGCGGTGGCGGACATCGAGATCGACCTCATGCGCCGGCGGGTCACCCGCGGCGGCATCATGCTGGCGCTCACGCCGAAGGAGTTCGCGCTGCTCGAGCTCATGGCCACCCGGCGCGGCAGCGTCGTGACCCGCACCGATCTCATCGAATGCTGCTGGGACGAAATGGCCGAGCCCGCTTCGAATGTGGTGGACGCGGTCGTCGCCAAGCTGCGGCGCAAACTGGGTGAGCCGGGCGTGATCGAGACGGTTCGGGGGACGGGTTTCCTGATAGCCGGCGGCGTCTCGTGAGTACCCACCGCTCCCCGCGGTGTCCCGGCTGAAGCGCGCCCGCTGGTTCATGACCGCGCTGGTCACCGTGATCATCGCAGCCGCCGTGCTGATCTTCGGTTTCGTGGCCGCCGCCATCGACGCGGACGCGCGCGCGACCCGTGCCGACGATCAGGCACGGCAGGTGTCCGGCGGGCTGGCGCGGGCCATCCAGCACGACGAGAAGCAGGCGCTGGACCTGTCGACCGTCATCGACGATCAGCTGGCCAAGGGACCGACCGCGGTCGTCGTGGCAGTGCGCGTACCGGGCGAGCCATGGAAGCAGGCGCACACCTATCAGCGCTCGTACATGCCCGACGATACCCAGATCGCCACGCTGGCAACGCAAACCGAGGATCACGCCGAGGGATTGCTCTACCGGGACAGCCAGTTTCACGGTACCGACATCACCGGCCGCGCGGTGACGATGGTCGGCACCCCGGTGTTCTGGAACGATTGGGACCATATCGTCGTCATCCTGACCGGCGCCGAGTCCATGGCGGACGGCGACCAGCATCGAAAGCTGGTGTGGGAGTTGACTGTCGGCGGGGTCCTGCTGGTGTTGCTGTCGGCGGCGGCGACGTTCGTGCTGTCGGGGCGCAGTCAGCGCCAGGCGCTGCGCATGCTGGACGAGCACGAACAGTTCCTCGGAGACGCCGCGCACGAATTGCGTACGCCGCTCACCACATTGAAGCTGCTCACCGAGTCCCGGCCGAAGCCGGAGGACGTCCAGCAGACACTGGCCGAGGCGCGGAAGCTGACAGATCGCATGGCACGCTTGGTGACCGGGCTGCTGGCCCGCGCGCGCATGCAGTCCGGCATCGCCGAACCCGAGCGCACGCTGCTGCGGCTGGATCAGCTGACCGAGACGGTGGCCGACGAGGCCGCCGACGAGCGCATCCTGGTGACCGCGTATCCGAGTGTCGTACTGGGGGATCCGCAACTGCTGAGCCTGGCCATCCGGAACATGCTGGAGAACGGGCTGACCCATGGCGCGGTGAACCGATCCGCGCCGGTCGAGGTGCACGTGGCGGAGGGGCGGGTCAGCATTCGCGATCACGGTCCCGGCGTCGATCCGGTCATGGCGGCCAACCCGTTCGATCGCGGCACAGCCGGGCGCACCGGACGCAACGGGATCGGCTTGGCGCTGGTCGCGTGGGTGGCGCAGGCGCACGGCGGCAATGCCTCGATCGAGCCCGCGGCCGGCGGCGGCACCATCGCGACGCTGTGGCTGCCGCCCGCCGACATCACGGTGGGCGGGCCCGTCGGCGCTCGGCACTAGCCGCTGTCCAGCCGGGCTGACAGGAATGTCACGGCCGGAATCGGATTCGCCGCGGTGTCACTCCGGCGTCGCGAGCACCCGCGATGACCACGCCGATGTCCCGAACCGGTACCGGCGGTGACGGTCATGCGCGGCCGGTCTGGCACATGTGAGAAGTCACAGGACCACTCCTCGCCTATTACTGTGCTTCACAGGGAGAGATCGATCCGGCCGTTCGGAGACGCGGCCTGCGTTAGCGTTTCAGGTCCCGCACGGGGCGCAGAACCGGGGGTGGAAGGGAGTCACGGATGGCCGTGGGAATTCCGGCCCGGGCCGGACTCACCGTATCGGGCACGCCGATCTCGTCGCCGCTCAAGGATGTTCGCGGCGTCGCCCAGCACATGGTGGGGCATTTCGTCGAGACGGTCGCGCCCTGCGGCACACTGCCCGGCGACGCCATTCACGGCGACGTCACCGTCATCACCCGCACCTGTCTGGAGCTGGCGGTGGGCATGCTCGACGGGCGCGACATCCCGGAGAAGACCAAGCGTCTGGAGGAGGCCGCGGCGCAGTGGGCGCGCGAGGGCATCCCGATCGACACCATCCATCACGCCATCCACGAAGGCTTCAAGATCGGCTCGGAACTGGTGATGGCCAAGGCGCTGTCCGGGCACGTGCGCCGCGAGGACGAGGACGGCGCCGTCACCCTCGTCATCGCCGCCACCGACATGAACAACATCGTGGACGGGGCCAAGCTGGTGGTGGAGCTGCTCGATCGGATGACCTCCGCGGTGGCCATGGCCTATGTCCGGGAGATGCGGTCGGTGGTGAGCGAACACCACACCGCCGTGCACACTCTCACCTCGGCGCTGCTGGGCGGGCACAGCACCTCCACCATGGCGCGGGAATGCGGGATCGAGATCGCCGAGGCGTATCACGTACTGGCGCTGTCCATTCCGGAACACCCGGAGGAGGACTCCCCCACCGTGGACGGCGCGGTGGTGGCGCGGCGCAAACTGCGGCGGGTGCAGGCGGAGCTGGCCACCCGCTACACCGACAAGGTGCTGTCGCTGCTCAGCGTGGACGGCGGCACCCTGCTGGTCCCGGCCACCGATATCGCCGACGATCAGCTCGACGAGTTGATCGAAGGCCTCTCGCGCGCGGCCCGGGTCCCGATCACCGCGACGCTGGTTCCGGCCGCGCCGCAACAGATTCCGGACGCCGCCGACCAGGCGCACGAACTGCTCGACATCGTGCACCGGCTGCGGCTGGTGCGCGGACTGTTCCGCTTCGACGAACTGGCCCTGGAGTATCAGCTGACCCGTCCCGGGCCCGGCCGCGACCATCTCGGGTCGCTGCTGGATCCGCTCGACGCGCACGCCGAACTGCTGGAAACCCTGCAATCCCACATCAGCAACAACCTGAACCGGCAGCGCACGGCGCGCATGCTGCACGTGCACACCAATACCGTGGACTACCGGCTGAAACGGATCGGACAGCTGACCGGATTCGATCCGACCCAGCCGTCCGGTCTCTGGTATCTGCGTTCGGCGCTGGTGGCGCGCACCTATCAGGCGGGCTGACCCCGCGGCGGTTCAGCAGTTGGTGGGCGCGGGCTCGCCGCGCAGGCGGGCGTCGAGCCAGGAGTAGGCGGCCGGGAGGCCGAGCACGGCGGCGGTGAGGTGATCGGGCACCGGCACCTGCTCGGACCACACCCGTGCGCCCGCGGCGCAGTAGCGGCGCAGGGTGTGCACGACGGCGTCGATCGGGATCAGCCCGTCGATGGGCGAATGCCATTCGAAGACGGGCATGTTCGGGACGCCGGGGTAGAGCTCGACGCTGTTCTCGTCCACCACCGCGCGGGCTCGCGGGTCGTCGGTCATGACGGTCGTCTTGGCGACGTCGAGCGCGCCCTGTCCGGCGCCCGCGGTCAGGATGTCGTTGGTGCAACTGTTGACCAGCTTGTCGCGGATGGCGAGGCCGCGGTCGTTGAGCTGGTCGGTGAGCGGGAAGCGGTCCGGGTACTCGCGTTCCAGGCCCAGCCCGGCCGCCAGCGCCAGCCCGAAGGCCGGATGCCGGTTCATGCCGAGGCCCTCCATCATCGAGACCAGGTTCATCGGGACACCGCCCATGGCGGCGCCCGCGATGCGCAGCTCCGGGGCGTAGGACGCGGCCAGCGCCGCCGCCCAGGCGGTCGCCATGCCGCCGCCCGAATAGCCGGCCATGACCAGCGGACTGTGCTCGGCCCGCAACTCCGGCACCCGCTGGACCGCGCGCAGGCCGTCCAGGGTGATCTGGCCGCCGAGTTTGGCCGCGCCGTAGGCGATTCGGGGGCCGAGGTGGTCGGGCAGGGCCAGGGTCCAGCCGCGCTGCAGGGCCACGTTCCAGCCGGGGGCTTCCCGGATCATCAGATTGGGGTCGCTGGTGTAGAGCTCGCGGGAGACCGCGCACTGCGCGCCGAGGCCGTTGATGATCTGCTGCAACGACAGGACGGGCGCGCCGGGGAGGCGGTGGCGCGGCGAGATCACCGTGGTGGTGGCCGCGATGGGGTGTCCGGTGGAGTCGGTGGAACGGAACTTGATCAGCGTGATGTCGGTGTCGGGGAAGCTCGCCAGCGCGGGCATGGCGCGGGTGGCGAGCACGTCGCCGGGCTGGTGGTCGGCGATGTCGGAAGGGTTGGCGTAGAAGGGGTCCGGGTCCGGGGGGGGAGCAGCGGCTGAGCCGCGGCCGATCCCGTGGCGACCGTCACGAGCAGAGCGCCGATCACCGCGATCGGAACACGAATCCTCATGCGGGGCAGCGTAGGAACGCCGCTCGCGCCGGACCAGGGGGCCGGGGGAACATTCCGAATAGTCACAAACGGCGTGGTGGTCGTTTGTGATCGCGCGCCGAATTCCGAGCGACCAATGTTTCTGTTCCGACGAGTAACAACTAGTCCCGCGCGCCCCTTGTGAGATATCCAAGCGGAAACCGGAACACGTTCCTACACACGGCAATCCGGATACGTTCGGTCACAGAGAGGTGCGGGCCGACGAAGGGGTCGGCCCGCACCTCTCCCCGCACCGACTCGAGGAGCAGCGCACATGGCCGGCAACACCGAAGGCAGAGTCCGCTTCGACAGCGTGGGTGACGCGCTCACCCACCGGGTGACCGTCTACCTCGGCGGACCCGAGGACGGGGCCGAACTCACCATGGAATACGTGGCCACCTGGAAGGAGGCGTCGGACTTCACCGTGGCCGCGGTACACGCGGGACTGGCGGTGACGGTGGACAACCGGATCCGGCCGGGATTGCGCCGACTGCCGCGCTACGGACTCCGGCACTGAGATCCGCTACACCCCAGCGGCGTTCGGGCGGTGTCCTCACCGCCCGGCGCGGGGGCCAAGGCCGCCGAGAGGGCATCCCAGGCCGGCCCCAGCTGAGCGGAGAAATCCTCCCAGGCGTGCAGGCCCGTCGGCTCGTAGTGCACGGTGGCGGGAATCCCCAAGTCGCTCAATCGTTTCGCGAAATGCTCGGTACAGACCCGCGCGCCCGCCTCGAGCAGCACCCCGCCACCGGCCGTGCCCAGGGCCGCCACCGCATCCGGGGATCGCAGCACCTCGGCCAGATCCGGCACGCCGGGCACGCCGGAGGCGGCCGACAGGTAGATCGCGGTGCCGCGCAACGCTTCCGCGCCCACCGTGCTGTCGTGGGTCAGCCAGTCGAACGTGCCGGGCAGACCCCAGAGATTCAAGATATTGCCGCCCCGCGAGGCCACCGTGGCCGCGGTGATCGCGCTGCCGGGCCCGTCGACGGTGGAATAGCAGCCGCTCAAGCCCGCGACGGCCCGATAGAACCCGGGATGCCGTGTGCGCGAGCATCATCGCACCCTGCGCGCCCATGGACACGCCCGCGATCCCCCGACGACCGTCGGACCGCAGATACGGCTCGATCACCCCGGGCAATTCGGCGGTCAGGAAGGTTTCCCAGCGATTCCACCCGAGCGCGGCATCGGGATGCTGCCAGTCGGTGTACATGCTGCCGGTGGCCCCGGCCGGGAACACCACATCGACCGGCTTGTCGGCGAAGAAGTCCGCGGCATGCCCCTTGGTCAGCCAGTCGGACACCCCCTCGGCATCGACGCCGTCGAGCAGATACAGCGTCGGCCGCGGCCCGGTTCCGGAGCCGTGCAGCACATCCAGCGCGACGGCGCGCCCCATGGCGGACGAGGCCACCTCCACGCGCTCCCAGCGCGGCCCGACCTGCTCCACCCGCGTCACCGCGCCCCGCGCCCCGATCCGCCCGGGCGTACCCGCCTGCGCGCTCGCCCCGAACGCCGAGCTCGCGAGCACGGCCAGCGCCATCGCGACCCCGGCGGCCGCACGCCGCTTCACGACACCTCCCGGTGTCTTCGAATCATGCAGTGCGACAAGCCGACTCCTCATGCGCGATGTCCGATGCCCGCCGAAGAACCCACCGGGCGGGTGCGAGGTTGATACACCGGTGGGGTCTCCGTTCGATCGACTCACCTCCAAAACGCTTGTCCCAATGCGTTTCCCGATTCCGGCATCACCCGCGCAATTCGATGGAAACCGATGCCCGAACCACGGCGAGCCTAACCAGCCGTGGACGTCGTCCGACAGGCCGGAGAACACCTTCTGGAGAGTTCACAATCGCGCACGACGCAAACGTGGGATCGGCCACAGCAACGACGAAAGGGCGCTCCCGGCCGATGGCCGGAAACGCCCTTTCTCGTACTGCCGATCAGAGCATGCAGCTCACGCAGCCCTCGACCTCGGTGCCCTCGAGCGCCATCTGCCGGATGCGGATGTAGTAGAGGGTCTTGATGCCCTTGCGCCAGGCGTAGATCTGCGCCTTGTTGACGTCACGGGTGGTGGCGCTGTCCTTGAAGAACAGCGTCAGCGACAGGCCCTGGTCCACGTGCTGGGTGGCGGCCGCGTAGGTGTCGATGACCTTCTCGTAGCCGATGTCGTAGGCGTCCTCGAAGTATTCGAGATTCTCGTTGGTCAGGTAAGGGGCCGGGTAGTAGACGCGGCCGATCTTGCCTTCCTTGCGGATCTCGATCTTGGAGGCGATCGGGTGGATCGAGCTGGTGGAGTGGTTGATGTAGGAGATCGAGCCGGTCGGCGGGACCGCCTGCAGGTTCTGGTTGTAGATGCCGTGCTGCATCACCAGCGTCTTGAGCTCGCGCCAATCATCCTGGGTGGGGATGTGGACGTTCGCCTCGGCGAAGATCTGGCGCACCCGCTCGGTGGCCGGCTCCCACACCTGCTCGGTGTACTTGTCGAAGAACTCACCGGAGGCGTACTTCGACTCGGGGAAGCCGCCGAAGTACGAACCCCGCTCCTGCGCGATCAGATTCGAGGCGCGAATCGCGTGGTAGGCGATCGTGTAGAAGTAGATGTTGGTGAAGTCCACGCCCTCTTCGGAACCGTAGTGGACGTGCTCCCGCGCCAGGTAGCCGTGCAGGTTCATCTGACCCAGGCCGATGGCGTGGGACTCGTTGTTGCCCTGCTCGATCGAGGGCACCGAGTAGATGTGGGTCTGATCCGACACCGCGGTCAGCGCGCGGATCGAGGTCTCCACCGTCTTGGCCAGGTCCGGCGAATCCATGGTCTTCGCGATGTTCAGCGAGCCCAGGTTGCACGAGATGTCCTTGCCCACCTTGGCATAGGACAGATCGTCGTTGAACTCCGACGGGGTGGAGACCTGCAGGATCTCCGAGCACAGGTTGGAGTGGGTGATCTTGCCCGCGATCGGGTTGGCCCGGTTCACGGTGTCCTCGTACATGATGTACGGGTAGCCCGACTCGAACTGCAGCTCGGCGATGGTCTGGAAGAACTCGCGAGCCTTGATCTTGGACTTGCGAATCCGCTTGTCGTCGACCATCTCGTAGTACTTCTCGGTGACATTGATGTCGGCGAACGGCACGCCGTAGATGCGCTCCACGTCGTATGGCGAGAACAGGTACATGTCCTCGTTCTTCTTCGCCAGCTCGAAGGTGATGTCGGGGATCACCACACCCAGCGACAGCGTCTTGATGCGGATCTTCTCGTCCGCGTTCTCGCGCTTGGTGTCCAGGAAGCGGTAGATGTCGGGGTGGTGGGCCTGCAGGTAGACCGCGCCCGCGCCCTGACGCGCACCCAGCTGGTTGGCGTAGGAGAACGAGTCCTCCAGCAGCTTCATGATCGGGATGACGCCCGAGGACTGGTTCTCGATCTTCTTGATCGGGGCGCCGGTCTCACGAATGTTGCTGAGCAGCAGGGCGACACCGCCGCCGCGCTTGGACAGCTGCAGCGCCGAGTTGATGGAGCGCCCGATGGACTCCATGTTGTCCTCGATGCGCAGCAGGAAGCAGGACACCGGCTCGCCGCGCTGCTTCTTGCCCGAGTTGAGGAAGGTGGGGGTGGCCGGCTGGAAGCGGCCGTTCATGATCTCCTCGACCAGCTCGCCCGCCAGGGTCTCGTCACCGGCGGCCAGGGTCAGGGCGACCATGCACACGCGGTCCTCGAAACGCTCCAGGTAGCGCTTGCCGTCGAAGGTCTTCAGCGTGTACGAGGTGTAGTACTTGAACGCGCCCAGGAAGGTCGGGAACCGGAACTTCTTGGCGTACGCCTGCTGGAACAGCTGCTTGATGAACGTCCGCGAGTACTGGTCGAGGACCTCGGTCTCGTAGTAGTTCTCCTTGACGAGGTAGTCGAGCTTCTCGTCGAGGTTGTGGAAGAAGACCGTGTTCTGGTTGACGTGCTGCAGGAAGTACTGGTTGGCGGCTTCCCGATCCTTGTCGAACTGGATCTCGCCGTTGGGTCCGTACAGGTTGAGCATGGCGTTGAGGGCGTGGTAGTCCAGTCCCTCGGTCGCGGAGTCGCCGCTGACGGGGCGCTCTACGCGGGCAGTCTTTCCGACCGGTGCTGTTGTCGTTGCCAAAAGATTCCCAATCCCTCGCGGACGCGCTCGACGTCCTCGGCAGTTCCCATGAGTTCGAAGCGATACAGGTACGGGACCCCCGCTTTGCGCGAGATCACTTCTCCCGCATAGCAGTACGTGTCGCCGAAGTTGGTGTTGCCGCTCGCGATCACGCCGCGCAGCAGGGCGCGGTTGTGTGGATCGTTGAGGAACTTGGCCACCTGACGGGGCACGAATTCCTTGTCGGATCGCTGCCCACCCAAAACGTGCCGACCTCCCCCGTAGGTGGGGACGATCAGCACGAAAGGTTGGTCGACGCGAAGCGAGTCGGCGGTGTGAAGCGGAATGCGGACGGCGGGCAGGCCCAGCCGTTCGACGAACCGGTGAGTGTTCTCCGAAGCGCTGGAGAAATAGACCAGATTCGGTGTCTCACTCGACATTTCGGTCATCTCCCTGACCGCTGGGCCGAGCCGTCAGGCGACTGCGACGACGTCGGCCAGCGCCTTGATGCGGTCCGGACGGAAGCCGGACCAGTGGTCGTCCCCGGCGACGACGACGGGGGCCTGCAGGTAACCCAGGGCCATCACGTAGTCGCGGGCATCCGGGTTCTCGGAGATGTCGACGACGCTGTAGTCGACACCAGCCTTGTCGAGGGCGCGATAGGTCGCGTTGCACTGGACACAAGCGGGCTTGGTGTAAACGGTGATGGTCATTGGTATCCCCTTCTCCTCAGCCTTGATCTGTCTGCAGTGCACACCTGAAACAAGATCCACGTAGTAATGCGCAAACCCCTGGAAGCGGAGCCGAAGCTCCTGGTCACCGGCCCGTGATCGAGGTCTCGTCCTTGTGGCCTTCCAGCTCCCAAGACACTACACCTAGTGGCCGACAAACTCATACAACACGACATGTTGCGACTCACAAAGGTGAAATTCCGGACGGGTAAGTACCTGGACACTCGATTCGCAACTCGACACGACTGAGTCACACATCACAATTTCGGCATTCAGTTCATTTCCAGCAAACACACCATTACCGCTGATCAACACGCTTCTCACGAGTCACAGCAGACTCGAGCGACCACCCGGTTCGCAACCTCGCCGAGTCGAGCGACCGATTCCAGGCCGCCCGCTCGCCCGGGCGTGTCGCGGCATACGCCCCGGTCCTAGCGGATCGTGAACGACGCGCCCTCGACCGGTCCGGGCGCCAGCAATCGATTGGTGGCCGGAATGCCGTAGGTATGGGCGTCGTAATCGGACAGCGGCCGCCCGTCGATGCTGATCTCGGTGAAGGTGATCGGCGCGAACCCGGGCAGCGCGGCGTCGAGGTGTCCCTCCACGATGATCTCGGCGGTGCGCGCGGGCACCGGCGAGGCCACGACCGTGGTGCGACGCCAGTTCGCGGTGCGGTTCTCCAGCGTCATCACATAGCGCCCGCCGTCCCAGCTCACGATGGAATGCATGGTGTCGCCGGCCCGGACCGACACGTCGTCGTAGGTCACCGGCGGATCGGGATAGCCCTCCCACCAGCCGTCGATCAGCTGGTCCGGATGGCAGAAGCCACCGAAGATGCCCAGCGAGCACATCCCGTCCGCGGCCGCACCCAGCGCGTCGGAGACCTTGGCGCCGGCGTTCATCACAGTCCCGGCCAGTCGCGGATCGGCGTACGCCAGGCCCGCCGCCATCGTTTCGACCTGCAGGCCGGGCAACGCCGCGTACACGGCCGCGTCACTGGCACACATGGATTCGACGCCGGTCTGCATGAGCGGCAGCGCGACCTGACCGTCCAGGCCGGTGGCCCCGTTGAGCCCCACCCAGGGGACCACGCGCTGCAGGATGCCGGGATTGCGGCACTCGATCTCGGGCTGCACCCAGGTGGCACTGATCTCCCGAAAGTTTCCCTGCACCACGTACCCGGCCCAATTACCCAGGTAGAGATGGGAATTCGAAAGCTCCGACCCGTACGCGACGAACGATTCGGCCGTCGCGTCGGCCGCATTGCCGACCGCCATCGAGGCGGCGGACGCGGCCAGGGTGACCGCCATGAAACAACGGCCCCACACAGAGTTGCCCGTTGATAACTTCATGGTCAGACCGTAGCCCGAATTGTCCGGGAAAAAGCGGCAGGCCACGACTCGAAAGCCGTGGCCTCGCGCTGAATTCAGTTGGTGATCGCCGGACGGATCAGGCGTTCGCCCGAGCCTTGACATCCTCGGCCAGCAGCCGCACGGTGGCCGCCAGCTGGGTCAGCGCCTCGGCGTCGTCGGCCGGGTGGGTCTCGACGAAGCGCGAACCGATGGCGCCGAAGTTCAGCGACGCCTCCTTGACCACCTCGGCGCCCGCCACGCCGAGCGCCTTCACGGCGTCGTCGTGCGACCACTTGGCGGCGTTCTGGCTGATGGAGGCCGACACCACGGCGACCGGCAGGCTCTTCAGCGCGCCCGCGCCGTACGGCCGCGACGCCCAGTCGATGGCGTTCTTCAGCACGGCCGGCAGAGTGCCGTTGTATTCGGGGGTCACCAGCAGGGTGGCGTCGGACGCGGCGACCGCGTCCCGCAGCGCCTGCGCGGCGGCCGGGACCTGGCCCTCGACGTCGAGGTCCTCGTTGTAGAAAGGAATGTCACCGAGGCCTTCGTAGATGAAGAGTTCGACGCCCTCGGGAGCGGTCTGCACCGCGGCCTCGGCGAGGCGGCGGTTGATCGACGCGGCGCGAAGGCTTCCGACCAGAACGAGGATGCGGGTCTGCGACATGATGATCACTCCAAGGGTTACTGATTCAGCGGTGGATCTTTCGATAGACTGTAACCGGACCTCAGTCCGCTTACATTCCCGGGTAGGAGCCGACAGCCTGTGACACGCGACACGTCCGCCGATGACGTCGTACCGGCACTGCCGAACATCGCGCTGCCGATCGAAGCCGTCGGCACCCAGCGGCCACCACCGCACTCGGTCCCGCTGCTCATGCCCGGCAGCAGCCACGAACGCAGCGACGCCGCCCGCAACCGCCAGCTCCTGCTCGACGCCGCCGAAACGCTGGTCCGCGAACAGGGCGCCGACGCGGTCACCATGGACGCGGTCGCCAAACTCGCCGGGGTCGGCAAGGGCACCGTCTTCCGGCGCTTCGGCAACCGAGCCGGGCTGATGCTGGCGCTGCTGGACCAGTCCGATCAGAAACTGCAGTGGGCCTACATGTTCGGGCCTCCGCCGCTGGGTCCGGGCGCGCCCGGCGTCGAGCGGCTCATCGCCTACGGCCGGGCCCGGCTGGCCACCGTCGAGGTGGAAGGCGACGTCCGCAAGAACGCCGCGATCGGCGGACAGTACGGCGGCCCGCCCTACAACATCGCGAAAACCCATGTCTCCCTGCTGCTCCGGGAGGCCGGAGCCCCCGGCGACATCGGGCTGACCGCGGACACGCTGCTGGCGGCGCTGGACGCCGGACTGGTGCTGCATCAGATCCGGCAGCTGCGCTACACGCCCGAACAGGTCGGCGACCACTGGGAGACCCTGGTCCGGCAGGTGACCGCGCCCATCGATCGGTAGTCGCGACGCCCGTTCAGTAGAGTGTGCCCATGGGGAACCTGCGCGCACAGATCATCGCCGAATTGGGCGTCCTGCCGTCGATCGAACCGAAAACCGAAGTGCGGCGACGCATCGACTTCCTCAAGGAGTACCTGAGTTCCACCCCCGCGACCGGCTTCGTGCTCGGCATCAGCGGCGGCCAGGACTCCACCCTCGCCGGCCGGCTCTGCCAGCTGGCCGCCGAGGAACTGCGCGCCGAAGGCCGTGAAGCCACCTTCGTGGCGGTCCGCCTGCCCTACGGTGTCCAGTTCGACGAGCAGGACGCTCAGATCGCGCTGACCTTCATCCAGCCCGACCGTTCGGTCGTGGTGAACGTCAAGCCCAGTGCCGACGCCGCCGCGGGCGAGGCCGCCACCGGAATCCTGGAACTGCACGAAGAACCGCACCTGCGGGACTTCGTGCGCGGCAACATCAAAGCCCGCGAGCGCATGCTCCTCCAATACGCCATCGCCGGCCAGCTCAACCTGCTGGTCGTGGGCACCGATCACGCCGCCGAGGCCGTCACCGGCTTCTTCACCAAATACGGCGACGGCGGCGTCGACATCACCCCGCTGACCGGTCTGACCAAGCGTCAGGGCGCGGCGCTGTTGCAAGAACTCGGCGCGCCGCCGAGCGTATGGCAGAAGGTCCCCACCGCCGACCTCGAGGACGACCGCCCGTCGCTTCCCGACGAGGAAGCCCTGGGCATGAAGTACTCCCAGATCGACGACTACCTCGAAGGCAAGCCTGTCGGACCGGAGGTCTCCGAGAAGCTCGAGCGGATCTTCCTCAACACCCGCCACAAGCGCGCCGTCCCGGTGACCCCGCTCGACACGTGGTGGAAGTAGCCCACTACTTCCGCAGCTGATCCGGGTCGTCGATGACGCGACGGTGCAACTCCGCCGTCATGGCGTGAATGGCCCGGGTCAGTTCGGTATTGGTCTTGAGCTCGAGTTCCTGCTCCTGGAAGTCGTGATCGGCTTTGGCCCGCTGGAAGTCGGCCTGGCGGTTCTGGCCGATCATCACGAAGGTGGACAGGAAGATCGCTTCCAGCGAGACCACCAGGGTCAGGGTGGGCCAGGGGCTCTTCTCGACCAGCAGCATCCAGGCCGCGAAGCCGACGGCGTGGATGTAGACGAACGGCATCGAGCCCGCGAACTTGGTGATCCAGTCCGCGACCCGGAGTTGCAGACTCGCGGCGCGCGCCTCCCGGACCCGCACGAATGCGGGATGGGGAATGGGCGGCGCCGAGTGCGGCGGTTGGGTGGATTGCGTCATGCGGCTCGGTCTCCTGGCGATGGGGTGCGGGGACCGGCGAATGTTAGCGCCCAACAGTGAAATTCGCGTCTATCCGAAGCCCGCGTGGCCTTCGGGAGGTCTAGCCGCCGGCGAAGGGCGGCAGGACGTCGACGCGCGGGGTCAGCGGCGTGGCGGCGTCCCGGGTGAGTTCGTCGCCGATCAGGTAGGCGCAGACCTTGAGCATCGGGTCCAGCTTGGGGCCGTAGGCGGCCGAGAGCGTGGTGCGCAGATCCGCGATGGTCGCCCCGGACGGCAGGTCCAGGGTTTCCTTGTCCTTGCCGACCGCATCGGCGATCGCGGCGAAATAGCGGACCTCAACCACCGATGGCTCCCATCGTTCGGGTGGGCGGGACGAAGCCGGCGGCGTCGATACCGTGCCCGGCCGATTTGTTCCACATGGCGCCGCGCCACAGGGCGGCGATGTCGGCGTCGCTCGCGCCGGACCGCAAGGCGCCGCGAATGTCGTACTCCTGATCGCTGAACAGGCAGGACCGGATGCGGCCGTCGGCGGTCAGCCGGGTGCGGTCGCAGTCGCCGCAGAACTTGCGGGTGACCGAGGCGATGATGCCGACGGTGGCCGGGCCACCGTCCACCAGCCAGCGTTCGGCCGGGGCGGACGGGTCCTCGCGGCCAGTCTCGACCAGGGAGAAGCGCTTGCCCAGCACGTCGAGCAGTTCGGCCGCGGTGATCATGTTGGCGCGCGCCCACTCGTGGTCGGCGTCGAGCGGCATCTCCTCGATGAACCGCAGTTCCGCGCCCACCTCCAGGCACCACTGCAGCAGATCGGCCGCGCCGTCGAGGGTTTCGCGCATCAGCACCGCGTTCACCTTGAGCGGGGTGAGCCCGGCGGCGATGGCGGCGCGAATGCCGGCCTGCACCGAGGCGAGGCGGTCGCGGCGGGTCAGGCGGTGGAAGCCGTCCCGGTCCACGGTGTCGAGGGAGATATTGATGCGCTTCAGTCCGGCATCGGCCAGCGCCTGGGCCCGATGCTCGAGCCCGACGCCGTTGCTGGTCATGGCCAGCGGCGTATCCGGCAGTGCCGCATGGCATCCGGCGATGATGCGTTCCAGATCGCGGCGCATGAGCGGCTCGCCGCCGGTGAAACGCACCTCGTGCACGCCGAGTTCGCGCACCGCCAGCGTCACCAGCCGCACGATCTCCTCGGGGGCGAGCAGTTCGTCGGCGGGGATCGCGGGCAGGCCCTCCTCGGGCATGCAGTAGGTGCAGCGCAGCGAGCACTTCTCGGTGATGGACACCCGCAGATCCCGCGCCACCCGGCCGAAGCGGTCAAGCAGGACGGGGGTGTCCGGGCGGCCGTCGGTATCGGGTCGCCCCGTTCGCACAGCGGGCATACCCATCGCGACCACGGTCATTGGACCATTATTGCCTGGTCCGCAAGTCTTCGTAGATTCCTACGAGCGGGACCCCGTGATCAGCCGGTCACGGCCTGGAGGATCCACCCGCGTATAGGCTCACGACTATGAGTTCCCGGCACGCGACCGCCCCGGCCCGACCCGTCGACGACCATCGCCGGCGCATCGAGGACGCGCTGCGCCCGCTGGCCGGTCGGGTCGCCGAGACCGTCCCGATCGCCGCCGCGCTGGGCCGTCGGCTCGCGGTCGACGTGTCCGCGCCCCTGGATCTGCCGGTGTTCCGGAACTCGGCGATGGACGGCTACGCGGTGGCGGCGGAATCGGTGGCGATCGTGCCCGCGACCCTGCCGCTGGCCGGCGTGGTCGCGGCCGGGAACACCGAGGGGCTGGTCCTGCCCCCGGGCGCCGCCGTGAAGGTGATGACCGGCGCGCCCGTGCCGCCCGGCGCGGACTGCGTGGTGCCGGTCGAGCACACCGAATCCGATGGCGTCACCGTGACGATCCGAACCAGCCGTGCCACCGGCGATTTCGTGCGCGAGCCCGGCACCGACGTGCGTGCCGGACAGTTGCTGGCCGCCGCGGGCACCCTGCTGCGGCCCCGGCACATCGCGGCGCTGGCCGCGGTCGGGCTGGGCGAGCTGTCGGTGACGCGGCGGGTGCGGGCCGCGGTCCTCACCACCGGCGACGAACTGCGCCCCGCGGGCGCGGTGCTGCTGCCGGGACAGATCTTCAACTCCAATGGCATCGCGCTGGCCGCGGCCCTGTCCGACAACGGCGTCGAGGTGGTGTCGGTGGCGCATTCCACCGACGAGCACGCCGAGTTCCGGCTGCGGCTGGCCGAGGCGGTGGCCCAGGCCGATGTGGTGTTCACTTCCGGCGGCGTCTCCATGGGCGACTTCGAGGTGGTGAAGGAGGTGCTGGCGGCCCAGGGCGGCGAATTCGGTTCGGTCGCACTGCAACCCGGCGGCCCGCAGGGCCTGAGCACGGTCGACGGCGTGCCGGTGCTGAGCTTCCCGGGGAATCCGGTGAGCACCATGGTGTCGTTCGAGGTGTTCGCCCGCCCGATCCTGCGCGAGCTGGCGGGCCTGCCCGCGCTGCCGATCACCGAACTGCCGCTGCTGCAGGCGGTCCGCTCCCCCGCCGGGAAGCGGCAGTTCCTGCGCGGCAAGCTGACCGAGGGCGGGGTGGCGCTGGTGTCGGGTCAGGGCTCGCATCTGATCGCGGCCATGGCCCACGCCGATGTGCTGATCGACATTCCGGCCGCCGTCACCGAGGTGCCCGCGGGCACGATCGTCGAGGTCCGGCCGCTGTGAACACCCGCGATCCGCTGTGCCAAGGTGATGGACATGAGTGAGTTGTCGCATGTCGACCGTGAGGGTCGCGCCCGCATGGTCGACGTGAGCGCGAAGGCCGACACCGCCCGCATCGCGGTCGCGGCGGGCGAATTGCAAACCACCGCCGACGTCATCCGCCTGGTCCGGGCCGACGACATGCCCAAGGCCGACGTGCTCAGCACCGCCCGCATCGCCGGCATCAACGGAGCCAAGAAGACCTCCGAACTGATCCCGCTGTGCCATCAGCTGGCGCTGTCGTCGGTGAACGTGAGCTTCGGCTTCACCGACACCACCATCACCATCGAGGCCACCGCGAAGACCAAGGGGCCCACCGGGGTCGAGATGGAGGCGCTGACCGCGGTGGCGGTCGCGGGACTCACGCTGCACGACATGGTGAAGGCGGTGGATCCGGCGGCCACGCTGAACGGGGTCCGGCTGGTCACCAAAGAAGGTGGCAAGCACGGACATTGGGTGCGCCCCGAAGCCGAACAGCACGCCGGACACCATCACGAGAAGCACGCGGCGCGCGAGAAGACCACTGTCGCAAAGGCTCCGCTTGTGGGCGAGGGCCGCACGGCCGCCGTCGTGGTCGCCTCGACCGGCGTCGCCGCCGGCACCCGCACCGACACCACCGGCCCCGCACTCGCGGAATGGCTTGCCGCGCAGGGTTTCTCGGTGCGCGGACCATTGGTCTTCGCGGACTCCGACATCACCTACGGCCTCGAGGACGCCCTGTCCCGGGAGCCGGACCTGATCGTCACGACCGGCGGCACGGGGGCTTCCCCCACCGATGCCACCCCGGAAGCCACACTCGCCCTGCTGGATCGGGAACTGCCGGGGTCGCCGACGCCATCCGCCAGGCCGGGACCGCGAAATTCCCGCTCGCGGCGCTGAGCCGGGGCGTGGCCGGACTGGCCGGGCGCACCGTGATCGTCAATCTGCCCGGTTCGCCGGGCGGGGTGAAGGACGGCATCGCCGTCCTGACACCGCTGCTCGAACATCTGCTGGCCCAGGTGGCCGGAGGAGGCAACCATGAGTGAGCTGCTGGCCCGGATCAGCGATCAACCGCTGAATCCGGCCGAGGTCGAGCGGGCCGTGGACGGTCCGCACCACGGGGCGGTCGTCGTGTTCACCGGCAAGGTGCGCGATCACGATGGCGGGCAATCGGTTTCGGCGCTGGAGTACTCCGCCCACCCGCAGGCCGAACAGTTCCTGCGCAAGGTGTGCGAGGAGGTGGCCCAGACCTCCGGGCTGCCGGTCGCCGCGGTGCACCGCGTCGGCGATCTGACGATCGGCGACCTCGCGATCGCCGTGGCCGTGGCCGCCCCGCACCGCGCGGAGGCGTTCACCACCTGCGCCGAACTCGTGGACCGCATCAAGCACGAGGTCCCCATCTGGAAGCGTCAGATGTTCGCCGACGGCCTCTCCGAATGGGTCAACGCCTGCGGCTGAACGCCTTTCACGGCACGGGCGATCTCCCCCAGCCTGGTGTGGTTGAAGAGCAGGTTCAGCGTGAAGGCGGTGGCGGCGGCGAGGCTGATGCCGCTGTTCAGCAGGATCTGCGCCGATGACGGGAACTTGTCGAACATGCCCTTGGTCAGTACCGGCACCAGGCCCACACCGATCGAGACGGCGATGATGGTCAGGTTCACGCGGTCGGTGAGGTCGGCCTTGCGCAGGGTGTCCACGCCGATCACCGCGATGGTCGCGAACAGGACCAGGCCGACGCCGCCCACGACCGGCTGCGGGACCGCGGCGACCAGTGCGCCGAAGCGCGGCGCCAGGCCGAGGATCACCAGGATCGCGCCGCTCACCGCCGTCACGTAGCGGCTGTGCACGCGGGTGGTGGCGACCGCACCGACATTCTGGTTGAAGACGGTGTCCGCGAAGGAATTCAGCACGCCGGCCAGCACCGCGGACAGGCCGTCGCCGACCAGGCCGCGCGCCACATCGGCTCGGGTCAGGGACTTTCCGGTGATCTCGCCCAGGGCGAGCATGCTGGCGGTGGACTCGGCGAACACCACCGCCATCACGATGGTCATGGCCACCACGGCGGTGACCGGGAACTGCGGGGCGCCGAAATGGAACGGGTGCGGCGCGCCAGGCCGAACACGAGCAGGCGATGCCAGGGCAGCCGCGTGTCTACGGGATGTGGCGATGTCATGGTTCGTCACGCTAGGTAGTTCCCCGTGCCGGGGCCTTTGTCCGTTCGGCCAAACGTCGCGGTCCCGGCGTCCGGTGTTTTGTCCGCCGAACCAGCGTGTGCGGCGGTCCCGGTGGGTCATGGTGAGGCACAGTGATCAGCGACCACGGGAGGCGTCCATGACCGAAACCGGCGGCCGGATCGTGCTCGGCCCGCATCAGTACGGGAAGGCCGAGAACCGGGTGGTGCGGATCTACCGCGACACCGCCCGGCACGAGATCCGGGACCTGAACGTGTCCTCGTGCCTGCGTGGCGCCTTCGACGACGCGCACACGCTCGGCGATCAGGGCTCGGTGCTGCCGACGGATTCGCAGAAGCAGACCATCTACACCTACGCCAAGAGTCACGGCGACGGCAGCATCGAGGACTACGGGCTGGCGTTGGCCCGGCATTTCGCCGACGAGTTCGAGCCGGTGGAATCGGCGCGCATCGAGATCGAAGAGTATGCGTGGCAGCGGGTTCCGGTCGGCGGCAGCGGCCACGACCACACCTGGACGCGGGTCGGGCCGGAAGTGCGGACCGCGGCCGTCACCGTCGGCGGGAGCGGCGCGGACCGCCGCGAATGGGTGATCGGCGGCGTCAAGGATCTGGTGATCCTCAAGTCCACGGGCTCGGAGTTCGCGGGCTTCCTGACCGATCCGTTCACCGTGCTGGAACCCGCCTACGACCGGATCCTGGCCACCAGCCTCGACGCCCGCTGGCGCTTCGCCACCGCGCCCGGCGACTGGGACGCCGCCTACCACGGGATTCGCGCGGCACTGGTGGAGACGTTCGCGATGCTGCACTCGAAAGCCTTGCAGCAGACGCTGTTCGAGATGGGCAAGGCCGCGCTGGAGGCGTATCCGGGCCTGGCGGAGATCCGGTTCTCGGCCCCCAACAAGCATCACTTCGCGTACGACACCGGGCGTTTCGGCGTTCCGAACAACGGCGAAGTGTTCCACGCCGACGACCGCCCCTACGGCCTGATCCAGGCCAGTGTCCTGCGCGAGGGCGCACCCGACGCCGGGATCGCCTGGGACGCCTACACCGGCGCGGTCTGACCCGACAGCGTCCGCACCGCCAGGTACAGGTCCAGCCGATCGTCCATGCGCCCGAGATCGCGCCCGGTCAGCTCCTCGATCCGGCCGATCCGGTAGCGAACGGTATTGAGGTGCACATGCATTCGGTCCGCCGCCTGCCGCCAGGATCCCTCGCTGCCGAGGAACGTCTCCAGCGTCTCCAGCAGTCCGGCCCCGTGCAGCCGGTCGTATTCCAGCACCGGACCCAGCACCCGTTCCGCGAACCGCCGCTGCAGCCCGCCCGGGACCGCGGTGAGCAGGCCCACCGCCGAATCGATGTCGGCGACCCGCACCGCGACCGGGCCGCTGTCGTCGCGGGCCGCGGTGGACGCTGCCGCCGCCGCGCCGATCGCACTCGCCAGGCTCTCCTCCGGCTGCCGCGCACTCACTCCGATGGCCAGTCGAATACCGCTGAGCGCCGGGGCGATTCGACCGACCCGCCGACGCACCGCCTCCGCCACCCCGGCTTGCGGGGCGGCCGTCACACCGACCAGCCTGCCTTCGCGGTCGAGCGCGGTGACGAGGTCCGGCAGCGCATCGTGCAGTGCCGTGCGCACCGCCATCGATCCGGCTGCTGTGTCGGTCGCATCCCATAAACGATGTGGGGCAGTGGAACTCGAGTCGTTTGCAAAGCCGGCCGCGAATCCCGAATCCCGGCCATCCGTCGTGGTGCCGGTCCCGGCAACCGGTGCACCCGCCCGGTCGATGGCGCCCGCGACACCACCCGGGAGCACTCGGCGCTGCGGCGCCACGGGTTTCGGCTCGGCCTCGGCGACGTGGATCTCGCACACGATGGCCGACTCGGTGCGGCCGGGCTGCTCGGTGAACGGCATCGGGAAGCGGTCGGCCAGTTCCCAATCCAGGTGCTGCCGGTCGGCGCGGCGCTGGCGGTAGAGCTCGGCTACGGCGGCCAGGTCGGCGCCGTAGGGGTCGAGTTCGGGGGCCGAGGGGCGGATCACCAGGTACCAGGCGGTGATTCGATCGCCCGCGCCCACCTGGTGGACCCGCAGGGCTCCGGCGGTGACGGCGGGCAGGCGGGGTGCGGTGAGGGCGGTGGCGAGGATGCGGACGATCTCGGTCTCGGCGAGTTCGCCGGTGCCCGCGAGCACGGTGCCGGTCGCGGTCAGCAGCCAGGCCGAGACCTGTTGTTCGGTGGCGAAATCCGCGACCAGGGTCTCGATCGCGGCTCCGGCGGCGACCGCGGAGAGCAGCTTGCGCTGGCGGTCGGCCCGCGATTGCACGCGCCGCCAGCGCACTTCGGCCGCCTGCTCGGCCAGGTATTCGATGATCCGGCTGAACGGCACGCTCTGCGGCGCGGACAGCAGCGGCAGGCCGTGGCGGCGGCAGGCCTCGACCACGTCCGGCGGCACCAGGCCGTGCAGCGCCTGCCCGGC
Source organism: Nocardia tengchongensis (assembly GCF_018362975.1). Classification (NCBI taxonomy): domain Bacteria; kingdom Bacillati; phylum Actinomycetota; class Actinomycetes; order Mycobacteriales; family Nocardiaceae; genus Nocardia; species Nocardia tengchongensis. The sequence goes on from NZ_CP074371.1 coordinate 7,322,341, forward strand.
CACCACGCCGGCGACCCCCGCCCCGGCCAGCAGACCCACGTAGCGGTCCGAGTCGGTGGCCGCCTGCCGCCACACCAGGCCGGTGCAGACCAGCGCGCCGGGCGTCACGAACGGCCGGGGATCGGGCATATCCGTCGCGCAGACTCGCGCGACCGGCCGATCCAGCTCCCCCGCGTCCCCGTGCAGCAACCGCATGCGCAGTTGCGGCGCATCGAGAATGTCGCGCACCCGCACGGCGCACCTCCCGTGATCGGTCCGAATGTCCGCCACGGTAGAAGCCGGTTGTTGCCACCCCGTTTCCGCTGAATCACACATCGGTAGGGTGGTCGCCGTGAGTCGGCGCATTCCAGTACTGATCGTGGCCGGGTTCCTCGGCGCCGGGAAGACGACGCTGCTCAACCGGCTGTTGCGCACCCGCAACGCGCGGATCGGGGTGGTGGTCAACGACTTCGGCGCGGTGAACATCGACGCCATGCTGGTGGCCGGGCAGGTCGACGCCATGGTGTCGCTGGGCAACGGGTGCGTGTGCTGTGCCGTCGACGTAAGCGAACTGGACGGACTGTTCGATCGGCTCGCGCATCCCAAGCAGAAGATCGACGTCATCGTGGTGGAGGCCAGCGGGCTGGCCGAACCGCGGAATCTGATTCGCATGGTGGTGAACAGCGACAACCCGCGGATCCGCTACGGCGGACTGGTCGAGGTGGTCGACGCCGAGCACTTCCCGCAGACCCGGGAACTGCATCCGGAACTGACCACGCACCTGCGCATGGCGGATCTGGTGGTGCTGAACAAGTCCGACCGGGTCGAAGCCGACGCGCTGGAACGACTCCGGTCCGAGATCGCCGAGCTGGTCGGACCGGTGCCGGTGTACCCGACCAGCCGCGGGCGCATCGACCCCGGCCTGCTGTTCGACCTGCCGAACCGGCCGGCGGGCGCCCCGCGCGTCGGCGAACAACTCAGCTTCGACGAACTCCTGCTCGACGAGACCGCGCCCGACCACGGCGACCACTGCCACGACGGCTGCTCACACGACCATCGGCACCTGCACGACGACTACGACAGCGTGTCCTTCACCTCCGACACCGACCTCAACCCGCGCGAACTCGTCGCGCTGCTGGAGAGTCCGCCGTCAGGACTGTTCCGCGCCAAGGGCGTGCTGGCCTTCGCGGTCCCCGAGGACCCGCGAAAGTTCGTGCTGCACATGGTCGGCCGCCACATCACCCTCGAGCCCACCGGCTGGGCCCGCCACGAGCCCCGGGTCAGCAACCTGGTCCTGATCGGCTCCGGCCTCGACGGCGACGACGTCACCGCCCGGCTGCGCGCCACCGTCCACGCCGCCGCCGACCCCCTCGACGATCACGCTCTCCTCCCCGTCTGGCGCTACGTCGACCAGGCGCTTGTCGGCGAGAGCTGATTCGGCTTCCAGTTCGGCCCGCAGCTCGGCCACCTCGGCGGCCAGCTCGTCGCGCATCACCTCGCGCTCGGCCAGCGCCGCCCGCATGGTCTCGACACTGTCGTTCATGGCCGCCAGCCGCTGATCGGCGCCCTTCAGCAGCCACTCCACCACGTCCCGGCGGCCGACCGCGGCGCTCGCGGCGCGCACCCAGTCGACCGCGAACTCCACCCACTCCTGCGGCTTGGGCACGTCCTTGGGTTCGTCCCACCCCTTGCGCTGGGCCGCCTTGGTGGACAGCACCAGCTGCGCCTTCTTGCCCCGGCCCGGCGAGTTCATCTCCGCCATGGACATCTTGCCCGCGCTGGTCACCACGGCGGTGAACCGGTACTTGCCCGCGAGGTGCATGCGCAGTTCGGCGGTGCCGCGGCCGTCGGAGTCCATGGCCCCCAGCCACGGCCCGTCCGCCGCCTCGATGATGGCCGCCAGAATCTCCAACTGCCCGACACCGCGGCGCAACCGCGCCGCGGCGGTCCGCAACGCGCCCGGCGTGGCCGTCATCTGATCCCAATGCATGCCCCGAACATATCCCCACCGCGGGACGCCGCCGTGATTGACTGGCCGAGTGAACGAGTTCCCGGCAGTGGCCTCGTGGCGGCATCGCGGCGCCCGGACCGGATTCGAGGTCGCGTTCTTCGGTGAGGACGAACGCGGGCTGCTGGCCCGCGGCACCACCACCGCCACCGAGAACGGCGAGTCCTGGATCGTCGATTACGTTGTGCTGCTGGACGCCTCGTGGACCACCCGATCGGCCCGCATCACCGGGCGCGGCGCGCACGGCGTCCGCGTCGTGGAACTCGAGGCCGACGGGCGCGGACGGTGGACCGTCGACGGCACGCCCGCACCGCACCTGAACGGATGCCTGGACCTGGACCTCGAATCCTCGGCCATGACCAATACCTTTCCGGTGCACCGGCTGCGGCCCCTCGGCGACAGTCCGGTGGCCGCGCCCGCGGCCTACGTCCGGGCCGCGGATCTGACCGTGACGCGACTCGAGCAGACCTACTGCCGGATCGGGGCGCGCCATATCACCTACACCGCGCCCGATCTGGACTTCGCCTGCCGACTGACCTACGACGCGGACGGGCTGATCTCGGACTATCCGGGTATCGCGGCCCGGGTCCAGTAACCGGGCACGGTAACCGAACTCAGGAAACAAGCGAGACGGCTCGTTTTCGCCTCGGGCGGGCGACCGTGCCCTAGCCTGTCGGCGTGCGAGTTGTGGTGGCGAATCGTGGCGAGGTCGCGGTCCGGGTGGTGCGGACGGCGCGGGAACTCGGATACCCGACGGAGGTGCTGCACACCGCCGAGGACACCGCGACCCTGGCGGTGCGGCTCGCCGACCGGGCGCTGGTGCTGCCCGGCAGCGGGGCCGCGGGATACCTGGACATCGATTCGGTGGTGCGGGCCGCGGCCGCGTGCGGGCCCGACGCGCTGGTGCATCCCGGCTACGGGTTCCTCAGCGAGAGCGCCGATTTCGCGGCCGCCTGCGCGGCGGCCGGACTCACCTTCGTCGGGCCATCGCCGGAGGTGCTGCGGATCTTCGGCGACAAGGTCGCCGCCCGCGCGGCCGCCGAACGCGCCGGCGCGACCGTCCTGCCCGCGACGCGAGCGGGCGCCGCAGCCGACGAGATCGCCGCCCTGCTGGCCGGCCACCCCGACGGCGTCATGGTGAAGGCCGCGGCGGGCGGCGGCGGACGCGGCATGCGACCGGTGACCGACCCGGCCCGGTTGACCGAGACCATCGAACGCTGCCGCGCCGAGGCGCTCGCCGGATTCGGCGACGACCGCGTCTACGCGGAGGCGCTGGTGACCCGGGCCCGCCACATCGAGGTACAGGTGGTGGCGGACGGGCTCACCGCCGTCGCGCTGGGCGACCGCGATTGCAGCGTGCAGCGGCGGCGGCAGAAGCTCATCGAGATCGCGCCCGCCCCGGATCTGCCCGCGGCGGTCCGGGACCGGGTGCAGCGTGACGCGGTGCGCATCGCCGAGACCGTGGGCTGCCGCGGCGTCATCACCGTGGAGTTCCTGGTCGAGGGCACGAATGTGTGGTTCCTGGAGGTGAATCCGCGACTCCAGGTCGAGCACACCGTCACCGAGGCGGTCACCGGAGTGGATCTGGTCGCGCTGCAACTGGAGCTGGCGCGGGGCCGGGCCCTGGCCGAACTCGACCTGCCCAAGAGCGAGCCGCGCGGCTACGCGGTCCAGGCCCGAGTCAACGCCGAACTGCTCGGCGCCGACGGCGCGGTGTGGCCCAGCACCGGCGTCATCAACCGTTTCGACGCCCCGACCGGCTCCGGCGTACGCGTCGACACCGCCGCCCAGGTGGGAATGCGCCAAGGCGTGCAATTCGATTCACTGCTCGCGAAGATCATCGCGCACGCCCCGACCCACGACGCCGCGCTGCGCCGCTGCTCGGACGCACTCGCGGAAACGGTGATCGGCGGTGTCGACACCAACCTGCACCTGCTGCGCGCAGTCCTGGCCGAACTGCGCGAACTCGGCGCACCGGGTGCCGCGAGCGGTACCGTGACCACGGCGTGGTTCGAGTCGCGGCTCGGCGATTTGCGCTCGCGCGCCGAGACTTTCGAGGACCCGACCGCACCCGGATCGGTGGATGCCACACCCGGTGCGGAGCCCGCCACATCGCACGGCTCCGCCGGTATCGCCGCCGCGGCCGGATTCGAACTCGCCGACGAAGAGCAGGCCTTGCGGTCGCCGATGGGCGCGACCGTGGTGTCACTGGCGGAACCGGGGACCATCGTGTCCGCCGGAGCCGAGGTCGCGGTGCTGGAAGCCATGAAAATGCAGCACGTGCTGCGCGCGACCGAATCGCTGCGGGTGCTGCGGCACGCCGTCGCGCCCGGCGAGGTCGTGGACCCGCACACCGTGCTGCTCACCTGGGTGGCGGCCGATCACGACGGCTCGGCCGTGGAATCGACCGTGGTGGACCTGGATTCGATCCGGGCCGACCTGGCCGAGGTCCTGCACCGCCAGGAGACCACCCTGGATGCCCGGCGGGAGACCGCCGTCGCGAAGCGGCATCGGCTGGGGCGGCGGACAGCGCGGGAGAACATCGCGGATCTGGTCGACGCGGACAGCTTCGTCGAGTACGGGGCGCTGGCGGTCGCCGCTCAGCGCAGCCGGCGCGGGCTCGACGATCTGATCGCCAACACCCCCGCCGACGGATTGATCGCGGGGGTCGCCACGATCAATGCCGATCGATTCGGCCACGATCGCGCCCGCGCGCTGGTCATGTCCTACGACTACACCGTGCTCGCGGGCACCCAGGGCATGCGCAATCACGCGAAGACCGACCGCATGCTGGAACTGGCTCGGGAGCAGCGGCTTCCGGTGGTGTTCTTCACCGAGGGCGGGGGCGGGCGGCCCGGCGACACCGACCACGGCGGCATCTCGGGGCTGGACGTCACCACCTTCCGGGCCATGGGCGCGTTGTCGGGGCAAGTGCCGCTGATCGGCATCGTGTCGGGGCGCTGCTTCGCGGGCAATGCGGCACTGCTGGGCATGTGCGATGTCGTGATCGCCACCCCCGACGCGAATATCGGCATGGGCGGTCCGGCGATGATCGAGGGTGGCGGGCTCGGGGTGTACGCGCCCGAGGACGTCGGGCCGATCGAGGTGCAGCGACGCAATGGCGTGGTGCACGTCGTGGCCGCCGACGAGGCCGAGGCGGTGGATATCGCCCGCCGCTACCTGTCGTATTTCCAAGGGGCCGCGGCGGAGTGGGAGGCCCCGGACCCGCGGCTGGCCCGGCACGTGGTGCCGGAGAACCGGCTGCGCGCCTTCGATATTCGCGCCGCCATCGCCTCGGTGGTGGACGTCGGCTCGGTGCTGGAACTGCGCCGGGGCTGGGGCGTGGGCATCGTGACCGCGCTGGTGCGGGTGGAGGGCCGCCCGTTCGGGCTGATCGCCAACGACTGCCACCACCTGGGCGGGGCCATCGACGCACCGGCCGCGGACAAGCTCTCGGCCTTCCTCCAACTGTGCGGCGCACACGACCTGCCCATTGTCTCGCTGTGCGACACACCGGGTTTCATGGTCGGCCCCGAGGCGGAGGAGCACGCCACCGTCACCAAGTTCAGCCGCCTGTTCATCGATGCCGCCGCCCTGGACGTCCCGTTCGGGACCGTGATCCTGCGCAAGGGGTATGGACTGGGCGCGCAGGCCATGGCGGCGGGCTCGTTCCGCGCTCCGCGGTTCGTGATCGCCTGGCCCACCGGCGAGATCGGCGGCATGGGTTTGGAGGGCGCGGTCCGGCTGGGCTTCGCCAAGGAGCTGGCCGCCATCGAGGACCCGAATCAGCGGCAGGCGGCGTTCGAGGCGCTGGTCCAGGCCGCCTACGACGCGGGTAAGGCCCTCACCGCCGCAACGGTTCTCGAACTCGACGATGTCATCGACCCCGCCGACACCCGGCGGTGGTTGCGGACGCTGCGCTGATCATCCGCGCTGTGCCCGACGCTCACGCGGATCCCCCGCGTAGACGCCGCAGGCCGGCGTAGACGACCGTGAGCGCGGCGACTCCACCGAGCGAATGGCCCGCGCTCACATAGCGCGGGCGGCGCAGGCGGAGCTTCCCGCGGCGGGCCTCGCGCGCCCGCAGGCGTTCCTCGGTGAGGTCGGCGTAGCGGCCCGGCAGGAAGGTGTCGAAGTATTCGGACACGAAATTGTCGGTGCGCCGCACCGGCAATCGCATATCGCCCATCAGGTCGTCGATGTGGTGGGAGACGTAGGGCCCGACGTAATAACCTTCCGGCCGCGCCGGCATGACCTCGGCCAGCCAGGCGGCGACCCGGTCGATCTCGCGGTGCATCTCGGCGGCGGGCGGCAGCTCCAGCTCGCCGAGGAAGTGCTGGGACAGCCAGTGCGCGGAGACCTCCGCGGAGAGCTGGCAGGCGGTGGAGGCCCCGTATCCGATGAATCCGAGGCGCGGATGCTCCGGCGGCAGGATGTGCCGGTACAGCAGGAATCGACTGTCGGCGACGACGTCGGTGCGTAGCTCGCGGTCCAGGAACGGCAGCGACTGCCGCCAGCCGGTGGCGAACACCACCAGGTCCGCGGCCAGTCGCTCACCGCTGTCGAGGGTGAGCTCGGCGGCACCGGTGCAGCGCGCGATGTGGCCGCGCCGCAATCGGATCCGGCCCCGTCCGGCCTCCCGGTAGAACTCCTCGCACACGCCGGAGTTCTCGATACCGCCGGGCAGCGGCGGCTCGGGCACCATGATCCGGGGCATCCGCAGCGACAGCCGCATCAGCAGTTTCAGGTACCACCAGTACAGCTCGGTCAGCCGTCTGCCCGGGCCGTGCAGCAGCCGCTCCACCCGGTTGAGCCGGTGGTAGCGGAAGAACGCCTCGGAGAACCGATTGAGGTACAGCTGATCCGAGGGCTGCCCGCCGACGAACCGCGGCAGCATCGGATAGGGCTTGCGGAACACCAGGGTGCAGTCGCGGGCCTGCCCGGCGGCCCAGGTGGCGCAGTCCAGCGCGGATTTTCCCGCGCCCACGACCACCACGCGGCGGCCTGCGAAGGCGGCGGGCTTCAGGGCCTGACTGGAGTGGGCGATCACGCCGCGAAAGAGGTTGCCGTCCCGAATATCTGGAATGTTCGGTTCGGAGAAGGTGCCGGCGCACACCACCACGAAATCGAACGGCAGCATCTCGACCCCGTCGGGCCCGACCACCTCGACCTCGAACCCCTTACGCGCCTCGGACACCCGGATCACTTCGGTGCCCAGGCGTAGGTACCGGTTCAGTCCGAAGCGGTCCACATACGAGGCCAGATACGCGCGCACCTGCCCGGCGGTGGGGAAGACATCGGCCGATTCGGGGTACGGGTGATCGGAGTAAGCGTAGGTGGCCCGGGAGTTGTTGGTGCGCAGGCCCGGATAGGTGCGCGACTCGATCCAGACACCGCCCGCGGCGGTCTCCTTGTCGAAGACGACGACGTCGAATCCGTCGTCCCGCAGCACCTTCGCCGTCACCAAGCCGGCGATACCGGCCCCGATGATTCCGACCCGTCCGCCACCCGCACTCGTCACGTCCGCTTTATCCCCTCTGGAACGAACAGGCACAGCCGGGCCACACGCTACGGCAGCGGGTGACCCGGCGCGCCTTCGCCAGAGCGACTCGCCTGGTTTGCGACGAGTTGGGCGTGTCGAGACTTCTGACCGAAATCGCTTATACGGGACGCACTTACGAGACCGGGAGCTCCGGGATCCGGGTGGCCCGGGCGTACACCGTCTCGCCCTCGGCCAGGTGCAGCGCCTCCGCGTCACCACGGGTGACCTGCGCGGTGAACAGATCACCGGTGGCCGCGTTGCGCAGCTCCACGCGCACCTCGAAGCCCAGCCGCACCACGCGCTCGACCGTGGCGCGGGTGACGCCCGCGGAATCCGCGGTGCCCTCGTGCGCGGCCAGCGCCATGCTCGGATCCCGGCCGACGCGAATATCGTGCGGCCGCACCAGATGACCGTTCAGCTTGGCCACCGCGCCCAGGAACGACATCACGAATTCATTGGAGGGCCGGTCGTACACGTCCTCGGGGCTGCCGACCTGCTCGATGCGGCCCTTGTTCATGACCGCGATCCGGTCGGCCACGTCGAGGGCCTCCTCCTGGTCGTGGGTGACCAGCAGCGTGGTGACGTGCACCTCGTCGTGCAGCCGACGCAGCCAGGTCCGCAGGTCCGCACGGACTTTCGCGTCCAGCGCACCGAACGGCTCGTCGAGCAGCAGCACCTGCGGGTCGACCGCCAGCGCGCGGGCCAGCGCCATGCGCTGCCGCTGACCACCCGACAGCTGCGCCGGATACCGGTGCTGGAAGCCGTCCAGGCCGACGATCTCGAGCAGGTCGTCGACCTTCTTCTTGATCTCGCCCTTGGGCCGCTTGCGGATCTTGAGGCCGAAGGCCACATTGTCGCGCACCGTCATGTGCTTGAACGCCGCGTAATGCTGGAAGACGAAACCGATATCGCGCTTCTGCGGCGACACATTGGTGACGTCGCGGCCCGCGATGGTGACAAGGCCGCCGTCGAGCGTCTCCAGCCCCGCGATCGAGCGCAGCAGCGTCGACTTACCCGAACCCGACGGGCCCAGCAGCGCGGTCAGCTCACCCGGGCGGATGTCGATGCTGACATCGTCGAGCGCGGCGAAAGTGCCGTACCGCTTGTTCGCATTGGTCACGGTGATCATTTGGCAGTGCCCCGCTTGCGTTCGAGGAGGGTCATGAGCAGAAGGACAACGAGGGCGATGCCCATGAGCAGAGTCGCCGCGCAGTACGCGCCGAAAGTGTTGTGATCGTTCACATAGCGCCCGTTCACCAGCAGGGTGAGGGTCTGTGACTTTCCGGGCAGACCGGTGGACACCATGATCACCGCGCCGAACTCGCCGAGCGCACGCGCCACGGTGAGCACGATGCCGTAGGTCAGGCCCCAGCGGATGGCCGGCAACGTGATGCGCCAGAACGTCTGCCAGCCCGACGCGCCCAGGGTGGCCGCGGCCTGCTCCTGATCGTCGCCGATCTCGTGCAGCACCGGCTCCACCTCGCGCACCACGAACGGCAGCGTCACGAAGATGGTGGCGATCACCATGCCCGGCAGATTGAAGATGATCTTCAGGCCGTGGCTGTCCAGCCCGCCGAACCAGCCGTGGGCGCCCCACAGCAGGATCAGCGAAACACCCACCACCACCGGCGAAGTCGCCATGGGCAGATCGACCACGCCCTGCAGCAGATTGCGGCCCGGGAACCGGCCGCGCACCAGGGCCAGCGCCACGATCACACCGAAGATCACATTCACCGGCACCGTGATCGCCACGATCTGCATGGTGAGGTTGAACGCCGAGATGGCCGCGGGCGTGGAGATCGAATCGAAGAACGCGCCGATGCCGTGCTCGAAGGTGCGCATCAGGATGATGCCCAGCGGCACCACCAGCAGCACGAAGATGTAGGCCAGCGCCACCGTGCGCAGCGAGATCCGGGTCCAGAAACCGAGTTTCATCTACGACTCCCGATCCCGGCGCGCGAGCCGTTCGGAGGTGACCCGCAGGACGAACAGCGTCGCCAGCGAGATCGCCAGCAGCACCACCGACACCGCCGCCGCGTTCACCGGACGATCCACCTCGATCTGCTGCTGGATGTACTGCGAAGCCATCTGCGTCTTCTTCGGAATGCCGCCGCCGATCAGCACCACCGAGCCGTACTCGCCGATCGCGCGCGCGAAGGCCAGGCCCGAACCGCTCACGATCGCCGGCGCCAGCGTCGGCAGGATGATGGTGCGGAAGGTGGTCCAGTTGTCCGCGCCCAGCGACGCGGCCGCCTGCTCCACATCCTTGTCCGCCTCGATCAGCACCGGCTGCACCGCGCGCACCACGAACGGCAGCGTCACGAAGGCCAGCGCCACCACCAGACCCGGCTGGGTGGCATTGAGGTGAATGTCGAACGGCGACTGCGGACCGTAGAGGGCCAGCAGCACGATGCTGGCCACGATGGTGGGCAACGCGAACGGCAGGTCGATGAGCGCGTTCACCACACCCTTGCCCGGGAACTCGTCGCGCACCAGCACCCAGGCGATCAGGGTGCCCATCACCACGTTGATCAACGTGACGACGATGGACACCAGGACCGTCACCTTCAGCGCGTCCAGGGCCGCGGGCGCGGTCACCGCGTCCCAGAAACCGGACCAGCCGTTCTCCAGGGACTTGGCGGTCAGCGCCGCCAGCGGCAGCAGCACGATGATGCTGAGCCACAGCACCGAGGTGCCGATGCCGAGCGGACCCACCGACCCGGTCACCCGGAACCAGGACCGAATCCGGCCCCTACCCGCCGTCGGGCGGGGTTTGTCGTCTACCGAAACGCCGGGACCGCCCTCGGTCCCGGCGTTCGAGCTGCTGTCACTCACAGTGTCGAGTATCGCTTGTGTCGCAGGTCACCCGGCTACTTGGTGGCCTTGTCGTAGATCTGCGCCACCGAACCGGTGTTCGGCGTGAACAGCTCCTTGTCCACGGTCTTCCAGCCGCCGAGGTCGTCGATGGTGTACAGCTTCTGCGGGGTCGGGAAGCTCTTGGCGTTGTCGGCGCGCACCTGCGGGTCGACCGGACGGAAACCGGCCTCGGCGAACGCCTTCTGGGCGTCCTTGGTGTAGAGGAAGTCGCGGAAGGCGATGGCGTTCTTCAGGTTCTTGGCGTTCTTGAGCACCGCGACCGGGTTGTCGATGCGGAAGGTGGTGTCGGGCACCACGTGCTCGATCGGGTCGCCCTTGGTCTCGGAGAAGATGGCCTCGTTCTCGTAGCTGAGCAGCACGTCGCCGGTGCCCTGCAGGAAGGTGTCGGTGGCCTCACGACCCGACTTGGGCTGCACGTGCACGTGGCCCAGCAGCTGGGTCAGGTAGTCCAGACCGGCCTGCGCGTTCTTGCCGCCCTCGCTCTTGGCGGCGTAGGGGGCCAGCAGGTTCCACTTGGCCGCACCCGAGCTGAACGGGTTGGGGGTGACCACCTCGATGCCCGGCTTGAGCAGATCGTCCCAGTTCTTGATGCCCTTCGGGTTGCCCTTGCGGACCGCGATGACGACCACCGAGCCGAACGGGACGCCCTTGTTGGCGTCGGCGTTCCAGCCGGCGTCCACCTGACCGGAATCCACCAGGCGGGTGATGTCGGGCTCGACCGAGAAGCTCACCACATCGGCCTCGGCCCCGTCCTTCACCTTGCGGGACTGATCGCCCGAGGGACCGTAGGAAGCCTGGAACTGGGTGCCCTTGCCGGCGTCGGTCTTGTTGTAGACCGGAATCACCTTGTCGTAAGCAGCCTTCGCGACCGAGTACGCGAACAGGTTGATGTTGCCGCCGCCACCGGCCGCCGCACCCTCGTCCTTGGTGTCGGACGCGCCGCCGCTGCACGCGGTGAGCACGGTGGCCGCGACCGCGGTGAGAGCGACGGCGAAAGTAGATCGGCGAGACAGACGAATATTGCGGGACATCGGCGTGGACCTTTCGGGCTACCCGCCGGTGGGACCTCGACCGGCGGGAATGAACGTTGCCGTAGACCCGTCGCGGAGGGATTCCAGGACGGTGGCGCTCCGGCCCTGAGGCCGCCGGGGGGACGAACACGAACTGCGAAAATGCGCGCGCCAAGTCTACTCAGACGTGCAGCAGTGCCCGATCGGCGATCAGCGACAGTGAATGTCCGCGACCGCGAGGCAGCCCACAGCGATCAACGCCAATTCATGGCGGATCTGGGGAACAACGCTCGACAGCACTCCGCGACTTTAACAGAGCAGCACGTCAGGCCGCTAATCTCCGGCGGTTTGAAATCGTCTCGAGCGCAACCCTGGTCGCACACGGCAGACTGTATCGAGTCGACTACCGAATCCGACGGGGGAATTCATGACCGCGCCCGCCCGCATCCGCCGGGAGTTTCCCGGCATCTCCACTCGCGCCTGGGAGCACCCGGCCGACCGCACCGCACTGGTCGGTCTACGGCAGCTCAGTGGCTTCGACACGCTGCTGCGCACGCTGTCCGGCCTGCTGCAGGAACGCCAGCACCGGCTCATGTACCTGGCCACCGCGGTGCGGGTGGACGAACGGCAGTTCAAGAACATCCACCAGCTGCGCGCGGACGCGGTGAAGATCCTCGACGCGCAACGCACGCCGGAGATGTACGTGCTGCAGGAGCCGACGGCCAACTCCTTCACCATCGGCATGGACCGGCCCTTCATCGTGCTCACCACCGGCCTGCTGGACCTGCTCGACCCCGAGGAGCTGCGTTTCGTGGTCGGCCACGAGCTCGGGCACGCGCTGTCCGGGCACGCGGTCTACCGGACCATGCTCATGCACCTCATGCGGATCGCCGACGGCATCGGCTGGATGCCGGTGGGCGGCTGGGCGGTTCGCGCGATCGTGGCGGCGTTGATGGAGTGGAGCCGCAAGTCCGAACTGTCCGGGGACCGGGCGGGGCTCCTGGTCGGGCAGGACGTGGAGGCGTCGGTGCGGGTGCACATGAAGCTCGCCGGCGGCTCCCGGGTGGACGAGATGAGCCACGCCGCGTTCCTGGCCCAGGCCGACGACTATGACCGCGCGGGCGACCTGCGCGACGGCGTGCTGAAGCTGCTGAATCTGGAGCTGGCCAGCCACCCGTTCTCGGTGCTGCGGGCCGCCGAACTGCGGCGCTGGATCGCCGGCGGCGAATACAACCGGGTCCTCGACGGCCAGTACCCGCGCCGCGAGCAGGACAAGGACGCCCGCATCAGCGAGGAGATCAAGCACGCGGCCCGGTCGTACAAGGAGAGCTTCGACCAGTCCGAGGACCCCCTGATCCGCACCGTGCGCAACCTCAGCCGCGATGTCGGGGCCACGGTCGGCACCGTGGGTCAGGAAGTCGGAGAGACACTCTCGAAGATCGGGAAACGGATCCGCGGCGAGGCATCCGAATGAGATCGGGGTCCGGGGGCAAGCCCCCGGACCCCTGCGGGTGCAGCCCGTGGGCTGCTTACTCGTCGCCCTCGACGACGGGCGGGGTCTCGAGCAGATCGAGGATCCATTCCTCGGTCGCGCTCTCGGCGTCGTCCTCGTCGGGGCGGATGCGGTTGCTGAGGCGGACGCCCAGGCCCAGCGCCTGGGCGGCCTTGACCATCTCGAGGGCCTCTTCAGGACCGCAGTAGTGGGTGGCGATCAAACGGGGCTCGTCCTCGAATTCCTCTTCGGACAGCACCAGTTCCAGGCCTTCATCGGTTGTCGACATGGGTCAGCACAGTACGCCCAGAGTTCGCCGACGCGGTACCGAAACTCGCTCAGCGAGTGAACAACCAGGCGACGAGTACGAGAACAAGCAGTGCAATCAGGGCGAGCTGGACACGTGAACGCGGCATATCAGGCGGCTTCCTTCCGGATGCGGCGCGGCTGCGCGGCGGGGACCGTGGCCTCACGGGCGGCGATCCGGTCGCGGCCGAGCACCCGCAGCACCAGCCGCAGCGTCCGGTCGAGCAGATAGGCGATGGCCAGGCAGACCGGCACCATGGCGGCCAGCACCACCGCGAACTGGGGAACGAAGGGCAGCCCGGCCACCCACAGTTCCACGCCGTCCCACCATCCTGCGATCGCATGCACGACCCCAGCCTAGGCCGAGAACATCATGGTGGACGATTCGGGCTGTTCGGAACGATCATTGATGCTATGGAGTCGTACGACGAACCCGAGTCGATCGAAGCCCCGCGGGACCCGCTGTCCACGACGGACCCATCTCCGTCCGACGCCTTCCTGCCTTCCGCGGTGGGCGGCATGCATCATTCCGTGTACCCGCCCATCGACGACTACGCCTTCCTGTCCGACTGCGAGACCAACTGCCTCATCGCCCGCAACGGCGCGGTGGAGTGGATGTGCGTGCCGCGCCCGGACTCCCCCAGCATCTTCGGGGCCATGCTGGACCGCAGCGCCGGGCATTTCCGGATCGGCCCCTACGGCCGCAATGTGCCCGCCGCGCGCCGCTATCTGCCCGGCGGGCTGATCGTCGAAACCACCTGGCAGACCGAGACCGGCTGGCTCATCGTGCGCGACGCGCTCGTCCTGGGCCCGTGGCACAACAATCGCTCACGCAGCCGCAGCCACAAGCGCACGCCCATGGACTGGGATGCCGAGCACATGCTGCTGCGCACCGTGAAATGCGTCAACGGTGTCGTCGAACTCGAGATGAGCTGCGAACCCGCATTCGACTATCACAACGGCCCGGCCCTCTGGGAGTACAGCGGCAACGTCTACGAACAAGCAACTGCCAGTAGCAATATCGAGGGCTGCCCGACACTGACGATCACCACCGATCTGCGACTGGGCCTGGAAGGCCGGGAGGCGCGCGCCCGGACCCGGATGAAGGAGGGCGACGAGGTCTTCGTCGCGCTGTCCTGGTCGGATCTGGAACCGCCGCACACCTTCGCCGAAGCGGCGGACAAGATGTGGCAGACCACCGAATGCTGGCGTCAGTGGATCACGCTGGGGCGCTTCCCCGATCATCCGTGGCGCGGGTACCTGCAGCGCAGCGCGCTGACGCTGAAAGGCCTCACCTACGCGCCGACCGGGGCGCTGCTCGCCGCCGCCACCACCTCGCTCCCGGAAACACCAGGCGGCGAACGGAATTGGGATTACCGCTACACCTGGGTGCGCGACTCGTCGTTCGCCCTGTGGGGCCTGTACACCCTCGGCCTGGATCGCGAGGCCGACGACTTCTTCGCCTTCCTGCACGACGTCACCACCGACGACGAGGGCAAACCCACACCGCTGCAGGTGCTCTACGGCATCGGCGGGGAACGCGAGATCACCGAATCCGAACTCCCCCACCTGTTCGGCTACGACGGCGCGCGGCCGGTGCGCATCGGCAACGGCGCCTACAACCAGGAACAGCACGACATCTGGGGCACCATCCTGGATTCGGTGTACCTGCACGTGAAATCGCGTCAGCAGGTGCCGGAAACCCTGTGGCCCATGCTCGAACGACAGGTGCACGCCGCGATCGAGAACTGGCGCAACCCCGATCGCGGGATCTGGGAGGTGCGCGGCGAGCCGCAGCACTTCACCTCTTCCAAGGTCATGTGCTGGGTGGCCCTGGACCGCGGCGCGAAACTGGCCGAGCTGCACGGGGAAATGGACTACGCCAAGAAGTGGCACGACATCGCCGACGAGATCCGCGCCGACATCCTCGACAACGGCGTCAACGCCGAGGGCGTGTTCACCCAGAGCTACGGCAGCGACACCCTCGACGCCTCCCTGCTGCTGGTGGTGCTGACCCGCTTCCTGCCGCCGACCGACCACCGGGTGCGGGCCACCGTGCTCGCCATCGCCGACCGCCTCACCGAGAACGGCCTGGTGCTGCGCTACCGCACCGAGACCACCGACGACGGGCTGTCCGGCGAGGAGGGCTCGTTCACCATCTGCTCGTTCTGGCTGGTGTCGGCGCTGGTGGAAATCGGTGAGCTGCAACGGGCCCGGCAGCTGTGCGAGCGGCTGCTCGGCTACGCCAGCCCGCTCAAGCTCTACGCCGAGGAGATCGACTCGCGCACCGGACGGCACCTGGGCAACTTCCCGCAGGCGTTCACCCACCTGGCGTTGATCAATGCCGTCATGCACGTGATCAGGGCCGAGGAGTCCCGGCACACCGGACAGTTCCATCCGGCGCACCCGGGACGCTGAACCACACGGCAGGACAAGGGAATCGGCCGCACCCGCGGCCGATTCCCTTCTTGCCGAGTCAGTACGCGCGATGCTCGCCGATGGCGTCGGCGTGCTCGCGGATGTCGCGCAACCGGACCAGCGCGCGGTCGATCTCGGTGAGCCGCGCCTCGCGGCCCGCACCGGAACCCACCGTGGCCGCCTCCTCGGCGGCGCGCAGCGAGGCGTCCACCGAACGCAGGGTGGCCGTGGCGATCTCGGTGAAGTGATCGCGCAGGCTGCGCTGCACCGCACGCAGCCGGTAGCGGGATTCCTTGCTCACCTGGAAGATCACGTCGTCCATCAGCCGGGCCACCGCCACTTTGGCCTCGGATTGGCGGCGCTGGCGGCGGGCCTTGCGGTCGTCCCACAATGCGTTGAGGCCCAGCAGGATCGCCGCGCCGCCGGAGTACCAGTTCACCAGCGACATGTGCAGCAGGCTGGTGATCAGGCCGACCATGAGCAAGCCGCCGTAGGAGCCGCGCAGCGCGGTCAGCACCTGACCGGTGATGCCGCGTTTGGCGCTGTCCAGCTTGTCCAGCGCGGCCACCGGTTCCAGCACCGCGCCGACGTCGCCGGGATTGTCCAGCTTGAGATCCGGTGTCGGGATGCCGCTCTCGGGGAACTTGGCGGCCACCTGCTCGGCCAGCTCCACCGACCGGTAGTGGGCGATGACGAAGTTCTCCTCCACCGCCTCACAGATCTTGGCGTCCAGATCGGCGCCGAAGTCGTTCCAGCCCTTGGACGGATCGCCCCTCATGATGTCGGCGTCGGCGTCGCGGATCAGGCTGCGCAGCCGGTGCCGCAGATCGTGTTCGGTGTCGGCCATCAGCTCGCCCGCACCGTCGGCGAGGGTGACCTGCCAGTTGGCGGTGCGCTGCCGCAGCTGCTCGGCCTCCTCGCGGGTGCGGCGCAACTGCTCGGTGACAACGGTCAGCCGGCGCGGATCCCGCAGCGTCTCGGCCTCGCTGCGCAACGCCAGCGACAGGTGGTCGGTGATGAGCCCGATATCGCGCACCGCGGCCTGCACCGCGACCGCGTCGGCGCGGCCCAGCACATGCGAGCGCAGATGGTCGAGCAGTTGCGGCACACCGGATTCCAGATCCAGCTGCCCGTCGCCGGTCGCGACGGCGTGCGCGTGCACCCGCGCCGAGGCCGGGGCGACCGCGAAGGCCAGCGCGGCATCGTCGAGCAACTGCCGGTCGTGCTGCTGCACCTGTGGCCACTGGGGATACTGGTCGATCTTGTTGAGCACGCAGACGACCGTCGGGCACACCTGCTCGATCCGCTGCAGCTGCTCGATCTGCGCGGGCGTGAACGGGGCACGCGCGTCGGCCACGTACAACACCGCGTCCCGCGGCCGCGATCAGCGACCAGGTGGCCGGGGAATCCCCGGGCGAGCCCGGCGCGTCCAACACCACGAAGCCCTCGGCCAGCAGCGGACTCGGCTGCGTGAACTCGGCCCGGATGACCTCACCGGAGGCCAATTCCGCCAGCGCCGCATGCGGATCCACCGCGGTGCGCTGCGCGGTACCGCCCGCACCGGCCCGCACCAGGGTGGCGGCGGGCTGCGGACCGTACTCGGCGATCACCGGAACGCTGGCCTGGCCCTCGGTGGCGCTCACCGCGGCCCCGACCAGGCTGTTCACCAGCGTGCTCATCCCGGACTTGGATTCGCCCACCACGACCAGCCGCACCCGCGGATCGGCCAGGCGCCCCCGGGCGATGCCCAGCCGCCCCGACAGATCGAGGCGACCGGACGCGTGGGTCAGTTCCAGCAGCCGGTCGAGCAACTCGACCAGCGGACCCAGCGCATCGGTATTCTTCACCGCTACCTGATGACTCGCCGCGCTCACAGCAGCAGCATGTGATCGCCCGGACCGTGCGCCGGGACACCGGCATCGGCGTAACCGGCGTCCACGCCGAGACCGGAGAACAGACCGGCGGCATGCAGGCCTCCGTCGTGCACGGTCAGCAGCGAATCATGCACCGCGAGCGGCGCATCCTGCACCGGCAGCACCGAATCGTGCACCGGGACGAAGGCGGAGATCGGCTGCGCGTGCAGACCGGAGTCGGTCCGGTCCGCCATCGGCTTCACCTGCGCGGGCGGATCGATGTGCGGCGGGGTGGTGATCGGCGACGGCACGTTCGGAGCCGGAGCCACCGTCGGCGCGGGCGCGACCGAAACAGTGGGCTGCCCACCGTGATCCGGCACGCTCGGCACGGCCGGCGCCACCGTCGGGACGGTCGGGCGCGGCGCGACGGTCACCGTCGGCTGATGTGAGCCGGGATCGTCACCGGGCACGGTGACCGGCGGCACGGTGGGACGGGTCCCGGTGTCGTCGATCGGGGTGTGCGGCTTGGGGGTGATGTCGGTGTCGCCGGTGTTCACCGGCGGGGTCACGGGCGCGATGGTCGACGGCGAGCCCAGGCCCTTGGTCAGATCGTCCAGACCCGGGATCTTGGTCGGGATCGCGGGCACGGTCAGCGCCGGGCCGGGATCCGCCTTGACCGGCGTGGGGGCGTGCGGCGCGGCGGTGACCGGGGTGGGCGCGGGGACCGGCTTGTTCGCCAATGTCGTCGGATGCTGACCCGGGGTGGCGGGGTCACCGGCGGCGAGCACCGGCGCACGGCCGTGGTCGAACAGCGCGGGGGCCACCGACGCGGGCGCGGTCAGCGGCGACGGACCACCGTGCGACAGCAGATTCGCGATCGGCTGGTTGGCGGCGTCGGGCTGAATGGTGGTCTGCAACGGCGTCACCGCGACCGGCTGGGCCACCGTCACCGGCGCGACCGGGACCGCGGCGGCGGGCGGCGCCGACACCGGCGGCACCGCGGCGGGCACCGACGGCACCGGCTGCGGGGCCGGTGCGGGCGCGATCGTGGTGAGCGCGATCGGATTCGACGGCGCGGGCGCGACCGGCGCCGCGGCCGGCAACCCGGACGCGGGCGACGACGCCACCGGAGCGGTCGAGGACGCCAGCGGCGTACCCGACGGCGCGACCGGCGAACCCGTGCCCGGCGCACCGGAACCGGGCGCGACACCCGACGGCGTATCGGAAGACCCGTGTGCCGGAACAGCATTCACCGCGGCGGGCGTGGCGGCGCCGGACTTGTCGGCGGGCTGACCGGACTGCGCCGCGGGCGTACCCGGCACGGCGGACGAACCGCCGCCGTTGGGCAGGGTGGTGTTCTCGGGAATGTGCGAAATCCCCTGTCCCAGTTGCTGGTTGTAGGAGTCGAGCTGATGCCCGACCGCTCCGACACCCAGGTCGGCCTTCAGATTGGAGTGGAACCACACGCCGTCCAGGCCGATGTGCGCGTCGAAAGCCCAATCGGTGCCGAGGAACACGCCGGTGCCCTGCCCGGCCGTCGCGCCGACGCCGTCGAACGCGCCGGAGTGATCGGGCAGCGCGGTCTGGTGATCGGGCACCAGACCCGTCGCGCCCATCCCGGGCAGGTGCATGGCGTCGGAGCCGGGCAGTGCGAAACCGGGCAGGCCCTGACCGAACCCGGGCAAGCCGAATCCGGGCTGCTGCGGCTGCTCCAGCGACGGCAGTTCCGGACGATCCTGGGCCGGTTCGACTTCGGCGGCCGGGTCGCTGTCCATCGGCAGCCCCCAGCCGGGGCGCGGGCCGTAGGTCGGGAACGCGGACAGGCTGCTGTCGGCATCGGGCAGGCCGATGCCGTGGAACCCGCCGCCCGCCGGCGTGCCGCCCGGGATCGCGTCGAAGGACAGACCGGCGTCGGTGCCGTGGTATTCGCCGAGCGGGCCGAAGACGCCATTCACCGGCGCGACCACGGGACCGTGGTGCTGGGGCAGGGAATCCACGGTCAGGTCCGGGAAGGTGACGGTCGGGCTGGGCACGTTCGGCTGCGGGTCCTCGGCCTGCGACCAGCCCACGTTCTTGCTGTCGTGATCGATGGCCGGAGTTCCGCCGCGACTGCCGCCGGCCGCGATGAGCGCGCCGCCCGTGACGTACGCGCCACCCCGAGCCACGCGCGCGACACCGTTGGCAATGCGATAGGCGGCGTCCCCATCGTTGTCATCGGCACCGGAAGCATCGTCGAAGGGCAGATCACGTGTCATGCTGGCTCCGCTCTCAGGGCTCCGGCGGCACCGCACGCGGGCCACCGAACCAAACTCGTTTCACACCCTATTTCCGGATAACCGGTCTGTCACATCCACCAGGTAGGCGATGGTGTGCACAACGGTGTGCCACACAGCTTGTCATCCGGCATATCTGTACGGAAGCCCCATTTTCGGTGTGCATACCGAACCTTGCATCTGACCGGCCGCCCCCGACTTCCAACACCCTAAACCCGACCCGCCCCCAACGACACCAACTCGCCCCTAGAACTGTGCCCCGCTCCCGAGAGGGAGCGGGGCACGGGAGCCCGGAGAGTCGGGGCTACTACTACTTCTTCTTGTTGTCCGAAGCAGAGTCGGTGGAGAGCGCGGCCACGAAGGCCTCCTGCGGCACTTCCACGCGACCGATCGTCTTCATCCGCTTCTTGCCTTCCTTCTGCTTCTCGAGCAGCTTGCGCTTACGGCTGATGTCACCGCCGTAGCACTTGGCGAGCACGTCCTTGCGAATCGCCCGAATGTTCTCGCGCGCAATGACCTTCGAGCCGATGGCGGCCTGGATCGGCACCTCGAACTGCTGGCGCGGAATCAGCTCGCGCAGCTTGGTGGTCATCTTGTGGCCGTAGGCCTGGGCGGCATCCTTGTGCACGATGGCCGAGAAGGCGTCGACCGCCTCGCCCTGCAGCAGGATGTCCACCTTGACCAGCGCCGACTGCTGTTCGCCCGCCTCCTCGTAATCGAGCGAGGCGTAGCCGCGGGTGCGCGACTTCAGCGAGTCGAAGAAGTCGAAGATGATCTCCGCCATCGGCAGCGTGTACCGCATCTCGACGCGGGTCTCCGACAGGTAGTCCATGCCCAGCAGCTCGCCGCGGCGGGACTGGCACAGCTCCATGATGGTGCCGATGAACTCGCTCGGCGCGATCACGGTGCAGCGGGTGACGGGCTCGTAGATCTCGCGCACCTTGCCCTCGGGCCAGTACGACGGGTTGGTGACGACATGCTCGGTGCCGTCCTCCATGACCACGCGGTAGATCACGTTGGGCGCGGTGGAGATCAGGTCGAGGCCGAACTCGCGCTCGAGCCGCTCGCGGGTGATCTCCATGTGCAGCAGGCCCAGGAAGCCGCAGCGGAAGCCGAAGCCCAGGGCGACAGAGGTTTCCGGCACATAGGTCAGCGCGGCATCGTTGAGCTGCAGCTTGTCCAGGGCGTCACGCAGGTTCGGATAGTCCGAGCCGTCGACCGGGTACAGACCGGAGTAGACCATCGGCCGCGGCTCGCGGTAGCCGGTCAGCGCCTCGGTCGCGCCGTCGCGCTGCGAGGTGATGGTGTCACCGACCTTGGACTGCCGCACGTCCTTCACACCGGTGATGAGGTAGCCGACCTCGCCGACGCCGAGGCCCTGGGTGGGCTTGGGTTCGGGTGAGACGATGCCGATTTCCAGCAGTTCGTGCGTCGCGCCGGTGGACATCATCTTGATCTTCTGGCGCGGGGTGAGCTTGCCGTCCACCACACGCACATAGGTGACGACGCCACGGTAGGTGTCGTACACCGAGTCGAAGATCATGGCGCGAGCCGGGGCGTCGGCCTCGCCGACCGGCGGCGGCACCACGCGCACGGCCTCGTTCAGCAGTTCGGCCACACCGACGCCGGTCTTGCCGGACACCCGCAGCACGTCCTCCGGCTCACAGCCCACGATGTGGGCGAGCTCGGCGGCGTAGCGGTCCGGGTCGGCGGCCGGCAGGTCGATCTTGTTGAGGACCGGAATGATCGTCAGGTCCTTGTCCATGGCCAGATAGAGATTGGCCAGGGTCTGCGCCTCGATGCCCTGCGCGGCGTCGACCAGCAGGATCGCGCCCTCACACGCCTCGAGCGCGCGGGACACCTCATAGGTGAAGTCCACGTGCCCCGGGGTGTCGATCAGGTGCAGGACATAGTCCTCACCGTCGACATTCCACGGCAGCCGCACGTTCTGCGCCTTGATGGTGATGCCGCGTTCCCGCTCGATATCCATGCGGTCCAGGTACTGGGCGCGCATGGCGCGCTCCTCGACCACACCGGTGAGTTGCAGCATGCGGTCGGCCAGGGTCGATTTCCCGTGGTCGATGTGCGCGATGATGCAGAAGTTCCTGATCCGGCTGGGATCGGTGAACGTCTTGTCGGCGAAGCTGCTAATCGGAGTCACTCCTCGGCATGGCGAAACAGCGGCATGTCAACCAGCAAGTCTACGGTGCTGGACCGGATGTCCTCGCCCCGGTGTTCCCGGCACGCGAACGACGCGTCCCTGCAGGCGAATCCGGTGCGGATGAGAATCCGCTGCCGCGCCGTTAGGCTGCGGGACTATGGCCGGCAGGTGGAACGCTCTGGGGAAGCAGTTGGGGATCGTGGCTAAGGAGCAGGGGGCTCAGCTCGTCACGCAGCAGGCGCCGAGGCTGATCGGGCGGGTGCGGCAGTCGACGATGTGGGGGCGTGCGCTGGACGCGGTGGGGGCGCCGCGCAAGGGGCCGGGGGTGAACGTCCGGCCGACGTCGTCGGCGGGGGTGCCGTCGACCGAACGCGCCCGCATGATCGTGTACAGCCCGCAGTTGGACGGGCGGGCCGACCCGGGCGAGATCGTGTGGACCTGGGTGCCCTACGAGGAGGACCCGGACAACGGCAAGGACCGACCGGTGCTGGTGGTCGGCCGCGAGGGCGGCACGCTGCTCGGGCTGATGCTGTCCTCGAATTCCGATCACGCGCATCACGGCAACTGGGTGGGTATCGGCAGCGGCGCGTGGGACCACGACGGACGCGACAGCTGGGTGCGGCTGGATCGGGTGCTCGACGTCCCCGAGATGGGCATCCGCCGCGAGGGCGCGATCCTGCCCCGCAAGACCTTCGACACCGTGGCGCACCGGTTGTGCGCCGAATACCACTGGCACTAGCGCTTTCCCGGGAAACGCAGCGGCCCCCGCTCCGGAACGGAACGGGGGCAGGGAACGGTCCGGGCTCAGCTGATCATGTTGCGGGAGCGGCCGAACATCAGGCTGTAGACCAAGGCGCCGAGCGCACCGCCGATCAGCGGGAACGCGATGAACGCCCACAGCTGCGCGGGCGCGCCGTCCTGGTAGAAGGCCACCGCGATGCTGCGCGCCGGGTTCACCGAGGTGTTGTCCACCGGGATCGAGATCAGGTGGATCACGGCCAGGGTCAGGCCGATCGACAGACCCGCCAGCGGCACATCCGACAGCTGATCGGTCGAGGCCAGCACCACGAACACCAGCAGCGCGGTCAGGATCACCTCGACGGTGATCGCCGCCGCCAGGCCGTAGCCGTTGATGGTGATCTCACCGAGCGTCAGCTTGGACGGGCTGTGCGCACCCCAGCCGTTCGCGCCCAGGCCGTCCTTGGCGCGGTCGTAGGAGGGCAGGTTCTTGGCGACGGCGTAGATGACCGCGCCGCCGATCAGGCCGCCGATGATCTGCGCGACCCAGTAGGCCGCCGCGACCACGATCGTCACCCGCCCCAGCAGCAGCTGACCGACGGTGACCGCCGGGTTCACGTGGCAACCCGAGATCGGTCCGATCGAATACACCAGGAACAGCAGCGTCAAGCCGAAGGCCAGCGCCACACCGAGCGCACCGACCCGGCTCCCGGCCAGCACCGCGGTGCCGACGCCACCCAGGACCAGCACGAAGGTGCCGAGCGCCTCGGCGAACACCTTGCGTCCCAGGGTGGGTGGTTGTAGATCGGTTAGGTCCTCGGCTACTTCCTGAGCTGTGGGAGACATCGGATACCTTCCGCTTGCATGGACAACGCACCGACAAACAGACAAGCGGCGCGCGCCGGAAACCCTCAGGCCAGGCGGGTTATTTCCACCACCACTTCGAGATCCGTCGAGCCGCTTCCGCTGAAGATACCTTTCAAAGGGGGCACATCCGCGTAATCACGACCGACACCAACTGACACGTGTTGCTCCGTGACGGCGATGTTGTTGGTCGGGTCGTAGCCCCACCACTGCCCGGTCCAGGCCTCCACCCAGGCGTGCATCTGACCCGCCACGGTGTGCCCGACCTCGGCCGCCGGATCGGGATGCAGATAGCCCGAGACGTACCGGCTGGGAATCCCCATGCCGCGCAACAGCAGCAGCGTGAGGTGCGCGTAATCCTGGCACACGCCTTGCCGTTCGGCGAAGGCCTGCACCGCGGACGTGTGCACCGAGGTGGTCCCGGCCAGGTAGTTCATCTCCCGGTGCACCCACTCCGCCGCCCGGACAACCGCTTTGGCCGGCGGCACGCCGCGGGCCAGCTGCTTCGACACCGTTGCCAGCCGGCGATTGCGGGGCACGAACTCGGTCGGGTTCAGCAGTTCGTCGAAGCGGTCGCCGATGCCGTCGTCGCGCAGTTCCTCCCAGGACAGCTCCTCGGGCGGGCCCGCGAACGGTTCGGTCTCGACCACGGACGCGCTGGTCACCTCCAGCTCGGTGTGCGGGGCGTGCAGGTCGAAGGCGGTCACCGCGGTCCCCCAGTAGTCGATGTACCGGTAGGACCGGGTCGAGGGCACGGTGTCGACGCGATTGAGGATCACGTTCTGCCTGCTGTCGGCGCGCGGCGTGAGCCGGGCCTCGTTGAACGACCGGGTGACCGGCGCGTCGTACACGTATCCGGTGGTGTGCACCACCCGCATGCGCCAGCTCATGCCGGTTCCTCCATCCGCTCGGAGTTGCGGCCGTGCAACCCTGTCCACGCCACCCACGATTCGGCGTGGAAGTACTGCAGCGCCACGGCTTCCCCCACCTCGCGGCAGGTCTGTTGCAGCCACAGCAGCCGGCTGGGCAGGTCCTCCAACAGCACCGACGAGGGCAGGAACTCCAGTTCGCTGCGTGCCCGGCCGAGCAGGCGATGCGCCTCGTGGCGGGCCGCGAACCGGCTGTTGGGGCGCTGATCCAATTCCTGCAGGCAGGCCTCGGCCACCCGCAGCGAATGGAACACCGACCGCGGGAACAGGCGATCCAGCAGAATGAAGTCGGCGATCTGATTGGCGTCCAGCACGCCGCGGTGGGTGCGCAGGTAGGGGTCGTGCGCGCCGGCCGAACGCAGCACCGTCACCCAGGCCGGGGACGAGGTGCGGTCGCCGGCGCGCGAATGCAGCAGGCGCACGGTCATGTCCACGCGTTCGATGGACCGGCCCAGCAGCAGGAACCGGTACCCATCGTCGCGGCTCAGGGTGGAATCGGAGAGTCCGACGAACATGGCGGCCCGGTCGGTGATGTAGTGGCAGAACTGGTGCGGCCCCAGCGCCCGCGCCGCCCGCTCGGCCGCGGCCAGGCCGTTGAAGGTGGTGTTGAGGCACTCCCACATCTCGGTGGAGGTGACTTCCCGTGCGCCCCGTGCGTTCTCGCGGGCCCGGCCGATGGAATCGACGATCGAGCCGCCATCGCGGCCGAAGGCGACCAGCTCGGTCACCGACCACACATCCAATTCCTGCTCGACCTCGGGCGGCTCGATGCCCAGGACCCGCAACAGAACTCGCGAGGTCCGGTCCGGATCGACGGTCGCGTCCTCCAGCAGTTGATGCACCGCGACGTCCAGAATGCGCGCCGTGTATTCGGCACGCTCGACATATCGCCCGATCCAGAACAAGGATTCGGCATTGCGCGCCAACATGATTCTCTGCCTATCTGCCTCCGCTTCGCTCCGGCGGGTTCGCGGCCCTGGAGGTCTCGTTCTTCCCTCCCTCCGCTCCTCCGCTTCGCTCCCCCGCTCCACTCAGTCCAGAACGAGACGGGCCGCGAACCATGAGCTCAGCCTTGGCGAATTCTGTTGTTGTTCACTGCTGTTGTTGCTTTGCCCGCATCACCGAGGGCTCTCTGGACTGGTCTCTTTCCGGGGCCAGATGCAATTCGCCGACGAGCTCCGAGCCCGCCAATTCCCGTTGCGCCACCGAGGTTCTCGGGGCCAGCACCCAGGTGTCCTTGCTACCGCCCCCTTGACTGGAAT
Source organism: Nocardia tengchongensis (assembly GCF_018362975.1). NCBI lineage: Bacteria > Bacillati > Actinomycetota > Actinomycetes > Mycobacteriales > Nocardiaceae > Nocardia > Nocardia tengchongensis. The sequence goes on from NZ_CP074371.1 coordinate 7,348,053, forward strand.
TCACGACCAGAGAGTTCGCGGGCAGCGCCACCCGGGTCAGGCCGCCGGGCAGCACCCAGATGTCGTCGCCGTCGTTGACCGCGAACGGGCGCAGATCCACGTGCCGGGGCGCGAGGCGGCCGTCGATCTTGCTGGGCACCGTGGACAGCTGCACCACCGGCTGCGCGATCCAGCCGCGCGGATCGGCGCGCACCTTGCGCCGAGTCGCCTCGAGTTCCCGGGTGCTCGCCGCCGGGCCGATCACGATGCCGTACCCGCCGGAGCCCTCCACCGGTTTGATCACCAGTTCGGCCACCCGGTCGAGCACCTCGTCGCGTTCGGCCGGTTCCCAGCAGCGGTAGGAGTCCACGTTGGGCAGGATCGGCTTCTCGCCCAGGTAGTACTCGATGAAGGCGGGCACGTAGGTGTAGACCAGCTTGTCGTCGCCGACCCCGTTGCCGACCGCGTTGGCCAGCACCACCGTGCCCGCGCGGGCCGCGTTCAGGATCCCGGCCACCCCCAGCATCGAATCCGGCCGGAACTGCATGGGATCGAGGAAGGTGTCGTCGATGCGGCGGTAGATGACGTCGACCTGCCGCTCCCCCGCGGTGGTGCGCATGTACACGACGTTGTCGCGGCAGAACAGGTCGCGGCCCTCGACCAGTTCCACGCCCATCTGCCGGGCCAGCAGCGAATGCTCGAAGTAGGCGGAGTTGTGGACGCCCGGCGTCAGCACCACCACGGTCGGGTCGGCCTCGTTGGGGGCGGCCGCGGCGCGCAGGGCCCGCAGCAGGTGGGCCGGGTAGTCGCCGACCGCGCGCACCCGGTGCGAGGCGAACAGGTCCGGGAACACGCGCGCCATGGTGCGGCGGTTCTCCATCACGTAGGAGACGCCCGACGGCGAGCGCAAATTGTCTTCCAGCACACGGAAATCCCCGTGCTCGTCGCGCACCAGGTCGATGCCGGCCACGTAAATGCGGACCCCGTTGGGCGGCACCAGTCCCGCGGCCTCGCGGTGGAAGTGCGCGCAGGAGGTGACCAGGCGCTTGGGGATCACGCCGTCGCGCAGGATGGTCTGCTCGCCGTAGATGTCGGCGAGGAAGGCTTCGAGGGCGCGCACCCGCTGTTTGATGCCGCGCTCGAGTTTGGACCATTCGGTGGCGGCGATCACCCGCGGCACCAGGTCGAGCGGGAAGGGGCGTTCCTGCCCGGACAGCGAGAAGGTGATGCCCTGATCGACGAAGGCGCGGTCGAGCGCCTCGGCGCGGGCGGCCAGATCCTCGGCGTCGATGGTGGCCAGCGCATTGAATATGCCCCGGTAGGGCGCGCGCGGGCGGCCCGCGGAATCGAACATCTCGTCGTAGGCGCGGTGATAGCGGCCCGGCTGATAGCCGGCGAATACGCCAGACTTATCCGATTTCTCGCGCTCGAGCCCGGTGGGAGCAACTGTGGCGGGAGTGCGCGCGGCCATGCAAAAATGGTCCATCACGCAGGGGCAACGCGCAGTTGGACGGCGATAAATTTCTGGTTTCGGCCATGTGGCGGACCGGGCCGATTTCATACCTCGACCCGTAGCCTGGTAACCTCGACGGTCGGTGCTGCAACTGCCGATCTCGTAGTGCGCACGAAGACTTTGCATCCCGCATACACACCAAACGAAGGAACACGAGGAAACAGGCGTGGCCAACATCAAGTCCCAGATGAAGCGGATCCGTACCAACGAGCTTGCGCGCCAGCGCAACCAGTCGGTCAAGTCCGCGCTGCGCACCTCGATCCGCAAGTTCCGCGAGGCCGCGGCTGCGGGCGAGAAGGACAAGGCGCTCGGCCTGATGCAGTCGGCGAGCAAGAGCCTGGACAAGGCCGCCTCGAAGGGCGTCATCCACGCCAACCAGGCCGCCAACAAGAAGTCGGCGCTGTCGCTGGCCTTCAACAAGCTCGGCTGACCTGCTCCGGTAGCACTACCGGACATCATGCTTTCGAATAGCCGCCGTGGCCACGATGACCACGGCGGTTTTTGTCGTACCGCCTCTCCGTGACTTCAGCGCACGGCTTGGGTGAAATCGGTTGTGACTCCTGTAACGAGACAGGGCCTCATGTCGACTCTGACGGAGAGACTTGCTCACTCCGGCGGCACACAGCAGGATGGCTGCGACACCGTCGGGGTGAAATCGAAACCTGCACTGGAGAGTTCTCTTGGCATCGCTGCGTGACAACCGTTCCTACTGGACCCGCGGCACCCTGGCCGCCAGCGTGGCCGCGGTCGCGCTGACCACCGGAATGGGTGTCGCGACCGCGCGACCCATCGGGCCGTTCGAGGTCGGCGGGGCCATCGAGGCCGAATACGACCGTGCGGGCGGGCCGGACGCCTTCGGCGACCCGACCACCCCCGAGACCGATGCGGCAGGCGGCGGCAAGAAGCAGGACTTCGTCAACAACGCCTCCATCTACTGGACCCCCGCCACCGACGCACACGCCATCGGCGGCGCCATCCGCGACAAGTGGCGCGGCACCGGCTCGGAGTCCGGCTCGATGAAGTACCCGGTGACCGACGAGGGGCAGACCGGCAAGCCCGGTCGCTTCCAGCACTTCCAGGGCGGCTCGATCTACTGGTCGATCGGTTCGGGCACCCACGTGCTCAGCGGCGTGATCCGCGACAAGTTCGCCTCCGTCGGCTGGGAGAACAGCCCGCTGGGCTTCCCCATCGCGGACGAGAACAAGACCAACAGCTCCACCACCCACATTCAGCTGTTCGAGGGCGGGGCCATCTACTCCACCGCCAAGACCGGCACCCACATCGTGTGGGGCGCGATCCGCGACACCTGGGTGCGCAACGGCGCCGAGAACGGCCGCTACGGCTTCCCGACCGGTGACGAGTACGACTACGAGGGCGGCAAGGCCCAGGACTTCTCCGGCGGCAAGATCGTCTGGAAGCCGGAGAGCTAGCTCTACGGGAGTGAGCTCCTAGGTGGCACTCTCGCGCAGCTCCAGAATGCGCGAGAGGGCATGCTCCAGCGCGTAATTCGCGTCGGCCGCCTGACCCTTCACCTCGCCGTTGAGGGCGGCCACCACCTGCAGCGCAGCCCCGATGGTGGCCCCGGTCCAGCCGCGGGCCTGGCCCTGGGCCTTCTTCACCTTCCACGGCGGCATGCCCAGATCGCCGGCCATCTTGAACGGGTCACCGCGCCCGGCCGAGCCCACCCGGGCGATGGTGTGCACCGAATCCGCGAGGGCGTCGGCGAGCAGCACCGCCGGGACACCGCGGTCGATGGCCCAGCGCAGCGCTTCCATGGCCGCGGGCCGATCCCCGGACACGGCCAGATCCGCGACCTCGAACCCGGTCACCTCCGCCTTGCCCGAGTAGTACTGGCGGACCGCCGCGATATCCACCTTGCCGCCGGTGTCGGCCGCCAACTGTGAACTGGCGGCGGCCAGTTCGCGCAGGTCCGAGCCGACCGCCTCCAGCAGTGCCTGCACCACGTCGGCGGACACCTTCACATTCGCGGCCCGGAACTCGTTGCGCACGAACTCGATCCGCTCGCCCGCCTTGGTCAGCTTCGCGCAGTTGTGCACCACCGCGCCCAGCTTCTGCAAGGCCGGCGCCAGCGCCTTGGCCCGGCCGCCGCCGCTGTGCAGGACCACCAGTATCGCGCCCTCCGGGGGCGAGGACGCCGCGTCCTGAATCACCGCGACCGCGTCCTTGCCCGCCTCGGCCGCCGACTCCAGCACGATCAACCGGTCCTCCGCGAACAGCGAGGGACTCAACAACTCCGCCAGCTCCGGGGTGCTCGCGTCCCCGGCCCGCCGCCGATCCACCGGCAACGAACCCGGATCCGCGGAGGCCGCGCGGGCCTGCGCGGTAATCCCCGCCACCGCCCGTTCGATCAGCAATTCCTCTTCACCGAGCACGAGATGCAGGGGCGCGGGTCGCTGGTTCACGCCCCGATCCTACGAGTCCGCCCCGACACCCCTCGCATCCCGCACCCGGTCAGCCGGAGCCCGAGCCCTCCGGGTCCGCGCGACCACGCGGCCGCAGACCCGCGATCACCAGGGCGCACACCACCGCGGCGACCAGACCCGACCGCAACCCGGTGGGCAGCGCGACCGACGCGCCGAGCGCGGCCGCCCGGTCGGCGACGGTCAGCAGCCACCACAGCGGCGGGGCGGTGCAGTGCAGGACCACGGCGGCGGGCAGCCACCACACGACGGCCAGCGCAGCGCCCAGCGCGCCCAGAATCGTGATGGGCGCGATCACCGGCTCCACCAGCATGTTCACCACGATCGCGACCAGACTCAGATGTCCGGTCAGGGCGACGACGAGCGGGGTGGTGACCACGAAGGCCGCCGCCGCCACCGCGAAGGAGTCGGCCGGAATCCGCCACCAGCCGTGCGCGCGAAGCCATTCCGACCATCCCGGCGCGATCACGATCAGCCCCGCCGTGGCCAGTACCGACAGCGCGAACCCGGCATCCACCGCCAGCCCGGGCGACCAGGCCAGCAGCCCGATCACCGCGGCGCACAGCGCGGGTAGCGCCTGCTTCCGGCGCCCGGTGCACAGTGCGAGCAGCGCAATGGCTCCCATCACCGCCGCCCGCAGCACGCTCGGCGACGGCCGAGCCAGGATCACGAACATGACCAGCGCCGCCCCGCCGCGATCGCCCCGATACGCGGATCCACGGTGAGCGCGCGCATCGAAACCAGTACCGCACCCAGCAGGATGGTGATGTTCGCGCCGCTGACGGCGGTCAAATGGGCGAGATCAGTTTCTCGGAAGTTCTCCTGAACGTGCTCGGTCAGCCCGAGGTATCGCCGATCACCAGCCCCGGCAACAGGCCCGCCGCATCCTCCGACAGCGCCCGCTGGGCCGAGCTCCCGAAGGCGCTGCGCACCAGCCCGGCGGCGCGCTGCCACCAGGGTGGCGCACTCGCCGAGACCGGTGCCACGTCGGCCCGCAGTACGGCCACCGTCAGGTCGGATCGCCACGAACGCGATACGCGCGCACCGAATTCCACCCGCTGCCCGGGCAGCAACCCCCGCCACCCGGCCGCCGGCGCCACCACCGTCACCGCCCCGCCGGCCCGCACCACGCGGCCACCCAGCCGGTATTCCACCAACCCGGCACGCACCATGACCTTCGGACCCCCGAACGACTTGGCCGACACCCGCTTCGGGTCATCCCCCACCTCCACCACCGCCACCACCCGCTGCCCGGCCCGCACCGCCCCCAACGGATGCGCCTGCACCCGATGCGCATGCCACGCCCCGCCAACCCGAACCCCGCCCCGATCAACAAGGCCCCCAACACAACCCACGCCATCCCGCTGACGTGTCCCGCCCGCGCCCGCCGCAGGGCCAACGCCAATACCCCCGCCCCTGCCGCGGCACACCCGGCGGCCACACCGACGCCCGCCTGCCACCCCGCCACCAGCGCGACAACGGTTGCGCTCCAGCCACACACAGCCGCCGGCACCAGCCGGGCGTCCAACACCTCGGATGCCTCGATCGACCCACGCTCGCCGGCCGCGGCGCGTTCGGTGGCGGTCATACCGTCACCCGGTCGCGGAGGCGGGTGAGGCGGGAATGGCCGATGCCGTCGATTTCGGAGAGTTGGTCGACGGAAGTGAAGCGGCCGTGGCGGGCTCGCCAGGTGAGGATGGCTTTGGCGGTGACGGGGCCGACGCCGGGGAGCGTGTCGAGTTCGGTTTCGGTGGCGGTGTTGAGGTTGACCTTCGCGGCCGGGGCGGTGGGGCGGGGTGGGCCTGGCGAGGAAGGTGAAACCGCAACGGGGTGAGCGGAATTCACTATGGTGCTGCCCGCCTGCTGGGGCGTGGGGCGAGCGGCGGTGCGGGCGATGACGATCTGGTCGCCGTCGGTGAGGGGCTGGGCGAGGTTGAGGGTGGACAGGTCGGCTTCGGGACGGGGAGCCGCTGCTCGCAGGGCGTCGGCTACCCGAGCCCCGGAGGGGAAGCGGCGCAGCCCGCCGTGCTCGACCAGGCCCACCACACTGACGACCAGCTCGGCGGATACGGCGGTGCCGGCCGGTACGGCGGTTGCGGTGGGACCGGCCGGGTTTCGCCCCGGCTGAGGCGCGTCAGCCCGGCCCGGCACTCGCAGCGCGCTAGGCGAGGACGCGGCGGCACCGGGCACCACGGTCACGGGCGAACCACCCAACGGCACGGCGGCCCCGGGCGCAACCGGTCCGGGGCCGGCCGCGTCGGGTGCGGCGGGGTCCGCCCCCGGGGCGGCAGCCGCTCCCGCCGGAGGCGAGCCCTGGTCGGCGGGGAGCGGTTCGGTGAGGGCGGCAATGGGCGGAACCGGTTGGGACACAGGCGTTTCACGGAGCGAAACGTAGCCCGCGATCAGGATGGCGAGGAGGCCGAGCGCGGCGATGACGAGGACACCGCGGGGACCGGGATCCCAGCGGGTACCACGGAAGCGTTCGGGGACGAGGCGTTCGTGCCAGAGGGAGACCGGGCCGCACGGCTCGGACAGCCAGACGGGCGGTGCGGGTTCGGAATGCTCGCGGACGGGGTCGGAGTGGTTCGGCTCGAGCAGATGGTCGAGGGACTCTTCGTCCCAGCGCGCGGCGTGCGGCGGCCCCGCCGACGCGAATGGTGCTGGGCCGGAGCCGGTTTCGGCTTCCAGGCGGCGGGGTTCGGTTCCGGCGCGGGAGCTGAGGCGCTGGAGTGGGGTGCGTTCGTCGAGTTGCGGCATGTGGCTCACGGTAGGAGCCGCTGCGGTCGGGCCGGTTTGCGCGAGCTGGGATTTCGTTCGGCCTGTGGATAGCGGATTGCCTTGTGGACAACCGCGTTTCCGCTGGCTGCCGGGCTAGCCGCAGCCGCCCGGGACCACCAGGGCGCCGACGGCTCCCACGCCCAGGTGTACCCCGAGGGTCGGGCCGAATTCACTGATGATGACCTCGCGGATGCCGGGGATCAGGTCCCGGAGCTGACCCGCGATGGTGTTGGCGGCGTCGGCGGCGCCCCGATGCTGGACGGCGACGGCCGCGCCGTCCTCACCGGCCGCGTCCACGGCGGCGGCGATGAGTTTGGTGAAGGCCTTGGATCTGGTGCGGGCCTTCTCGCGTAGTTCCAGGCGGCCGTCGACGATCTGCAGGATCGGTTTGGTGACCAGTTCGGAGCCGAAGAAGGCTGCGGCGGAGGTCAATCGGCCGCCGCGGCGGAGCTGCTCGGTGCGGTTGACGACGATGAAGGCGCGGCCGCGGCTGGCCGCGGCGACGGCGGAGTCGTAGACGACGTCGAGGGGCTCCCCGGAGCGGGCGCGGCGGGCGGCGGCCAGGACCGGCAGCCCGGTGCCGAGTCCGGCGCTCAGCGAGTCGACCAGGCGGATGCGGTGGGCGGCGTCCATGTCGCGCACGGCCTGCCGTCCGGCCTCCCAGGTGCCCGACAGCTGCCGCGAGATGTGCACGGCCACCACGCCGTCGCCGTCGCTGAGCTCGAGCGCGCGCTCGTAGACCGCGCGCAGGTCGCCCGGCGAGGCGGCGGAGGTGGTGACCTGCGAGGACCCGTAGTCGATATCGCAGTCGTCGATGCCCTCGCGGATCTCACGGTCGTCGACCAGCACGTGCAGCGGTACCGCCAGCACACCCAGGTCGGCGATGAGGTCGGCCGGAAGACTGGCCGACGAATCGGTCACCACCACCACGGTCATGCAGTGTGAACCTCGTCGGCGGTCACCTCGGTCAGCACCTTCACCATGGCCCGGGCGACCGCGGTGTGCCCTTCCCAGCCCCAGTGGATGCCGTCGGGGTTGGCGGGGCCGTTGAACACGTTGTCGCGCACGGCTTCCCCGAGATCGACCAGCGGCACGTCGTGCTCGGCGGCCCAGGCCGACACGGCCCGCACCATGGGTTCGCGCCCGGTGTGCACCTCGGCGTAGGCCTCGCACTTGTGCACCGACGGCAGCACCGCCACGAACGGCAGTTCGGGCCGCAACTGCTCCAGCGAGTTCCGCGACTGCTCCAGGTAGTCGACGCTCACCGCGGGCGGCAGCGCCACCGGCCACCCCAGCGGGGACAGGCGCGGCTGCAGCCAGTTGTAGGCCTCGCGCACCCGGCGGCGCAGCCCGGCCGGACGCGTGTAGCGGATCAGTTCGCGCAGCGCGGTGGGCAGCGGCGAGGGCAGCGAGTCCATGCCCGCGGTGGCGAACACGACCGCGCCGGCGTTCGGTACGGCGGCCCAGATGCGCGGGTCGCCGATCAGCGCCCAGTAGGCGTCGCGGCAGGTCCAGCCGATCCGCGCCACCAGTTCGACATCCCAGTCGAGTTCGGCGGCAACGAGATTGGGCCAGATGCGGGGATGGTTCGCGGGCAGTCCGCCCTTGGGTCCGAAGTAGGACAGCGAGTCCGCGACCACGACCAGCACCTTGCGCTGCGGTGCGGCCTCGATCACCGAATCATTCTGCGCCGCTTCGGTCTTCGGCTCGGCGACGCCATCGATGTCAGAGGGCATCGGGAGCCGCCTTCGCGACCGCGTTCCAGACGTCCAGGCGCCAGCCGGGCTTCTCGATGCCGGGGCCGTGGCTGGTCAGCTGCACCCAGCTGGTGTTGGCCAGGCCGCCCAGGGCGGGCCAGCTCGCCTCGGGCAGGTCGAGCAGGGCCGCGGTGAGCGCGGCGATGAGCCCGCCGTGCGCGACCAGCATGACGCTGCGGCCGGGCCAGTCCTCGCGGGTGGCGAAGATTTCTTGCACCACGGGCAGCGCTCGCGCGCCGACCTCGAGCTTGGATTCGCCGCCGGGCGGGGTGAATCGGGCGTCGAGCCGCCACGCCTTGCGGGCGCCGGGGAACTCGGCGTCGACCTGGCGGTGGTCCATGCCCTCCCAGTCGCCGAGGTTGGTCTCGCGCAGACGGGTGTCGGTGACGACCGGCATGGCGGCGCATTCGGCGACGGCGAGCGCGGTGTCGTGGGCACGCTTGAGATCGGAGGAGACGATGGCGATCAGATCACTGGTCGCCATGTCGGGCGCACAGTCCTTGGCCTGGCGTCTGCCGATGTCACTGAGTTCGGTGTCGGTCTGGCCCTGCATACGGTCGGTGGCATTCCATTCGGTCTGCCCGTGCCGCAACAGAATCAACCGGCGGACGCCGGCCATCTTGCTCACTCGTCGTCCCCGGCCTTGTCTTCTACTGTCGTGGCGTCCGCAGCCGCAGTGCGCGGGTCGCCGATCCCCTCGACCGCCACCTGCGGGCAGTCCTTCCAGAGCCGCTCGAGGCCGTAGAAATCGCGCTCGTCCTCGTGCTGGACGTGGATCACGATCTCCACGTAGTCGAGCAGCGCCCAGCGGCCCTCACGGGTGCCTTCGCGGCGCACCGGCTTGTATCCGGCATCGCGGAGCTTGTCCTCGATGTTGTCGACAATCGCGTTGACCTGGCGCTCGTTGGGCGCGGACGCGATCACGAAGCAGTCGGTGATGACCAGCTGCTCGGAGACATCCAGCACGACCACGTCGACGGCCAGCTTCTCGTCGGCGGCCAGTGCGGCCACCGTCGCCATCTTGACCGCTTCGACCGATGCTGTCACCCTGCTACCTCTTCCCTGCGTACTTTCACATTGCACGCTCCTTGCACCTTCACGATGCGCTGTCTTGCGGCACGTAGAGGTGCCGTTTCGATATGTATTGGACGACCCCGTCCGGGACGAGGTACCACACCGGGCGGCCCTCCCCCGCCCGTCGCCGGCATTCGCTCGACGAGATGGCCAGGGCCGGGATCTCGACCCTCGTGACCGTGCCCTCGGGGTAGTCCCGAAGGAAGTCGGCGAGATGGTCGATATTCAATTCGTACCCCGGACGGGTCACGCCGACGAATTTCGCCAGCTCGAACAGTTCGGACCAATCCTGCCATGTGAGGATGCTGGCCAGCGCGTCCGCTCCGGTGATGAAGTACAGATCCGCGTCGGGATGCAGTTCGGCCAGGTCGCGCAGGGTGTCGACGGTGTAGGTCTCCTTGCCCCGGTCCACGTCGACGCGGCTGACCGAGAACCGCGGGTTGGAGGCGGTGGCGATGACCGTCATGAGGTAGCGGTCCTCGGCGGCGCTGACCGGCCGGTCGCCTTTCTGCCAGGGCTGACCGGTGGGGACGAAGATCACTTCGTCCAGGTCGAACCGGTTGGCGACCTCACTGGCCGCGACCAGGTGCCCGTGGTGGATGGGGTCGAAGGTGCCGCCCATCACGCCCAGCTTGCGGCGGCCGTTCGTATGCACGAAAAGCGAGCTTACCGGGGGCTATGCGGGTGCTCGCGCACCGGCGGGGCCGGAACGGACCGGCCGCCCGGAATCCTGGAGGCCACCGGCCCGCGTCACACCGGCAGCAGGCGGCCGACCAGCGCCGTCAGCTGCCGGGCGGACCGGCATTCGTGCATGTCGATGATGTCGGCGTAGCGGTTGGCGGCGGAATCGCCGGTGCCCCACATCTTCTCGGCTTCCGGGTTGAGCCAGTGCGCGTGCTTGGCGGTCTCGACCAGCTGCCGCAGCGTGTCCAGGGCCGGGTCGCGGTAGTTGGTGCGGGCGTCGCCGAGGATCAGCAGCGAGGTGCGGCTGGTGACGGCGTCGGAGAACCGTTCGGCGAAACCCTCCAGGGCCGAGCCGTAGTCGGAGTGGCCCTCGATGCCGACGACCTCGGCCTCGGTGAAGATGCGCCGGGTCAGCTGGTCCAGCGGGGTGGCCGCGTCGAACAGCCCGGTGACCTCGTCCACCCGGTCCACGAACGCGAAGATGCGGACCCGGGAGAACTGCTCGCGCAGGGCGTTCACCAGCAGCATCGTGAAGCTGGAGAAGCCGGCCACCGAACCCGAGATGTCGCACAGCAGGACCAGATCCGGGCGGCCGGGCCGCGGCTTGCGGGTGACCAGGTTGACCGGAACGCCGCCGGTGGACATGGATTTGCGCATGGTCTTGCGCAGGTCGATCTCACCGCGGCGGGAGCGCCGGCGGCGCGCGGCCAGCCGGGAGGCCAGCACCCGGGCCAGCCGCTGGCTGCCGCGGCGCAATTCGTCGAGTTCGGTCTGCGAGATGCGCAGGAAGTCGGCGTCCTCGGCCTGGCGGGCGACGCCGTAGGTGGCGACGCGTTCGCGGCCGATGCGTTCGGCGACCGGCGGCGGGGTCTCGGCCTCGACGGTGCCGCGAAAGTTCTTGATGCGCTGGCGCGCCGCGCGCCGGGCGACCTCGGTGTCGAAGTCGGAGTTGTCCATGCCCTGCGCGAGCCCGGCGAGGATCTTGCTCACCAGCAGTTCGGGCTGGAGGTCCTTGAGCGTCTGGTAGGCGGAGAAGGAGGGCCCGCCCGCGGCCCGGTACTGGCCCATCTGGTCGACCATCTGCGCGGCCAGCGCCTGCAACTGCTGCGCCTGTTCGCCGGAGGGGTCCTGAACCAGCAACTCGGCCAGCATCTTCCGCAGTTCGAGGATGTCGATATTGCCGTCCGGTTTGACCGGCAGCTCGACCTCCTCGGCGCCGATCCGTTCACCGAGCGCGGCCGGGAACCACAGGTCGAACATGCCGTCGAAGGTGGCGCGCTGGGTGGTGCGGCGCAGCAGCGCGCACGCCAAACCTTCCCGCAGGGCTTCCCGGTCCATCAGGTCCAGGACGGTGAGAACCTGTCCGGCGTCCACGGTTTCGGACGGCCCGACCGGAATTCCCCGGCGGCGCAGCGCTTCCACGAAGCCGACCAGGTGGCCTGGCAGCCCGTGCTCGGCCGTCGGTCCCGGCACGGTCACCGGCTTGGCCGGGGTACCACTGCTGGTGAAGGCCCGCATGGCGGCCGAAACCAGTCCGCGCGGCGCGTTCTCGCGGCCCGACATGGCCTCAGGCCAGCTTCAGCTCGGCCTGCGCGCGCACGTGGTCGGCCTGGTGCTTGAGCACCACTCCGAGCGTGGCCCGCACGGTCTTGTCGTCGAGGTCCTTCGCGCCCAGCGCGAGCAGGGTGCGCGCCCAGTCGATGGATTCCGCGACCGAGGGCAGCTTCTTGAGCTGCATGCCGCGCAGCACGTGCACGATCCGCACCAGCTGCGCCGCCACCGCGGGCTTGAGCTCCGGGACCCGGCTGGCCAGGATGCGGCGCTCGAGCTCTTCGTCGGGGAAGTCGATGTGCAGGTAGAGGCAGCGGCGCTTGAGCGCCTCGGACAGCTCGCGGGTGGCGTTGGAGGTGAGCACCACGAACGGCTTGCGGGTGGCGCTGATGGTCCCCAATTCCGGCACGGTGACCGAGAAGTCGCTGAGCACCTCGAGCAGCAGGCCCTCGATCTCGACGTCGGCCTTGTCGGTCTCGTCGATGAGCAGCACGGTCGGCTCGTCCCGCCGGATGGCGGTCAGCAGCGGGCGTTCCAGCAGGAATTCCTCGGTGAAGACGTCGGCCTTGGTTTCGGCCCAGTCGTTCTCCGAGGAGGCCTGGATGCGCAGGATCTGCTTGGCGTGGTTCCACTCGTAGAGCGCCCGCGCCTCGTCCACGCCCTCGTAGCACTGCAGGCGCACCAGTTCCGCGCCCGCGACCTGGGCGACGGCCTTGGACAGCTCGGTCTTGCCGACACCGGCGGGACCCTCGATGAGCAGCGGCTTGCCGAGCCGGTCGGCGAGGAACACCGAGGTGGCGGTGGCCTTGTCGGCCAGGTAGCCGGTGTTGGCCAGCCGCTCGATCACGTCGTCGACCGACGTGAAGATCGGCTCCTGGATGGGCGCGGTGGTCGGAGCCACGGGCGGTCCTCCTGATTCGGGGGTCCGGGGAAAGCCCCGAGACGCCAATTCCAACCGGCGAAGCCGGGTTACTACACGGGGCGAATCTGCCCGTCGCCCCAGACGATCCATTTGGTGGAGGTCAGTTCGGGCAGGCCCATCGGTCCGCGGGCGTGCAGCTTCTGGGTCGAGATGCCGATCTCGGCACCGAAGCCGAACTGCTCACCGTCGGTGAACGCGGTCGAGGCGTTGACCATGACGGCGGCGGCGTCCACGCGGGCGCTGAACTCGCGGGCGACTTTCAGGTCGGCGGTCACGATGGCCTCGGTGTGGCCGGTGCCCCATTCGTTGATGTGCTCGACGGCGGCGTCGAGATCGTCGACGACCTTCAGCGCGATGTCGAGGGACAGGTATTCGTCGGCCCAGTCGGTGTCGGTGGCGGGCACCAGACCCGGCAGGTCGCCGTGGATGGTGACGCCCTTGTCCTCGAGGGCCTTGATCATGCGCGGCACCGCCACCTCGGCGATGGCGCGGTCGATCAGGACGGTCTCGGCGGTGTTGCACACCGAGGGCCGCCGGGTCTTGGCATTGATCAGGATGGATTCGGCCATATCCAGATCGGCGTCCTTGTGCACGAACACGTGGCAGTTGCCGGTGCCGGTCTCGATGGTCGGCACCAGGGCGTCACGCACCACCGCGTTGATCAGGCCGGCGCCGCCGCGCGGAATGACCACGTCGACCAGGCCGCGGGCCTGGATCAGGTGGGTCACGCTGGAACGGTCCTCCGAGGGCAGCAGCTGCACGGCGTCGGCCGGAAGCCCCTGCGCCGCAAGGGCTTCGCGCAGCACCAGGACCAGCGCCGCGTTCGAGTGCGCCGCCGAGGACGATCCGCGCAGCAGCGCGGCGTTGCCCGACTTGAGCGCCAGCCCGAAGGCGTCGACGGTGACATTGGGGCGCGCCTCGTACACCATGCCCACCACGCCGAGCGGCACCCGCACCTGGCGGATCTCGAGGCCGTTGGGCAGCGTCTTGCCGCGCACCACGTCGCCGATCGGGTCCGGCAGCGCGGCGACCTGGCGCAGTCCGGCCGCGATCCCGTCGATCCGGGCCTCGGTCAGCCGCAGCCGGTCCAGCTGGGATTCGGCGGTGCCGGCGGCCTTGGCGACCTCGATGTCCTCGGCGTTGGCGGCGAGGACGGCGTTCTTGGCGGCGAGCAGCGCGTCGGCCGCAGCGTGCAGCGCGGCGTCCTTCTGCGCGGTGGTGAGCTGAGCGAGCGTCCGCGACGCCACCCGAGCCCGGCGCGCCGCGTCGTGCACCGCCTCGCGGACGGCGTCCCGGTCGGTGGTCGTGGCAGCAGTCATACCGACAGATTACTGACCGCGTTCCGCCGCCGGTCACGGGCAGGTTGTTACCTTGGACGCATGACCGCGAGCATCCGGTTGTCTTCGGGCACCGGTCGATGGGTTCTACTCGCCACCGTCCTCGGCTCGGGGATGGCCATGCTGGACGCCACCGTCGTGAATGTGGCGCTGCCACGGATCGGCGATGAGTTCGGCGCCTCCATGGCCGGCCTGCAATGGACCGTGAACGCCTACACGCTCACTTTGGCCGGGCTGATCCTGCTCGGCGGGTCGCTGGGCGACCGGTACGGGCGGCGGCGGGTGTTCCTGATCGGGGTGGTGTGGTTCGCCATCGCCTCGGCCTTGTGCGGTGCGGCGCAGGATATTTCGATGCTCATCGCGGCGCGTGCCCTGCAGGGTGCGGGCGGCGCGCTGCTGACGCCCGGGTCGCTGGCCATCATCCAAGCCTCGTTCCGGCCCGAGGAGCGGTCGCGCGCGGTCGGGGCCTGGTCCGGGCTCGGTGGCGTGGCCGGCGCGATCGGGCCGTTCCTGGGCGGCTGGCTGGTCGAGGCCGCGGGCTGGCGCTGGGTGTTCCTGCTCAATATCCCGTTGGCCGCCTTGGTGATCGCGGTGACCGTCAAGCATGTGCCCGAGACCCGGGACGCGACCGCGCACGGACGCTTCGACGTGCTGGGTGCGGTGCTGGCGGCGCTGTGCCTGGCCGGACTCACCTACGCGCTGACCATGGCCCCCGAACACGATACGAATCGAATGCTGGTGTGGGGCAGCGCGATCGCGGGCGTCGGCCGCGGGGGTGGCATTCGTGGTGATCGAGCGGCGGCGCTCGCACTCGGACGCGGACCCCGCGGCCATGCTGCCGGTGGATGTCTTCTCCTCCAAGCAGTTCACCGCCATCAACGTGGTCACCTTCGTCATGTACGGGGCGATGAGCGTGGTGTTCTTCCTGCTGGTGCTGACCTTGCAGGTGGTGGCCGGGTTCAACCCGATCGCCGCGGGCACCGCCATGCTCCCGGTGACCGTGCTCATGCTGCTGTTCTCGGCCCGCTCGGGCGCGCTGGCCCAGCGCATCGGCCCGCGCCTGCCGATCACGATCGGCGTGCTACTCGCCGCGGCGGGCATGCTGCTGATGACCCGCGTCGGCGTGCACACCTCTTACCTGCGCGATGTGCTGCCCGCCGCAATGGTTTTCGGTCTCGGCCTGACCCTGGCCGTGGCGCCCCTGACCGCGACCGTGCTGGCCACGGCCGACGAACGGCACGCGGGCGTGGCCAGCGGCGTCAACAATGCGGTCGCCCGCGCGGCGGGCCTGCTCGGCGTCGCGGCCATCCCGCCGCTGGCGGGCCTCACCGGCGCGGCCTACACCAACCCGCCCGACTTCGCGCACGGCTTCCATCTGGCCATCGTCACCTGCGCCGTCCTCATGGTTGCGGCCGCCGCGCTGGCCTTCTTCACCGTCCGCGACGACGCCCTGCGCACCGCCCCGGCCTCCTGTGAACCGGAGTGCCGCACCTTCTCCGCCGTCGCCAGCCCCCGCTGGAACCCGACCATCACACCCCGACCGAAAGCGAGCCCGCATGACCGCGCCCGAACCGACCGTCACCCAGGTCACCGACGCCGTCCCCCAGCATTTCGCGATCAACCTCGGCGATACCCGCGCCGGCCTCACCGCCTACGTGGACCACGGCGGCCAGCGCATCTTCTTCCACACCGAGATCGGTGACGCCTACGCCGGTCAGGGCCTCGCCTCGAAGCTCATCGGCGCCGCCCTCACCGCCACCCGGACAGCGGGAAAACGCATCGTCCCCATCTGTCCTTTCGTGAAGGCGTATGTGGAGAAGCATCACGACTTCGACGACATCCTCGACCCCGTCACCCCTGAGGCCGACGCCGCCGTCGAATCCGCCCTGGGCCGACCGCGCTGAACTAGGGTCGCGGCCATGGCGCGAATCGCGGTGGTGGGCAGCATCAATATGGATCTGGTGACGACCGTGGGGCGGCGGCCGGACGCCGGGGAGACGGTGTCCGGGGACGGGTTCGCGCTGGTGCCGGGCGGGAAGGGCTCCAATCAGGCGATCGCGGCGCGGCGGGCGGGCGCGGAGGTCGAGTTCGTCGGGGCGGTCGGGGCGGATGTGTTCGCCGACGCGCTGCGGAAGGTGTTGCGGCAGGACGGGGTCGGGGTCGACCGGCTGCGGGAGGTCGACGGGCCGTGTGGGATCGCGACGATCGTGGTGGACGGGGGTGGGGAGAACACGATCATCGTGGTGGCGGGGGCCAACGGGCGGATGACGGAATTGACGGCGGCGGATCTGGATACGGTGGCGGGGGCGGATGTGCTGTTGTGCCAGTTGGAGATTCCGGTCGCGACGGTGTTCGCGGCGGCCCGGCACGCGCGGGCGCACGGGACGGTGGTGCTGCTGAATCCCTCTCCGGTGCGGGACCTTCCGGACGAGGTGTGGGTCGAGGTCGACATCGCGGTGGTCAACGAGGGTGAGGCGGCCCGGCTGGAGTCCGCGTTGGCGGTGGTGCCGCACGTGGTCACCACGCTGGGCGCGGCGGGCGCGACCTATCGGGGTCCCGGCGGGCTCGCGTTCACGCATCCGGGTTTTCCGGTGCGTGTGGTGGACACCACCGGCGCGGGCGACGCCTTCACCGGCGCGCTCGCCGCGCACTGGCACGAGGGTCCGGAGGCCGCGCTCGCCTGGGCCTGCGCGGCGGGGGCGCTGGCGACCACGACTTTGGGCGCGAGTGCGTCGATTCCGGAGGCGGCGCGGATCGAGCGGATGCTCGCGACGGCCGGGGCGCGATAGCCGAATGTGATGATTGGGTGAGGCTTCGACGAAAGGGTGTGGCATGTCGCTGCGGCACGGGTTGCTGGGATTGCTGGCGGAGGGGCCGGCCAGCGGGTATGACCTGGCGCAGCGGTTCCAGGAGGCGCTGGGGCCGGTGTGGCCCGCGCGGCATCCGAAGATCTACGCCGAACTCGGACGACTGTCCGAAGCCGGGATGATCGAGATCGACAGCGAGGGCGCGCGGGGGCGCAAGGCGTATCGGATCACCGAGTCGGGGCTGACCGAGGTGCGGCGGTGGCTGGTCGAGGAGGAGGTCGATCACACGTTGCGAGTGGAGCCGCTGCTGCGGTCGTTCTTCTCGTGGCTGATGGATCCGGCGGATCTGGACGAGCATCTCGAGCGGGAGGCCAAGTTCTTCGGCGACACCGCGGCCATGTACCGGGAGCTGGCGCTGGCCAAGGATCGCGGCGAACTGGGCGACGACCCGCACGCCAAGTCCAAGCGGATCACCGTCGAGGCGGGCATCCGGCTCTACGAGGCGCTGGCCGAGTGGGCGGAGTGGGCGCGCGACGAGATCGGCGAGGATCGGTAAAACACCGGCACCGCATCGGAATTGGAATCGACAGGGGTACTCGCATCCGTTGACATGTCCCTTGGGACATGTACTCTTGTTCATGTACCCGGGTATATGCGAATCAACCGCGACTCGATCCGAGGCTTCCCATGACAGCACCCACCAACGGGCGCGCCATCCTGCTGACCGGCGCGAACGGCGGCATCGGCCGCGCCTGCGCACAGGCCCTGGCCGCCAAGGGATTTCACGTCTACGCCGGTGTCCGCACACCGGCGCCCGAGCTCGATGCCACCGGCATCACCCAGATCGTCCTCGATGTCACCGACTCCGGCAGCGTCGCCGCGGCCGCCGACCAGGTGGCGAAACACCGCGACGGCCAGGGCCTGCACGCCGTGATCAACAATGCGGGCGTCCTCGTGCAGGGCCCCACCGAACTGGTGCCGATCGACGAATGGCACCGCCAATTCGAGGTCAATGTGCACGGACCGGTCCGGGTCATCCAGGCGTTCCTGCCGCTGCTGCGCGCCGGCGGCGGCCGGATCGTGAACGTCAGCGCGGGCAGCGCGCGGGTCGCGTTCCCGTTCCTGGGCCCGATCGGCGCGAGCAAGTCCGCACTGGAGTCGTATTCGGAATCGCTGCGGGTCGAACTGGCCCCGTGGCGCATCCCGGTGTCGATCGTGCAGCCCGGGGCCATGCGCACCGAGATCTTCGCCAAGTCCACCGCGTCCGCCGAAGCCGCACTGGCGGAGGCGGATCCGCGCACCGTCGCGCTCTACGAACGCCAGCTCGTCGCCTTCGACACCGCCGCCGCCGGGCAGCGGTACGCCCCGCCCGAGGTGGCGGCGGCAGCCATCGTCCGCGCCGTCGGGGCGCGCCGGCCGAAGGCGTTCTACACGGCCGGATCCGATGCGCGACTGGCGATCTGGCTCGCACGTATCCCGGCCCGGCTGCGGGACCGCGTCTTCCAGCGCGCCCTCGGCCTGTCCGGCATCGAACCCGCTCTCGCCCACTGAATCAGGAAATGAGCACATGGAACTGGCACTCACCGGGCGGACCGCCCTCATCACCGGCGCCTCCGCGGGCATCGGCGCGGAGATCGCGCGGGTACTGGCCGCCGAGGGCTGCCGACTACATCTGGCCGCCCGCGGCAAGGAACGACTCGAGGAACTCGCCGAGCGGCTGCGCGCCGTGCACGACGTGGAGGTGCACACCCATCCGGCCGACCTGCGCGTAGCCGCCGATATCGAACGGCTCGCGAATATCGATGGCCCGCTGGACATTCTGGTCAACAATGCCGGAGACGTGCCCGGCGGTTCGCTCACCGCCGTCGACGAACAGGCGTGGCGGCAGGGCTGGGAACTGAAGGTGTTCGGCTACATCAACCTGAGCCGCCTCGTCTACGCCCGCATGAAAGACCAGGGCAAGGGCGTGGTGGTGAACGTGATCGGCGCGGCCGGTGAACGACCCGACGCCGAGTACATCGCGGGCAGTACCGCCAATGCCGCACTGATGGCCTTCACCCGCGCCCTGGGCAGCCGTAGCTGGCGCGACGGGCTGCGCGTGGTCGGCATCAATCCGGGTCCGGTGGCCACCGCGCGCATCACCGAACTCATCGAGAAGAATGCCCGCTTCGCCGAGATCGCAGCGGACTTCCCCTTCGGCCGTCCGGCCCATCCACGGGAAATCGCAGATATGGCAGCGTTTCTCGCGTCGGACCGGTCGGGTTACACCACCGGGACCGTCGTCACCATCGACGGCGGTCTCAGCTTGATCTGAGGCTCAGACGGCCGGCGTCGTCGCCGTGTGCAGGGCGACGAGGTCGGCCATCTGCCGGCCTGCGCGTTCCAGGGGTGCGGTCGACCGGGTGGCCAGCGACATCACCACCGCGCCCTCGACCGCGGCGATGATGGTGGTCGCCAGCGAGCGGGCAGTCTCGGGATCCACGTGTTCGGCCTCGAGGCGGGTGGCGAGAATGGTCTCCCATTCCTCGAAGGTCTCCCCCGCCACGTCGGCGGCCTCCGGCGATTCGGCGCGGCCGAGGGCGGCGGCCGTGATCGGGCAACCCGCGGCGAAATCGCTGGAGACCAGGACTTCGCGCCACAGCGCCGGGAAGGCCGCGATGGCGCTGGCGAGGTCGGTGCCGGAGGTGACGGTGCGCATGAGGGCGCTGGTGGCCGAGCCGGCGGTGCGGGTGGCCTCGGCGATCAGTTCGGACTTGCCGCCGGGGAAGTTGAGATAGATGGACCGCCGGGAGATGCCGCTGTGCTCGAGCAGTTGGGCGATGCCGGTTCCGGCGATGCCGTTGCAGCGCATCAGGGCGATGGCGCTGTCGATGAGGCGGTCGCGCGCACCCATGGACGGTTCCTCCTTGCTCGTATACCGATCGGTGTACTACCGTGACGGATATACCGATTGGTCTACCAAGTGTAGTCCGCCGTGCACAACTTCGACGAGGAATCGGGGCCCCATGCCGACGGCAGCCGCTCAGCCCACCCTGCACGATCCCCTGCCGCTGGCCAGCGGACAGGTTCTCCCCAATCGCATTATGAAGTCGGCCCTGAGCGAGGGTCTGGCGAATGGCGACAATGCCCCCGACGCGCGGCTGGAACGGCTCTACGCACGCTGGAGCCGCGGCGGCTACGGCCTCATCGTCACCGGCAATGTCATGGTCGACCGCCGCCACTGCGGCGAACCCGGCAATGTGGCCATGGAGGACGAACGACACCTCCCGGCCCTCACCCGCTGGGCCAAGATCGCCAAGGACGGCGGCGCGAAGGTCTGGGTGCAGGTGAATCATCCCGGACGGCAAGCCAATCCGATCGTCACCCGCACCCGCGCGGTCGCGCCGTCGGCCATCGCCGTGGGCATTCCCGGCATCCCCGCCCCGCGCGCGCTGACCGAGGACGAGATCATCGACATCATCGCCCGCTTCGGCAACGCCGCCCGGGTCGCCGAAGCCGCCGGATTCGACGGCGTCCAGATCCACGGCGCGCACGGCTATCTGGTGTCGCAGTTCCTGTCCCCGCTGTCCAACCAGCGCACCGACGCCTGGGGCGGCGACGCCGAGCGCCGCCGGCGCTTCGTGCTCGAGGTGGTCCGCAGCATCCGGGCGGCGGTGCGCCCCGGGTTCGGGGTGGGCATCAAGCTGAACTCCGCCGACTTCCAGCGCGGCGGTTTCTCCGAGAACGAATCGCGCGCGGTCATCGAACAACTGTCCGCCGAACAGGTGGACCTCATCGAGATCAGCGGCGGCAGTTACGAATCCCCCGCCATGCTGGACCGACCGCGCACCGTGTCGACCAGCACGCGTGCTCGCGAGGCCTACTTCCTCGACTACGCCGAGACCGCCCGCCAAGCCGCGGGCGCGATCCCGATCGCGGTCACCGGCGGGTTCCGCTCCCACTCGGCCATGTCCGCGGCGCTCGCGGACGGCACCTGCGACCTGATCGGCCTGGGCCGGCCGACCGCCGTGATCCCCAGTGCCGCGGCCAATCTGCTCGGCGAGCGCACCGCCACCCTGCCGACCCCGCACATCACCCTCGGACTGCCGCCGCGCCTGGCCGCCAACGGCGGGCTCAAAACCGCCGACGGCGCGCTCGACCTGCAATGGCACACCGACCAGCTGCACCTGCTGGGCGCGGGCAACGACCCCGACCCCGACCGCTCGCCGTGGCGCACCGCGGTGACCATGCTGCGCCGCAACGGTTTCGACGCCTTCCGCAGCAAGCGCTCCGCCGCGCCCCGCAGTGCCGCCGACCGGGCCGCCCGCAAGTTCCGCACCGAGCGGGCCGTGGGCCGCTACGTCATGAACCCGACCGTGCGGGCCCTGGGCAAGGTCGGCATCCGCACCGCCTTCGCGAGCGAGATCGAGACCGTCGGCCGCAAGTCCGGCGAGCCGCGCCGGGTGCCGGTATCGCTGCTCTTCGACGACCAGGGCGCCTGGGCGATCTGCCAGCACGGCCTGCGCTCGGGCTGGGGTCTCAACATCTCGGCGAACCCGAATGTCCGTGTCCGCCAGGGTGATCGCTGGCGTACCGGCACCGCGGCCCTGCTCCCGGACGACGATGTGGTGGCCCGCACCCGCAGCTTCGCCCCGCATCCGGCCCTGGCCCCGTTCGCGCGCGGCGTGTTCGTGGCGCTGGAGAGCGATCCGGTGACGGTGCGGATCACGTTCACCGACAACTGATTCCGGCGAGCGACCGGGCGGCCGCACCGAGCCGCCCGGCCACTCGGGCTGGTCACTCGTCCCATACCTGGACGCCGACCTCACGGACGATGTATCCGCCGTCGACGTGCAGGGTGGCGAGGCACAGCACGCGGCTGCCGCCGGGGTATTCGCAGTTCTCGGTGAAGGCGATCCGGTCGCCTTCGGTGGTCAGGCGCTCGACCCGATGGGTCATGTCGCGAGCGCAGACGTCGTCGAGGTACTCGCCGATCTGTTCCCGCCCGCGCAGGATCTTCGGGTTGCTGGGTGGATGCAGGAGATCGACCAACCGTAGTTCGGCGTCCTCGGCATACAGCTCGACGAGCCGCGCGGCGTCGCGCTCCTCGATGCCGCGCCGCAGCGCCTCGAGGTCGAAGTGGGGTGGGGGCTTGCATGGTGCTCATGACGCTTCTCCGGATCGGGGCCGCGGCTCGCGGCCACTGACCCGAGCATTGACCGGGTCCGTCATTTGATCGTCAACGCCGAGACAGACGGGGTGCGCGGCTACTACCGTCTAGTCCTAGGTGATGTTGCTCATGCTGCGGATTCACGCGTTCGGTGAGCTCGAGGTCGACCTGGACAGCGATCCCGTGGCGCTGCCGCGCGGCCATCTGGTCCGGTCCCTGCTGGTGTGGCTGGCCCTGCACCCCGGCCCGCATCCACGCGCCCGCCTGTGCGGCCTGTTCTGGCCCGACGCGCCCGACGGCAAGGCCCGCGCCAGCCTGCGCAGCGCGGTGTGGGCCCTGCGGATCGCACTAGGGTCTGCTGCAGAGTTGCTGTACACCGATCGCGACGTCATCGAACTGCGTCGCGACGAGGTCTGGGTGGACGCCCTCGAATTCGACCGGCTGCGCGCGGCGGGCCGGCTCGAGCAGGCGGTGACCATCTGCCGGGGCGAGTTGCTCGCCGCCCACGACGAGGACTGGGTGCGGCGTTCCCGCGACGAATACGGCCGGCGGCTGGGCGTGGCGCTGGCCGGACTGGCCGCGGCGGCCGAATCCGGCGGCGAACTCGCCCCCGCCCTGGACTGGGCGCGCCGGCGGGTCACCGTACGGCCGCTGGACGAGGAGGCCGGACGCGAACTGATCCGGCTCTCGGCCGCGGCCGGCGACCGGGCCGCGGCGCTGGCGAGCTTCGACCGCCTGCGCGACACCCTGCGCGCCGAGCTGGGCATCGATCCGTCCCCATCCACCCTCGCATTGGCGGACAAGCTCTGCCCGCGAACCGACGACGCCCCAACAGCGCCGAGCTCCGGGACACCGGCATCGGCGGCAGCACCGTCGACCGCGCCTTCGGCGTTGGCGTCGCCCTGGGCCGCGAGACCGCTGTTCGGCCGCAGCGACGAATTGCATCGCCTCCTGGACTGCTGGCATCAGGTGCGCGCGGGCACGGGCATGGTGGTGGAGGTGACGGCGGAGGGCGGTCTCGGCAAGACCCAGCTCGTGGAGGAGGTCGTCGACATCGCGGGCCGGGACGGTGCCCGCACCGCGATCGGCGCGCCGGGCGCGCTCGGCGGCGCACCCTACGAACTGTGGTCCGAACTGCTGGCCGAGGCGCTCGAACCGGGAGAGCGGCTGCCGGGCGACACGCTGTGGGCGGACGATCTCGCACGGCTACTGCCCGGTGTCGCAGCTCATTGGGCGGCCTCGTCACCGGTGGCAGCGACCCCGCAGCACGATCAGATCCGGCTGTTCGAGGCCGTGGTCGAGTTCCTCGGTTTCCTGGCCGCGCGCCGGCCCCTGGTCGTCGTGCTCGAGGATCTGCACAACGCCGACCCCTCGAGCCTCGAACTGCTGCGTTACGCGGGGCGGCGGCTGTGCCGGATCCCGGTGCTGATCATCCTGACTCGCCGCCCCCTGCCGCCGCGACCGTCGGTCGACGGCACGCTCGCCGCACTGCGCGCGAGAGGCTCACTGCGCCTGGAACTCTCGTTGCAGCCGTTGTCCCCCACCGCGATTCGGCACATCGTCCGGCAGCAGGCGCGGCTGCCGAAATCCGTGGAGGCCCGGATCGTCGCGGCGGTCGACGGCAATCCGCTGCTCGCCACCGAGACCGCGCGGCACGTCGCGCACGGGGCGGGCGACCCGGCCGACGGACTGCGCATCGCGACCGGTTCGGCGCTGGCGCGGCTCAGCGGGGCGGGCCGGTTGTTCCTCGAGCTGATGGCCGCGGCGGGCCGCGATCTGAGCCGGGCCGAGATCGCCGGGCTGCCGCTGCTGGCCGACCCGGCCGCGGCGGCCACCGAAGCCCTCGGCGGCGGTCTGCTCCGCGTCCGTGACACCGCCGTCGGCTATCGCCACGAATCGCTGAGACAGGCCGTCTACGACGACATTCCGCCGTTGTCGCGGGCGCGCCTGCACGATGCGCTGGCCGCGAACCTGGCCGCGCGGGACACCTCCGGCCGGCGCCGCGCCGCCGAACTGGCCTGGCATCTGCGGCTGGCCGGGCATCACCACCGCGCGGCCGTCGAATTGCGGCATGCCGCCGCGGCGGCCCGGGAGGTCGCGGCCATGGCCGAGGCCGCCGAATACCTGGGGCAGGCCGTCGAATTGGATCCCGACCCGGCCGGTCCGCTGCTCGAGCTCGCCGAGGTCGAGGCGTGGCGAGGTCTGCTGGCGGAATCCGATGCCGCGTTCGAGCGGGCCCTGACGCTGATCCCGGCGGCCGACGCCGACGCACTGCTGGACGCCTGGCTGCGCCGCGGGCGCTGGCTGCGCGGGGGCATCTGCCATCCGCGCGAGGCGCGGCGTTCCTATCAGGCCGCACTCGATGTCCTGGACCGGGTGCCCGGCGCGGACCCGTGGATCCGGGTCGAGGCCCTGGCCGGCATGGCCTGGGCCGAAGCCGTGGCCGGTGATCCGGAGCAGGCGGCGGCGCTGCTGCGCGAGGTGGATCCGTTCACCCGCGGCCGCACCCCGCCGGATCTGATCGCCCACGACATCGGTGTGGCGCGCGGCCACGCGCTGTTGCGCAGTGGGGAATTCGCGTCCGGTTACGGCCCGTTGATCGCGGCGGCCTCGGCGGCCCGGCGGGCGGGGCGCCCGGACATGGCGTATTCGGCGCTGGCCAGTGCCGCCGGGGCCGCCGCCTGCGCCGGTGACTTCGCGCGGGCCCTGGATTTCGTGGAACGGTGCCTGCCGCTGGTCGCGCCCACCGGCCTGACCCGCCTGGCCGTCTACGCCTACACGGGTCAGGCCGCCGTGCTGCGCCGCCTGGGCCGGACCGGCGAGGCCGCCGACGCGCTGCGCCTGGCCGCCGACGCCGCGAATCGACTCGGGATCACCGCCTTCGAGGGCCTGGTGCACGCCGAAGCGGGGCAGCTCGCCCTGGCGGGCGGCGAGTTCGACACGGCCGCAGCTGAATTCCGCGCGGCCCTGGCCGCGGAGGCGCCGATCAGCAGGCCGTTGACCCGGCTGCGGCTGGCCGAGGCCCTGGCCCGCGGCGGGCACGGGGCCGAGGCCGAATCCGAGATCGAGGCGGTCGCGCTGGAACCGGTGTCGGACAGCGATTTCCCCGACACCCTGGTGGCCCGGATGAACCGCGTCCAGGGCCTGCTGGCGGCCGCCACCGGCGATCATGCCCGCGCGGTCGCCCGGCTGCGGGCCGCGGCCGCGGGCTGGCAACGCCGCACCTCCGCCGCCACGATCGGCCGCCGCTACGCCGCCAACATCATCGACCTGGGCCGCCCGCCGCTGTCCGGACTGGTCGAGCCCGAGCGCGAATATCAGCTCGTGACAGCCGAATTGGCTGCCCTCACCCACCCCGCGGGGAGTCCCCATGCCCACCTTCGATGACCATGCCCACACCACCGCGTCACCGGCGGCGGTCTGGAAGCTGCTCTACGACCCGACCCGCTTCACCGAATGGTGGATCGGCGTCGGCAGTGTCGACGCGAACGCCGACGGCTCGGACTACACCATGTACCCGGACGGCTACCCGGACTTCCCGATGCCGCAGACCCTGCGCGCAGACGGCAGGCAGGCTCAGGTGACCATTTCCTGCCTGGTATCCGACCTCCGATTCGTCTGGCAACTCATGCTCGGGGAAGACGGGCAGTCCACCGATATCCATGTGCACGTGGATATTCCGGAGGCCGAGGCGGCGCGGCTCGACACACAGCGGGAAGTCATTCACCGATCGCTCACCCGGCTGGCCGCGCTCGCCCGAGTTTCGTTATAGGCGTGTTATTTGCATGTGATATGGTTGAAGCGAATTCGAATTTCTTTGTCTACCATCGTGTCTCATGAACGACACCGGCCCGAGTAGAACCGCGATGATGGCCGCGGCCGCTCGCGCGGCCCATTTGATCGTGGACGACGCACCCCATCTCTTCCACGACACCGTGGCCGAAACCCTGCTGGGTGAGCGCGCGGCGGAACTCCTGTCCTACCACCGCGATTCCGGCGATCACCCGGTGCTCAGCGGCACCCGATCACAGGTGAGCGTCCGCAGCCACTACACCGAGGACCGGCTGGCGGCCGGTGATTTCGAGCAGTACGTGATCCTGGGCGCGGGCCTGGACACCTTCGCCTACCGTTCGCCGCTGGCCGAGCGGGTCGCCGTCTACGAGGTGGACCATCCGGCCACCCAGGACTGGAAGCGGGAGCTGCTGGCGGCGGCCGGATTGGGCACGGCCACCGTCGCGTTCGCCGGCGTCGATTTCGAAAGCGACGACCTGGTCGCGGCACTGACCGCGCACGGCTTCGACCTGACCCGCCCGGCCCTGGTGAGCTGGCTGGGCGTCACGATGTACCTCACCGAACCCGCGATCGCGGCCACCCTGGACACGCTGTCGCGGCTCGCGCCCGGCAGCGAGCTGGTCATGGAATACGCGTTGCTGCCCGAGCTGTACGACGAACCCGGCCGGGTCTTCGCCCAATTCGCTCGCCTGGCCACCGCCCAGCAGGGCGAGCCGATGCGCAGCTTCTTCTCCCCCGATTCGGTGACGGCGCTGTTGCATCGGCACGGATTCACCGCGGCCGAGCACATTTCGCAGCGCGAGGCGGTCGACGCCGTCCTCTGGCAGCGCACCGACGGCCTACAGCCGGTCGACTTCTGCCGGATGGTGCGGGCTCACAACTGAGGGCGCACCAGAATCTGGATGTGATCCTCGGGATTGCGCAGTGATTCGATCGCGCCCGCGACACCGTCCAGACCCACCTGATCGGTGATGAGGGACGCGGCGTCGACGGTGCCGTCGGCGATGCGGCCCAAGGTCTTCGCGTATTCCTCCTGCGGATAGACCATGCACATCTGCAAGGAGATGTCCTTGTAAATGCCGACGACGGGGCGGATCACGTCGTCGGTCATGACCGCGCCGATCTGCAGGATGGCCGTCTCGCGCGGAACCTTGTACATGAGGTCGTTGAGCAGGCCGGGCACCGAGGCGCAGACCCACACGTGCAGTTTCTGGCCGGGCGCGGCCAGTTCCTGCCAGACCTCGACCGGGTCCTCGGCGGCCGGGTCGACCACGCGGTGCGCGCCCAGGCGCAGCGCGGCCTCGCGGCGCAGCTTCGACGGGTCGGAGGCCACGATGGGCGCGACTCCGCGCTCGGCCAGCGCCGCCACCGCGCCCAGACCGACGGGGCCGCAACCGATCACGATGCCGGTGCCGTCGGGCCCGATGCCGGTGCGGGCCACATTGCCGAAGCCGACGGCCAGCGGCTCGGTCAGGGCGGCGACGTGCGGCGGCACATGCTCGGGGATGGGTTCGAGGGCCATGGCCTGCAACACCATGCGCTCGCCGAACCCGCCGGGGAACTGATTGGAGTACCCGATGCCGTGGATGCCGCCGGCGGTGTCCAGCGCCCAGGGCAACGCGACCACGTGCTGCCCTGCCACGTACGGCGTGTCCGGTCCCGCGCCGATGACCCGGGCGGCCAGCTCGTGGCCCAGCACCAGGTCCCGGCACGGGTCGAACAGGAAGGTCGGCACGCCGCTGTCGCGCGAGGCCTGCAGGAACTCGTCGGTGTGGTCGAGCGCCTGCTTGTCGGAGCCGCAGATGCCGCAGGCGATGGTCTCCACCAGCACCTGCCCGGGTCCGGGCACCGGTTCCGGAATCTCGTCCACGACGAGCTTCCGGTTCCGCATCACAACGGCGCGCATGTCGATCCCCTAGCCTCGGGTCACTGTCCTGACCGCGAACTGTCCTAGCCGCGGGCCCATTCGTGGCCCCAGTAGCTGTCGGCGGTCATCTCCTCGGCGACGTAGTCCTCGCCGACCAGCATTCCCTCGCAACCGAATTCGAGATCCCAGTTGCCGGGGGTGCGGACGTAGAAGGAGATCATCTTGTCGTTGGTGTGGCGGCCCAGCGTGGAGGACAGGTGGTAGCCGGCCTTGTTGACGCGGTCCAGGGCGCGGCCCACGTCGTCGAGCGAGTCGACCTCGACCATGACGTGCACGATGCCGGGGCCGTCCGGCCGCGAGCCGGGGATCAGCGCCAGGCTGTGGTGGCGCGGGTTGACGCCCATGAAGCGGATCCAGATCGGGTGCTCGGGCGGGCCCACCCGGAACGAGCCGCGCGAGGCGAATCCCAGCACCTCGGTGTAGAACTGGCGGGCTTCCTCGATGTCGCGCACCGGCAGCACCACGTGGCCCAGGCCCAGGTCGCCGGTGACGAAGCGGTTGCCGAACTTGCCGACCACGGGGCTGTGGTCCAGCAACGGGCCGTGGAAGACCTCGATGGTGAAGCCGGACGGGTCGACGAAGGAGATGGCCTCCTCGACGTGCCGGTTCACGGCCTCGGCGACCGTGAGCTCGGTGACCTCGATCTTGGCCTGCTCCAGGATCTCCCGGACCAGGTTCAGCGAGCGCCGGTCGGCGACCTGCCAGCCGACGGCGATGACCGCGTCGCGGTCGCCGGGCACCAGTTCCAGGCGGTAGGTGTGCTCGTCGACGCGCAGGTAGATGGAGTCCGGGTTGGGGCCGGTGCCCTCGGCGAAACCGATGGTGTCGAAGGCGAACGCGCGCCAGGCGTCCACATCGGCGATGTGGGCACGCACGTAACCGAGCGAGGCGAAGGCAGCCATGGTGATACTCCTGGGGGAGATTCGGGATTATCGGGATGTCAGGAATAGGTGACGGTGACGTCGTCGGTGACCGGAACGGCCTGGCAGGCGAGCACATAGCCGTCGGCGATGTCCTCCTCCTCCAGGATCTCGTTGCGGCGCATGCTCACCTCGCCGGAGACGACCCGGCACACGCAGGCGCTGCACGCGCCTTCCTTGCACGAGTAGGGGGCCTCGAGGCCCTTGGCGAGCATGGTGTCGAGCAGGGTCTGCTGCCGCGGCCAGGTCAGTTCGTGGTTCTCGCCGTCGAGTTCGACGCGCGCGACGGCGGCGTCACCGTCGTCGATCACGACCTCGGCGGCGGCCGGGTCGATCTCGAACGGGTTGCCCGACAGGGACACGAACTTCTCGGCGTGCACGCGCTTGCGGTCCGCGCCGAGCTCGGCCATCGCGGCCGCGACCGCGTCCATGAACGGGCCGGGACCACAGACGAAGACCTCCCGGCCCGCCCACGGCCGGGCCAGCGCGGCCAGAGTGGCCACACTCGGCAGGCCCTGCACGGACTGCAGCCAGTGCAGCACCAGCAGCCGATCCGGGTGCGCGGCAGCCAGTTCCGCGAGTTCCTCGGCGAAGATGACCGAGTTCTCGTGCTGGTTGGCGTAGATCAGCGTGCAGTGGCCGCTGCCCTGCGCGAGCACGGATTTCAGGATGGACAGCACCGGGGTGATGCCGCTGCCGCCCGCGAACAGCAGCAGGTCGGTGTCGAGTGTGTCCGGGGTGAAGATGCCGGCGGGCGGCAGCACGTCCAGGGCCAGGCCCTCGGCGGCGTTGTCGCACAGCCAGTTCGAGCCGTAGCCCTCGACGGTCCGCTTGACGGTGACCTTGAGCGGGCCGCCCTCGTGCGGGGCGCTGGACAGCGAGTAGCAGCGGCTCACCGAGCCGGTCAGGTCGCTGGGGATGCGCAGGGTCAGGAACTGGCCCGGACGGTAGGAGAACCGTTCGGCGTGCGCGGCGTCCGGGACGAGCTCGAGCGACACCGCGTCGGCGGTCTCGCGCACCACGCGCACGATCGTCGCCGATGTGATCCCGCTCACCTGAGCGGTTGCCACGGCCTCGTCTACCTCGAAGTCTGTGACGGTCATCCGTTCCACCAGTTCCATTCCTGTGCTATCCGTTTCGAGCCCGCCCGGGCGGGTATCCAGTAACCGGGGCCGACCGCCGACGACGTCGGAAGGCCCACCCGGCGGATGCCGGCCCGCGGGCCGGCAACCCCTCTCAGTCCACGGTCCGCCCGCGAGTGCGCACGTCCACGTCCCGCGTGCTGACGGTCAGCGCACCCGAGGCGACGGCCTCGTCGATGCTGGCCCGCAACTCACGGCAGGTGTGCGAGCGCAGCCCGGTGGTCTCGAGTTCCGTGCAGGCGGTCTGCGCGTCCTTGTTCCATTGCACGCTGGTGTGCTGGTCGCTGAACTTCTCCACCAGCACGCAGGTCCCGCAGGACCGGCACGAAACCTTGTCCATGGCAATGCCTCTCAGGCGTTCGCGGCGGCGTCGCGCTTGGCCAGGTTGTCGGCGACCTCGGCCTCCCAGGCGGTGACCGCGCGGGTGGTGTCCACCTCGAACTCGAAGCGGTCGGTCATCTCGTCCGCGACCTCGGCGGCATCCACGTAGAACTGCTCGTACCAGCGACGCAGCTGGTAGACCGGCCCGTCCTCCTCGCACAGCAGCGGGTTGTTGATGCGCGACTTGCGCTTCCAGATGGCCGCGTCCTGCTCGAAGCCCTTGCCCAGGCCGCCGACGAACTTGGCGGCGATCTCCGCGGCCTGCTCGGCCGGGACGCCGTCGGGCTTGCGGGCGATGGCGCCGTACATGAGCACGAACTGGTTCTCGTTGATCGGGTAGTGGCAGTTGATCAGGTAGCCCTCGACCACGAGACCGTTGGGGCTCTCGCTCTTGAGGTAGTCGATCATGTAGGACGGCCCGTAGTAGGAGGCCTCCGACTGCAGCACGTTCTTGCCGCCCAGCGCCTTGGCGGTCTCGCCCATCATGTCCTCGCGCGAGACGGAGGTCATGTACTGGCTGGCGGTGTGGCCCTCGAAGACGTTCTTGAAGAAGGTCGGGAAGCCGTAGTGCACGTAGAAGAAGTGCGCCATGTCGACCACGTTGTCCACCACCTCGCGGCAGTTGGCGTCGACGATCATGGAGTTCCAGGTCCAGTCGGTCCACTGGTCGTCGAAGGCGGCATCGATGCGCGGGATGGCCAGCTCGGCGGGCGGCTGCTTGTTCTCCGGGTCGTGCCAGACGAACAGCTGCTTGTTCTCGACCATGGTCGGCCACGCCTTGGTGCGGGCCAGTGGGGGCACGCGGCGCGCGTAGGGGATGCCGGTGCACTTGCCCTTGCCGTTCCAGCGCCAGTCGTGGAACGGGCAGGCGATGGAGTCGCCCTTGACGGTGCCGTCGGCCAGATTGCCGCCCATGTGGGGGCAGTAGGCGTTGAGCACGTTCAGGTCGCCGTTCTCGGTCGCGAACACCACGATCTCGGTGCCGAAAGCCTTGACGGTGTGCGGCTTTCCGTCGCGGAAGGAGTCGGCCAGGCCCAGGCAGTGCCAGCCGCGCGCGAATCGAGTCGGGGGCTTCCCGGCATCGATGACTCGCACCTCACTGTCCGTGGTGGTCATGTGAATTCCTCTCCCTTGCCTTGCTTCGATGGTTGCGGCCGGTGTGACGGCGACGACAGCGCAGTCTCACTGGCCGGGCGGTGACTACTGATAGTCGAGACGGCTCCGTTTACGGATGCTCGAGACGACCGAACGCGGCGCGGTAGAACAGCAGCGGCTTGGCTTCGGAATGTTCATTCAAGCAGGTCACACGTCCGATGACGATGGTGTGGTCGCCGCCGTCGGCCTCGTCGTAGAGCTCGCAGTCGATCGAGGCCATGGCCCCGGCCAGCAGCGGCGAACCGTTGCCCGAGGGGGCCCACTCCACGCCGGCGAACTTGTCCGGGCCGGGGCGGCCCAGCTGCCGGCACACCTCGGCCTGGTCGTCGGCCAGAATGTTGACACAGAACTTCCCGATTTCGCGGATGCGCGGCCAGGTGCTCGAGCTGCGCGCCGGGAAGAAGCTCACCAGCGGCGGGTCGATGGACAGCGATGCGAACGACTGGCAGGCGAAGCCGAGCGGCTCGTCCTCGTCGAGGGCGGTGATCACGGTGACCCCCGAGCAGAAGCGCCCGAGGACGGTCTTGAAGGCCGTCGCGTCGATGGCCGGGGACTGATCGAGCACCGGCTCCTCCTTATTTCGATCCGAAATATAGCTAGCAGTCATGACAGCAGGTCGTGCGCAGGAGGCGTCAACACGGTGGTTCGGTGATCGGGACGCGGATCCGTAGGTTTTACGTAGTTCTCCCGATTCCGCAGGTTGTGGCGTGCGGCACTGTGATGGGTAGCACAAGCTCCGAGCTAGGTACATGCCTAATCGGAATAGCCCCATCCGATACACCCAGCCCGGATATGAACCAACGGAGGTACATATGTCCGTCGCCATGCTGCCGCCCGCGGATACTCGGCACCCCCACAACCCCATGCGCGCCAAGGAATCTCGCGCCAGTGCCGAGGTCCCCGTCTCGATGATCGAGCGCATGACGCTGATCCTGGACGCTTTCGACGCCTCCACCCCCACCCTCACGCTGCTCGGACTGGTCGAGCGCACCGGGCTGCCGCGGTCCACCGTGCACCGGATCCTGGACCAGATGATCAAGCTGCGCTGGCTGGCCCACACCTCGGGCGGCTACCGCCTGGGCATGCGCGCCCTCGAGCTCGGCGGACTCACCGCCGACCACAACGAGATCCGCGACGCCGTCTCCCCGCTGCTGCACGAGCTGAGCCAGCGCACCGGCATGGTCGGCCACCTGGCGGTGCTCGACGGCCGCGACGTGGTCTACCTGGACAAGGCCGGCGGCCGCTTCGCGGCGAGCCTGCCCACCCGTCTGGGTGGCCGGATGCCCGCGCACGCAACCGCTCTCGGCAAGGCCATGCTGGCCTGTCTCGAGCCCAATATCGCCGAGGCCGCGCTGCGCACCCGCCTGCCGCGCCTCACCCCGCGCACCATCTGCGAGCCCGAGGCGCTGACCCGCGAGCTGCAGCAGATCCGCCTGCGCCAGGGCGTGGCCATCGACCGCGAGGAGGCCATCGCCGGAATCGCCTGTGTCGCCGCGCCGCTGCGGGGCCGGGGCACCGCGCCGGCCGCGCTGTCGCTGTCGGGCCGCGCCGAGGGCATGAGCTACGACCGGCTGGCCCGCGTCGTGCTCGAGGTCGCGCACGAGGCCGGCCGCACCCTGTTCCCGCGTCGCGCGCACTGGCGTTGAGCGGAGCGGGCAGATGCCGGGGCGATACAGTTCGATGATGATCGATGGCGTGCCGTCCGCGGAGGCGCGGGCGATTCCGGACCTGCCCACGACGGCGTGGGCGGTGCTCGGAATGCTCTCGCATGCCGAGGAACTCTCCGGATACGACCTCAAGAAATGGGCCGACTGGGGTCTGCAGTTCTTCTACTGGAGTCCCTCGTTCTCCCAGATCTACGCCGAGCTCAAGCGTTTGGAGAAGCACGGGTACGCGGTGTCGCGAACCGTGGTCTCCGAGGACGGCATGCGCGGTAAGCGCATGTACGCCATCACCGAAGCCGGGCGCGAGGCCGCCTCGGAGTGGGTCAATCACTCCCCCGTCGAGGCCCCGGTGCTCAAACACAGCGTGATGCTGCGGGCCTGGCTCGGTCATCTGGCCGAGCCGGACCGGATGCGCGAGATCCTGCATCAGCACATCGAATACACCGAGACCATGCGCCGCCGGGCCCAGG
The DNA here is from genome assembly GCF_018362975.1 of Nocardia tengchongensis. Lineage (NCBI taxonomy): Bacteria > Bacillati > Actinomycetota > Actinomycetes > Mycobacteriales > Nocardiaceae > Nocardia > Nocardia tengchongensis. The sequence goes on from NZ_CP074371.1 coordinate 7,381,496, forward strand.
CCGACGCCGAGGGCGCGGATGTGAATCCGGATTGGGCCTATCCGAGCGCGGTCTTGCGTTGGTGCGTCAAGCATTACGAGGCGGAGAAAGAATTCGCAGAGGACTTGCTGTCAGATTTGGACAAACTGGCGAGGCAGCGTAGCCGCCGGAAGACCACGAAGAAATAGAATTCCGGTAATTCCCACTGACCGGACTTTGTGATGGGCAGCACTCCCCGGGCGTGACACGGTTCACAGGATCGTGTTACTACCCACTCTGGAGGACGCACTATGTCCACCTCCGTCGACACCGCGGTGCCGCCCGGAACTGCGCCTGACGACTCGGGTCGTCTCGATGGCGCATCGAACCTGAGGATCTGGTCGGTCCTCGCAATCATCGTGCTGTTCACCGAGATCTCTCCGATGCAGTACGTCATGGTCGCCTCAGCCCTGCGCCAGATCGCGCCCACCTTCCCCGAGCAGGGCGCGAACATCAACTGGGCCATCATCGTCTTCGGCATTTTCGGTGCCGCGGTGTCCCCGCTGATCGGCAAGCTCAGTGACATCTACGGCAAGAAGCGGATGTTCCTGGTCTGCGGCGGGCTGTTCCTCATCGGCACTGTCATGTGCGCGCTGACCAGCACCTGGGCGATCTTCCTGGTGGGCCGCGCGCTGCAGGCTTCGGCTATCGCGACGACCGTGGTGTCCTACGGTCTGATCCGCGACCTGATGCCGCGCCGCATGGTTCCCATCGGCCTGGGCATCGCCTCCACGGGTCTGGGCGTCTCCGCGCTCGCGGGTCCGCTGATCGGCGGCTACATCACCGATCACACCAGCTGGCGCGGACTGTTCTGGTTCCTGTTCATCTTCACCCTGGTGATGACCCCGTTGCTGATCCTGTTCGTGCCGGAGTCGAAGCTGCGCACCCCGCAGCGCCTGGACATCATCGGCGCGGTGCTGCTCGGCGCGGGCGCCACCCTCACCCTGCTGTACCTGGACAAGGGCCAGGACTGGGGCTGGAGCAAGCCCTCCACGCTGGTGTGGCTGATCGGCGGCCTGGTGCTGCTGGCCCTGTTCCCGATCGTGGAGATGCGCGCCAAGAACCCGATCATGGACATGAAGCTGCTGTTCAACCCGCGCGTCAGCGTGGTGCTGTTCATCGGCCTGCTGGCCTCGTTCATGATCGGATACCAGTCCTACGCAACCGGTTACATGACCCAGTCGCCGCCGTCCTCGGCGGTGGTCTCGCAGGTCAAGGACGCCACCTGGGAGCAGGTGAAGTCCGGTGCGCTGGCCCAAGCCCAAGCCCAGGCGCTCACCCAGGCGCGGGCCCAGGGCCTCGCTCAGGCCGAGGCGCAGGCCAAGGCCGCCATGCCGCCGGGCATGGACCTGCCGCCGGATCTGGTCAAGCAGTTGACCGAGAAGGTGAATGCTCAGGTGACCCCGGAGGTCGTCAATGCTCAGGTGCCGCCGGAGATGGTGTACCAGCACCTGCCGCCGGACATGGTCAAGGTCGATCTGGAGCCGGGCTACTCCTACGGCGACAACTTCACCCTGATGAAGTACGCCACGCACGTCACGCTCGCCCAGTCCTTGATCGCCATGCTCTTCGGCTTCCTCGGCGGTCTGTGGATCCGGCGCTCCGGTGCACGCTGGCCTCTCATCACGGCCCTGACCATCTCCGTCGGCTCCGGTCTGGCCTACGCGGCCATGTCGCACGGGTGGCAGACCATCACGCTGATCAGCGCGGTCTACGGTGTCGCGTTCGCGTTCTACTACGCGTCCACGCCGAACCTGATCGTGGAAGGTGTTCCGGCGCAACAGCAGGGCATCAGCGCGGGCATGCTGGGCGTCATGCAGGCCATGGGCGCGGCCGTCGGTCTCGCGGTGGCCACCGCGTTCCTGACCGCCAACCCGGTCAAGGCCGTGGTGTCGGTGACGGGCGCGCCGCCGGTCACCAAGGAGATCCCGATGCTCTACGCCGACAAGGGTTATGAGATGGGCTTCTACTTCGTGGCGGCCTCGGCCGCGGTGGCGCTGGTCGGAGCGCTCGTCATGAAGCACGGACGTACCCCCGCAACGGGCGGTGCCGCGCACTGATCGCGAGGCACTGATCTGAAGGGAAGACGGCCCGGAGGCATTCGCCTCCGGGCCGTTTTCATGCCCGGTGAGCGAGATCTGACCTGGCTGTTCTCCGCCAGTCATATTTCTATTGGTAATAGGAGGTGGTCGACGATGACCGGTGAACTCGACTCCATCGCGAGTGCGGTGGCGGCGGTGGCCCGCGGCGGCATGGTGTTGGTCGTGGACGATGAGAACCGCGAGAACGAGGGTGATCTGATCCTGGCGGCGGAGCACGCGACCCCAGCCAACATCGCCTTCCTGGTCCGCCACACCAGCGGCGTCATCTGCGTGCCCATGACCGGCGAGGACTGCGACCGGCTCGGACTGCCGCCCATGACCGCGGTCAACGAGGACCCCAAGGGCACCGCGTACACCGTCTCCGTGGACGCCGTCACCGGTGTCAGCACGGGCATCTCGGCCGCCGACCGCGCGCACACCATGCGCCTGCTGGCCGACCCACGCACCACCGCCGAACAGCTCTCCCGCCCCGGCCACGTCTTCCCGCTGCGCGCGAACGACCGTGGCGTGCTGGGCCGTCCGGGCCACACCGAGGCCGCCGTCGATCTGATGCGCCTGGCCGGACTGCGGCCCGCCGGGGTGATCGCCGAGGTCGTCAATGACGACGGCACCATGGCGCGCCTGCCCGATCTGCTGATCATGGCGAAGGAGTGGGACATCCCGCTGGTCTCCATCGCCGACCTGATCGAGTACCGCAAGCGGTTGGAGCACGGCATCTCCCGGGTGGTCGAGACCCGGCTGCCCACCCGCTTCGGCGATTTCCGCGTCTACGGTTACGCCGACGAGCACACCGGCGCGGACCACCTGGCCCTGGTTCTGGGTGATCCGTCGGGCGAGAACGCCTTGGCCCGAGTGCATTCCGAATGCCTGACCGGTGACGCGTTCGGGTCGCTGCGCTGCGATTGCGGCGAGCAGCTCGACGCCGCGCTGGAGGCTGTCGCCGCCGCGGGCCGCGGGGTCGTGGTCTACCTGCGCGGCCAGGAGGGTCGCGGGATCGGGCTGCTCAACAAGCTGCGCGCCTACGAACTCCAGGACGGCGGGGCGGACACGGTGGACGCCAATGTCCGGCTCGGGCTGCCCATCGACGCCCGCGACTACCGGGCCGCCGCGCGGATCCTCGCGGATCTGGGCGTGAATTCGGTTCGGCTGCTGAGCAACAATCCCGCTAAGCAATCCGGATTGCAGGCCAACGGCATCGCGGTGCACGCCCGGATTCCGTTGCAGACCCAGCCGACCGAGCACAATGTGCACTACCTGGCCACCAAGCGGGATCGGATGAGCCATGAGCTGACCGAGATTCCGGCAGTCGGCTAGTCAGTCCTCGTCGGGCCGCTGCTCGTCCCAGCGGAGCCCGAGCCGGAAGGCCTGCAAGGCGGGCTGCGCCGGTGACAGCCAGGCCTGAAAACGCAAGTCCGACGGGTATTTCGCGCCCGATCGGCGGATTGCCGCCTTGGCCTCGGCCGCCATCCGGCGGGCGGCGGCGACCCCGTGGTTGTACATCTGCCCGCGGGCGTGGTCGTCCTCGCGGACCTCGAGCCGGGACAGCGCGTTGGACGCGAAGAAGCCCTGCGCCACCCACTGCGGGCGATCGGCCAGGGTGATCACCCAGATCGCGTGCGGGACAAGCGGATGCAGCACCGGCAGATCGACGGTCAGCGACAGGAACAGCGCGTCGATGTGCTCCTCGAGCTCCTCGAGGGTGGCCGCGTCGGGTTCCTTGCGCCCCAGCGCCCCGATGTCCCAGGCCCGCGACTCGTCCGGCCATGCCAGCCAGCACTCCCCGGGCCAGTGGTCCTCGCGGTACTCCCAGTCGAATTCGCGCTCGGTCTCGCGCGGGCCGCGCGGTTCGATCCGCAGGCTGACCTCGATCGGCCGGATCGACCGGCCCAGCGTCACGATCTCCCGCTCGCGCCACCACATGGCTCGAGCGCCGGGGCCGCCGACGAGATCCGGTGCGCCCAGGACGGCGATGCATGCGGCCAGCGCTGTGGTGAAGACGTGGTCGACGAGGGCGGATTCGCAGGGGTAGTACACATTCAGTTGTTTGAACTCGCCGTATCCGAAGCCCGGAGCGGTGACCGATCGGGGCGTCTCGATCGCCACCAGTTCCACGCCGTCCGCGGTCGCGACGATCCGCCCGGTGGCGTCCCCGTCGGATTTCCATCCCAATTCCGCCTGGACGCCCTCGATCTCCCGCCGCGACCAGTCGCCGAACTCGTGGGCCACCAGGACCGCCAACGCATCCCCGAACGGGCCGAGTTCCACCCGCCGCCCGTAGTTGCGCGCCCACCACGCGTCCGCATCACGTTGCCGCCGTTGCTCTTCCGCCGGCTGCCGGAAGTCTTCCCCAAGGTCTTCACTCACCGGCGCAGCGTATGCGAGGTGGGGCGGGTTCAGGGCAGCCACCGTACAGCGGTGACTTCGCGCAGGTGAATCAGGAGGTCGAAGGCGGTGGGCAGATCACGAATCGCCAAGTGCTCGTCGGCATCCCGGACCGGGTCGTAGACGCCGCTGATCACCCGCAGCTTGGCGGGACCGGGGATCGGATCGACGCGCAGATCCCGCCAGAGCCGCGCCGGGCCCGCCGCGCCGAGCCGCGCGTCCAGGAAATCCGATGCCGGAGCGGGGATCTCGGCCACCCCGAGATCGCCGTGATGGAACCCGATCGCGACAGCGGCATAGTCGCTGCCGAAGTGCTCGCGCAGGACGCTGCCCACACTGGCGGTCGAGCCCTGTCCCCCGGCCAGGCCGATCGCGGCCGGCGCGGCGGAGACGTGGGAGATGCCGTCCCAGTACACGGTGCGCAGCCCCGAGCGCCGGTAGTGGTCGAGGATCGACGCCGCCCACAGCTCGGCCTCCCCGGCATAGCTGCCCCGGCCCGCGACGCTGTGCCGATGGAAGTCCTCGATCAGAGCCATTCGGGCCCGGACGTTTTCGCCGATCCCCGGAATCGAGCTCACCAGTGCCGACGCGTCGCGGGCGTGCTCGGCGAAGGGACGCCCGGGGTGGACGCCGCGGGCCCGCTGGACGTGCTCGTCGAGGGTGTGCGCGGTCCGGATGGGGTCCAGGTGCGCGGCCAGCTCGGCCGCGCGGCCGGGAGCGTGGGCGCGGACCGCCTCGAGCACGGTGTCGTAGTCCTGCGGCTTGGCCTGCGCGGGTTTGACTCCGATGACGCGGATCTGATCGTCGGGGTGGGCCCGATTGAATTCCCGGATCCAGGTCAGGGCCTCCACCATTTCCGTTGTGCGCCAGGGCCGCCAGGCCGCATCGAGGGCCGAGGCCGCGGTGCTCACTCCCTGGCGGACGTATGCGTCGAGCGTCTCGCCGACATCGGCGCTGTCCTGCACCGCCAGCGTGCGGAAGCCGTGGCGCTCGACCAGATTCCGGAAGATGCGGTCCCGCACGGCGAAGGTCTCGTGGGCGAAGCGCGTCGATTCACCGATGCCGACGACGACCGCGCCGGACAGTGAGTGCGCCGAGGTCTCGATGGTCGCGGCGTCGAAGGGCGTGACTGCGAGGGTGGTTTCGATCGACATGACCCCACCCAACAACCTCAACCAATGTTCATGTCAAGCAGCGCGTCGACACGCGCTCCCAGCGCTTTCCCGGCCGCCAGCAGCGGTTCGGTCGAGCGCAGGGTCCGGCTCATGACGAATGCCCCTTCCAGCGCACACAGAATGGCCACCATCAATTCCCGGGCATCGGCGTCGCCCAGGCCGCGGCGCACGAAATAGCTTGCCCCCTCGTCGATCCACGAATTCATGACCTCGGCCGCCACCTCGCGGATCCGGGGTTCGCTGTCGCCGACCTCCCCGGCGACGGTCGCGACCGGGCACATGTTCATCCAGCCGCTCTGCTCGATGGTCTCGGCGGCGGCCACGAAGGCGGCGGGAACCGCTTCGCGCAGATCGGCGTGCGCGTCCATCAGCAGCGGCAGCAGCTGGATGTACACCGCGCCCGAGGTGCGCAGCGCCTCGGCGGCGATGGCCGATTTCCCGGCCGGGAAGTGGTGATAGAGCGAGCCCATCGGGGCCCCCGACGCGGCGGTGATCTGTTTGACGGTGATCGCGCTGTAGCCCTGCGCGCGCATGAGTTCGGCGACGGCGGTGACCAGGCGGTCACGGGTGGTGGTTGACAGTTTCTCGGGCACAGGTCCAGACTAGAGCAAACGCACTAGAGCGTCTACTCTAGAGGGGAGAAGGCCATGCCCGTAGTCGAGGTCAGCGCTGGACGAGTGCACTACACCGAGCGGGGCGAAGGGCCACCGGTGGTCTTGCTGCACGGCCTGCTGATGAACCACACGGTGTGGGACCAGGTGCTCGGCAAGCTGCCCGGCGGCTTCCGCTACGTGCTGCCGGATCTGCCGCTGGGCGCGCATCCCGAACCCCTGCGCGCGGACGCCGACCTGACCATGCGGGGACTGAACCAGCTGGTCGCGGAGTTCCTGGCGGCGCTCGATCTCCGCGATGTGACGCTGGTGCACAGCGATTGGGGCGGCGGGCTGTTCCTCACCGCCTACGGCCTGGACGAACGCGTCGCACGCTTGATCGTGCTGCCCTGCGAGGCCTTCGGGAACTTCCCGCCCGGACTGCCCGGCAAGACGGCCGTCCTCGCGTGCGCGGTGCCCGGCGGAATCACGCTGGCGCTGCGGCAGTTACGGGTGCCGTGGCTGCGGTCCACCCCGGTGATGTTCGGCTGGATGGCGCGGCGCCGCCTCGACGACGACCTGGTCCGCGGCTGGACCGAACCGGGCCTGCGGGACAAGCGGATTCAGCGGGACCTGCTCGCGTATGCGCGCTCGCACCGCTCCAAGGCCGAGTTCGTCGCGAATACCGAAGCGCTGCGCGATTTCCCGGGCGAGGCGCTGATCCTGTGGTCCTCGGCGGGCAAGGTGATGCCGCGCGAGCACGGCCGCCGCCTGGCCGAACTGATCCCCAAGGCCCGGCTGGTCGAGATCGACGACGCCTATGTGCTGTCGATGCTCGATCGACCCGATGCCGTGGCCGCGGCCATGTCGGCCTTTCTGACCGGGGCGGTCGTCGAACCCGGATAGGGCGGGTCCGGTTTCGGTATCGTCGGCGGGACGGGCCGCACAACGCCGTGTCGGCACTCGAACAGAGGGAGACACGATGCCCAGCGCGCTCAGCCGGATCGTGCCCTGGTACCTGCGGGTCACCCGCGCCAACCGGCCCTTCGTCACCGCGGCGGGCGCCCGGCAGCGCATTCGTGAGCGCACGCTGCGACCGCTGCCCTACGGCCCGCCGCGCCGGCTGCGCTCCGATGTCGAGATCACCGTGCGCCAGGATTCCGTCCGGCCCGTCTACACGCTGACACCGCGCTCCGGTCGCGCCCGCGGCAATGTCGTCTACGCGCACGGCGGCGGCTGGGTCAACGAGATCGCCCGGCAGCACTGGCAGCTGGCCGCCGAGATCGCGGCCCGCGCGGAAACCACTGTCACGCTTCCCATCTACCCGCTGATTCCGTTCGGGACCGCCGATCGGGTGATACCGGCCTTCGCCGAACTGGTCCTGGCCAACCGGGCCGAATACGGCGAGGTGTGCCTGGCCGGCGATTCGGCCGGCGGGCAGATCTCGCTCTCGACGGCGATCCTTTTGCGCGACGAATACGACGTGATCCTGCCGCGCACGGTGCTGATCTCGCCCGCGCTGGATCTCTCGCTGAGCAATCCGGAGATCGCCGACGTACAGCCGCTCGACCCGTGGCTGGGCCGCGCCGGCGGCCTGGTGCTCGGCGACCGCTGGCGCGGGCCGCTGCCGATCACCGACCCGCGGGTCAGCCCGCTGTTCGCCGACTTCGCCGGGCTCGGGCCGCTGACCGTCTTCAGCGGCACCCACGACATCCTGATGCCGGACGTGCGGCTGCTGGTCGGCAAGGCGCGGGCCGCGGGCGTGCGGGTCGACTATCACGAGGAGGCGGAGCTGGTGCACGTCTACCCGCTGACGCCGACCCCGGAAGGCCGTAAGGCGCGCGCCGTCATGATCGACAGCTTGCGCACGGCGCTGACCCGGCCGAACAGTTCGGAGCCCTCGGCTCGCTGAGCGTCAGTCCGTCCCGGGTCCCTGCTCGGCGAGCCACTTGCGGGCGCGGGTGGCCGAGGCGCGCGAGAGCCAGGCGTCCTGCACCACTTCGGTCAGCTCCGCCAGTGTCAGCTCGGGAATTCGGGTGCCGCGCACCAGAACCGACAGGTGGCCGTCGAAGTGCGGCGTCGTGAAGAAGGGTGAGCCCGGGTCCTGGGTCAAGGCCAGTTTGTCGTCCTCGGAGGGCACCCAGAGGACGATGACGTCGTCGTAGCGTTCCCCGGTCTCCGGATCGAAGGCGTCCGGGCGCGGAGTGCGGAAGAAGATGAAGGACTTGCCGCCGACCTGATAGACCGGATTGCTCGCGGGCCCTTGGACGACGGTCACGTGCGGCATGGCTTTCGCCAGCGCGTGGACGTCGGCGAGGCGGGCGCGACGGGTTCTGCTCGGCACCCGGTCGAGTGTATCGCCGCTCACCTTCGCGAAGCCCGCGAGCTGTGTTTATGCGAGCCTGCTGGCACTGAATGCGGCAAATCACATAGGTTGGACGCCATGGCGCGGCGTGTCAATGGAAACCTCCCCGAGGAGGTCACTTCCTTCGTCGGCCGTCGAGCGGAGTTGGCAACCGCCAAGCGACTCCTGCCCACGACCCGCGTGCTGACCCTGCTGGGCCCCGGCGGCATGGGCAAGACCCGCCTCTCGCGGCAGATCGGGCATCTGGTGTCGCGGGCCTTCCCGGACGGAGTGTGGCTGGTAGAGCTGGCCGACGTCCTGGATCCGGGACTGGTCACGCTGAGTGTGGCGGAGGCGCTGGATCTGCGCGACGAGTCCACCGCGCCGCTGCCCCGGCTCACCGAATTCCTGGCCGACAAGCGGCTGTTGCTGATTCTGGACAACTGTGAGCATCTGATCGAGGCGTGCGCCACGCTGGTCGGCCGGATCATCGCCACCACCCCCGATGTGCGGGTGCTGGCGACCAGCCGCGAGGTGCTCGGCATCCCCGGCGAACAGGTGATGCCGGTGCCGCCGCTGACCGTGTCCGACACCCCCGGCGAGGAGGGCGACGCGCTGCAGCTGTTCGTCGAACGCGCCAGCGCCGCCAATCCCGGCTTCGAGGCCACCGCCGCCAATCGGGCGGTGCTGGCCGAGATCTGCCGCCGGCTCGAGGGTATGCCGCTGGCGCTGGAGCTGGCGGCGTTGCGGCTGCGCATGTTCACCCCCGAGCAGATCCTGGACCGCCTCGACGACACCATGGGGCTGCTCAGCGCCGGACCGCGCACCGCGCCGCAGCGGCAGCAGACCATCGAGGGTGCGATCCGCTGGAGCTACAACCTGTGCACCGCGGCCGAACAGACGCTGTGGGAACAGCTTTCGGTCTTCGCCGGCGGTTTCGACATCGACGCCGCGGAGGCGGTGTGCGAGCTCGCGCCGGGCGCGCTGATCGAGGCGCTCACCGGACTGGTGGACAAGTCGGTGGTGATGCTGCGCTTCGACGGCGACGTGGCGCGGTACTCGATGCTGGAGCCGATCCGCCAGTTCGCCGCCGACCGGCTCGCCGAACGCGGTACCGCACAGCAGGTTCGGGCCCGCCACCGCGAGCACTATCGGCAGCTGGCCATGCGCGGGCAGACCGCGTACTGGACCGGCGAGGACGTGGACTGGTTCCGCGAACTGAGCCGCGAGCACGCGAATCTGCGCGCCGCGCTGCGTTCCGGGCTGGAAGACGATCCGTTGCGCACCATGGCCACCGTCACGGTGCTGCGGCCGTTCTGGGAGCACAACCGGTTCCTGTCCGAGGGCTACCGCTGGCTCACCGATTCGCTCAGCCGCAACCCGGAGCGCACCGCCGAACGGGCCAAGGCGCTGTCCTCGGCGGCGTCGCTGGCGGCCCTGCTCGGTGATCAGGAGTCCGCGGCCCGGCTGGTGGCCGAGTGCATGGAATTGGCCGCCACCCTGGACGACGACGACATCCTCGCCGAGGTGGCGCTGGACCGGTCGCTGCTGGCTTTCGCCTCCGACCGCGAGCGTTCCCTGGAACTGGGCCGCAGCGCCATCGCGCTGGCGGCCGAGCACGGGCAGCGCGCCATCGAAATGGATTCGCACGCCTTCTCTTTCATGGCCGCCATGGTGCTCGAGGCGCCCGGCCGCACCGAACTGGCCGAACGTTTCCTGGAACTCACCGACCACTCCGGCTCGCATCTGCTGGGCGGGCTGGCGCTGTGGACGGTCGGGATCGACCACTGGCGGCGCGGCGAACTCGAGGCCGCCGCCGAGTTCCACGGCCGCGCCATCGAGCAGCTGGCCCTGTTCGAGCGCTGCATCTGGCTGTCGTCGGCCTTCGAGGGCCTGGCCTGGACGGTCTCCGCGGGCGGCGACCACGAGCGGGCCGCGCGCCTGCTGGGCGCGGCGGAATCGCTGCAGCGCAGCACGATCCGGCTGGCGCACACCATCACCGTCGCGGTCGGCGAGAAGGAACGGCTCAAGGTTCGGGAAGCCCTGGGCGAGGACGCTTTCCGCACCGCGTTCGGGGCGGGCGCGAGCCTGCCGCTGAGCGAGGCCATCGACTACGCGCTCGGCCACACCGCCGCGCCCGAACCGGAGCCCGTCGCCGCGCCGCCTGCCCTCAAGCGCGCCGCCCGCACGACGACCGCGACGCTGTCGGAGACCAATATGCTGACCCGCCGCCAGAAGGACGTGGCCCGGCTGGTCGCGGCCGGGCACAGCAACAAACGGATCGCCGCCGATCTGGTCATCTCGGTGCGCACCGCCGAGACCCATGTCGAGCACATCCTCACCAAACTGGGCCTGACCTCCCGCACCCAGCTCGCGGCCTGGGCCCACGAACACGACCTGTAGGCCACCGAGGACGGGGTACCGCATGATTCCGATCGACGACTACACCCGAACCCGCGAAAACCTGCACGCGGTGGCCGAACAGCTACTGGCCGGGCCGGAATACCGGCGCAGCAAGACGATTCGGCTGGCCCCGGCCGCCGGCGGGTTCGCCACGGTGAAAGCGCCGGAACTCGCGGTGCGCGAGGACGTCCTGCTGCTCGACGGCGCACCGGTCGGGACACTGCACGGCGCGACCATCGCCGACCTGGCCACAGCGGCGGGTGTCGAACCCGGGATGCCCGACGGCGTCTATGCGGGCCGCACGACTGTCGACCCGAATACCCCATTGTGGATCGACACCGAGTCGTCCCGGATCCTCACCCGCGCTTACGAACTCGGCGATGCCGCGCTGCGCGCGCTGGCGCCCGATCACACGCCGGTGCTCTGGTCCGAGCACTTCGACCTCGGGATCGACGTCGACGAGGTCAACTACGGCGTCTCCCCCGGCGACAGCCTGATCCCCGAGCCGTACGCCTATGTCGGCCCGTGGACGCCCCGGACCGGAGACTTCTGGAACCAGTCCTTCGGGGCGGCCCGAACCATGCGCGAACTCGACGGGGCGGACGCCCTGCTCGAGTTCTTCAGCGACGGCCGCCGCAACGCCACGGCGTGACGCCGCCGCGTCACTGGTAGCCGGTGGCGCCGTCGATGCGTTCGCGCAGCAGGTCGGCGTGACCGGCGTGGCGGCCGTACTCCTCGATCATGTGCAGGTAGATCCAGCGCAGCGACAGATCCGTGCCGGTGCGGGGGTGGATGGCGGTGTGGTCCAGCGACAGATCGGCGATCGCCTTGTCGCACAGCGCGATCTCCTCGAGGAAGCGGGCGTGGTCGGCTTCGGCCTGCTCGGCGACGGTGTCGTCGAAATCGCCGTCGCGGTTCGACTCGTCGGAGTAGATGTACCCGAGTTCCTCACCCGCCGCGCGCATCCGGAACCAGCCGCGCTCCACCTCGGTCATGTGCCGGATCAGGCCCAGCAGCGACATGCTGGACGGTTCCACGCTGCGGGTCGCGAGCTGAGCGCCGGTGAGGCCCTGGCATTTCCACAGCAGGATCTCGCGGCCACGGGTGAGCAGGGAGTGCAGCACGGCGCGCTCGTCGCCGACGAGCAGCTGCGGGGAACGGGTGACCTCGGGGGCTGTCCACGTCATGATCGGACTCTAACGCCGGGCCCGAATCCGGGAAAACGAAATTCGGGGGTGGGAAATCTCCCACCCCCGAATCACGGGAAATCGCTTGCTACAGACCGTTGTTCAGGAAGTCGATCACCGAACGCTCGAAAGCATCCTTGCGCTCCACCATGACCCAGTGGCCGCAGCGGGCGAAGGTGCGCAGGTCCGCGTTGGGGATCTGCCGGGCCGCGAAGAGCGAGCCCTCCACCGGGGTGACCCGGTCGTCGCGACCCCACAGGATCAGCACTTCCTGCTTGATGCCCTTGAGCCGCGCCCACAGCGGAACCGGTTCGGCCAGCTTCGGGTTGTAGAAGGTGGCGTAGGCGTCGCGCAGCGCGGCCTGACCCTTCGGGTCGGCGGCGGCCTTCAGGCGCTTGGCGACGAGTTCCTCGGTCAGGGTGGCCGGGTTGGAGACCATGGCCCGCAGGAAGCCCATGGCCTTCTCGTCGCTGGGGTTCATGTTGAACTCCATGAGCCGGTTGATGCCCTCGGACGGTTCGGGTCCGAGGATGTTCACCCCGACCCCGCCGGGGGCCATCAGCACCACGCGGTCCACGCGGCCCGGGTGCTCGAGCGCGAGCAGGGTCGCGACCGTGCCGCCCATGGAATTGCCCAGCACGTGCGCCTTTTCCAGGCCCAGCTCGTCGAGCAGCCCGATCACCGCGTCGGCGGCGATGCGCAGGTAGTTGCGCTCGTACACCTCCGGGCGGCCGCTCTCGCCGAAGCCCGGCTGATCCAGGATCAGGCAGCGGAAGTGCTGGGCCAGCACCGGCAGGTTCTCACCGAAGTTGGCCCAGCCGGAGACGCCCGCGCCGGAGCCGTGCAGCAGCACCAGCGCCGGGCCCTCGCCGGCCTCGTGATAGCGGAGCTTGTGACCGTCGACGGTCACCCACTTGGTGGTGCTCTCCGCGGTGAGGGTCATCAGAGCATCCGATCCGCGACCTCGAGGCCCATGGCGCCCTTGCCGTACATGGCCAGCGCGCGCTCCACGTCGTTGATCACGTGCACGCTGCCCGCGTGGGCGTCGCGCCAGTTGCGCTCGATGATGTTGGGCTGGCGGATGGCGTGGCCGCCGGAGTTCTTGAACAGCAGGTCGATCGCCTCGAGTGCGCGCTCGGTGCCGCGCACCTGGTCGCGGCGGGTGGCCAGACGCAGCTCGAACGGGATCTCCTCGCCGGCCTGCGCGTAACGCAGCTGCTCGGACATGTTGCGTTCCATCTGCAGCACGGCGGCGTCGATTTCCGAAGCGGCACGGGCGATCCGGACGTGGGCGAAGGGATCCTCGGACACCTTCTGGCCGCCGTAGGACAGCCGGACCCGCTCCCGCTGACGCTCGATGTGCGCGTCGTAGGCGCCCTGCGCCGCACCGATGATCGGGGCGGTGATGGTGTTGGAGAACAGCGCGCCGAACGAGATCTTGTACAGCGGGTTGGTGTTCACCGCCTGGCCGGGGCCGACCAGGTTGGCCTGATCCGCGGCCGAGTAGGCGCGGTAGGCCGGGACGAACGCCTTCTCGATGACGATGTCGTTGGAGCCGGTGCCGGCCAGGCCGGACACGTTCCAGGTGTCCTCGATGCGGTAGTCGGTGCGCGGCACCAGGACCGTGTAGTAGTCCATGCCGGTCGCGGTCGGCACCAGGGCGCCCAGGAACACCCACTGGCCGTGGTCGCAGCCGGAGGAGAACTGCCAGCGGCCCGACAGCTCGTAGCCGCCGTCGACGACGGTCAGCTTGCCGGTCGGCGCGTAGGAGGACGACACCAGGGTGTCGGGGTTCTCGGCCCACACGTCCTGCTGGGCCTGATCCTCGAACAGGGCCAGCTGCCACGGGTGCGCGCCCAGCACCGAGGACACCCACGCGGTGGACGGGCACACGGTGCCGATCGCGCGGATCACCTCGTAGAAGGCGACCGGGGACTCCTCCATGCCGCCGAAGCGGGCCGGCTGCAGCATGCGGAACACACCGGCCTCGGTGAGCTCGGCGATGCTGGCGTCGGGGACCCGCCGCTGCTCCTCGGCCTGCACCGCGCGTTCCCGGATCGCGGGCAGCAGATCGCGGACCCGATCGAGCACCTTGTTAGTCATGCGGGCGTTCCTCCTCGTGCCAGAGTTTCCTGCCATCGAAGTTATGGCCAACTAGGTGTTTCGAACCGAAATAGTCCCGATCATCGGAACATGGGTCACTTGTGGGCGTACTCCCAGGTGATGTCCTCGTCGAGGGCCTTGCGGACGGCGGCGTCGAGGCCGGGGTTCCAGTCGGCCGGCTGGGCGACGGCGATCCAGCCGTCCAGCACCAGATCACCGTAGCGATGGCCGTGACCCGACGGCACCCCCTGGGCGTTGGCCATGTCGGCGCTGATCTGCCAGAAGGTGACGATCGGCCACCAGCGGATGGATTTGGAGACGTCCTTGCCGCGTGGCTCCTTCAGCCAATCCGGTTGGGTGAACAGCAGATCCGGCGACCACCAGACGATCGGGTCGGAGGCGTGTTGCAGGTAGACCACGCGCGGGTCGGTCCATTGCCGGTCGGGGCGGCCCAGATCCGGCGCGGTGGCGGCGAAGCGGACGATCAGGCCGTCGGCGTAGGTCGGCAGGATCTCCGGGGTTCCGGGGTCGCGGCGCGCCTCGATCTGGCTCCAGAGGCGGTTCGAGTTGGGCGGGCCGACCCACAGCACGCCGTCCACCAGGGTGCGGATGTCGTCGAGGCCGGTGAACGCGCCCTCGGAGCCCTGCGAACCCAGGCTCTCGCCGTACACCAGCAGTTTCGGCCGATGTTCGGGCGCCAGCTGGGCCCAGCGCTGGTGGACGGCGTGGATGACCAGCCGCCCGGATTCGGTGGCCTTCTCCCGGTCGGACAGGAACGACAGCACACTCGGCAGGTACGAGTACTGGGTGGCGGCGATGGCGCTGTCGCCGCCGTACATGTACTCGATCGAGGAGGCGGTGGTGGAGTCCACCCAGCCGGTGCCGGTGGTGGTCACCACGACCAGCACCTTGCGGTCGAAGGCGTGGGTGCGGTCGAGTTCACGCACCACGAGTGCGGCGATGTCCTCGGGCTCCGGCGCCGAGTCCAGGCCCGCGTAGACCCGAATCGGTTCGCGCGCGGGCTTTCCCGTGACCTGCGCGATCCGCTCGGCGCTCGGCGCGGTGGCCACGAACCACCGGCCTTCGGAGCCGAGGGTGTCCCAGGCGGCGAGAGACTGTGGGCTGCCCGACCTTTCGGGCAGCTGCGGCTGCACGGCGCTGGGCGAGGTCTGGCCGTTGCGCAGGCTGAACGCCGAATTGGCGGTGGCGAAGAAGGCTTTCGCGAGCACGCCCTGGAACAGCAGCACCGCCAGCACCGCGACCACGAGCACCGCGCCCGGATAGGCGATGGTGCGCGGGATCCGCAGGTCGAGGTTGAGCCGGCGCACGATGAGCCGGACCAGCCAACGCACCGCGCGATAGGCGGCAATCACCAGGGCCAGCGTCGCGGCGGCCAGCAGTTCGGCGCGCAGGTAGCTGGAGGTGGTGGTGGGCGGCATGCCCATCAGCACTTCGAGATCGCGCTGCCAGCGCGCCGACCGCGCCAGCACCAGCGCGGCGCCGACGATGGTGCCGACCAGGATCACCACCTTGCCGACGGCGCGGGTGGTGTCGCTCGGATTCCAGAGTTTGGCCAGACCTTCGGCGGAGTCGGGCAGTCGCGGCTGGATCCACTTCTTGAAGGCCCAGGCCCCCACGCAGCCCACGCCGTAGCCGATGGCCGCACTGATCCCGCAGACCAGGCCCTCGAACAGCCAGGTGCGCGGCAGCAGCGACGGCGAGACCGCCCACAGGAAGAAGATCCACGCGACCACCAGGCCGGGGTAGTTGGGATCGATGACCCGTTCGATGCGGGCGATGACCGCCCAGATACGGGACGGGAGCGACGGGGGCCGCGGTTGGTCCACGTCCGGCTCGTCGATGTGCTGACCCTGCGCCGTCATGCCCCCGAGTCTGGTCGCCCGGACTCGCCTGTCCGGCAACGACACGCGCGGACGACACCGGCGCCGCCGGACACCGGGGGCTCAGGCCGGGGTCCGGCGGCGCCGGCTATCCGAGATCACCTCATCGGGCAATGAGGGGACCGCCTCATCAGGGAATGAGGCTCCACGAACCGCAGGGAGGTTCGCGGTGGACGACGCAGCCCCCCGCACCGTCCGCCCACGTTCAGCAACGGTAGAGCGCCCCACCAGAGAAGTGAAACAGCAAATTTTTGGTGATTGACAAGCCGCACTTGTGAGTCAGAGGTGGGCCGGTAGTGTCCGATCCGCGAAATCGGGTCGTTCCAGCAGTTCGACCAGCTCCGGATGGGCGGCCCGGACTTCGCGGCGATATCGACGAACGAACGCACCAGCGGTGTTTCGTGCTCGGTGTGCCAGGCGACGGTTACCTCGTTGCTCGGGGCGTCGACAATCGGCAGCAACCGGACGCGAGGGAAGGGCATCCAGCGTGCCGACGCGACCGACAAGACGATGCCGACGCCCGCCGCGACTTTCTGCAACTCCTCGAGCAGCGACTTCGACCGCGACACCACCGGCGCCGGATTGCCGTCGCGGTGATCGTGCAACTCCCAGAAGGCATTCCACACCGGGTCGGTGGTGTCGGCGCCGAGCAGCGGCTGGTCCAGCAGATCCCGCACCCGCACCTCGGGCAGTTCGGTCAGCGGATGCGCGGCGGGCACCAGCGCCACCACCGGCTCGGTGAACAGCGGCTCGACGCGAATTCCCTCCGCGCGGAAGGGGAGTCGCACGAAGGCCACGTCCACGGTGCCGTCGGCCAGTCCGGCGGCGGGATCCTCGTAGGTGAACTGCCGCATGTCGACGGTCACGCCGGGATGTCGTTCCCGGAAGGCGGACAGGATCGGCTCGGTGAGGGTGAGCGCGGCCCCCTCGAGGAATCCCAGCACCAGCCGATCCGACTCCCGCCGCTGCGCCACCCGCGCCTGCTCGACCGCCAGCCCGAGGGTGGTCAGCGCGCTGCGCACGCCCTCGAGCAGCGCCTCCCCCGCGGCGGTGAGTTCGACGCTGCGCGTGGTCCGGGTGAACAGCACCAGGTCCAGCGCCTGCTCCAATTGCTTGATCTGCGCACTCAGTCCCTGCTGCGCCACGTGCAGCCGCTGCGCGGCCCGCGTGAAACTGAGGTCCTCCGCCACCGCGACGAAATACCGCAACTGCCGCGAGTGCACATCCATAGCGAGCGAGTCTAAGACCAACCCGCGGGCCCGATTCCCACTCTCGCGAATCAACTGGACTATTGACCAATCCGATTCGAGCCCGGGTCAGGCGCGGCGGGCGGCGGCCGTGCCGGCGCGGCGGCCGAAGAAGGTGCCGTCGCCCAGGGAGGTGCCGGAGATGTAGCCGAAGCCGTGCAGGCCATTGGCGGCGCGGCCCGCCGCGTACAGACCCGGGATCGGTTTGGCGTCGTGGTCGAGGACGTGCCCGTCGAGGTCGGTGTGCAGGCCGCCGAGGGTGAACACCGAGGCCCCGGTGCCGCGGCGGTCGCCGGCCTCCGACGGCGGCCGGACCCCCGCCTTCACGTCGATGGCGGCCAGCGGCCCGGTGAGTTCCCGCAGCCAGCGCGAGGCCTTGTGGTGGTCGAGATCGACACCCGCGCGGGCGAATTCGTTGTAGCGCTCGATGCCCGCGGTCAGCGAGCCGATCGGCAGGCCGGTCAGGGCCTCCAGCTCCGCGGCGGTTTCGGCGACGTGGGTCGGGCGCACGCCCCAGCGCTGGGGTTCGGGCACGTCCTCGAATCCGTCCTCGTCCACGATCACCCAGACCGCGGTGTCGTCGCCCGCCCAGCTGCCGCCCATGTTCTGGCGGTAGAGCGCGTGCTGGCCGATGCGTCCGGGGTAGGTGTCCTCGTTGACGAAGCGGCGGCCCAGGGCATTGACCACCATGCCGCGCACGGCCAGCCCGGGGATCAGGGACATGCCGACCTGTCCGGCGGACATGTGGCGCACGGCCGCGCCGAGGGCCTGCGCCATGCGGATACCGGACCCGTCGTCGGTGCCCGCGCTGACCTTGGTGTGGCCGAGCAGCTGCGGCGCGTGGGCGGCGAGCATGTCGTCGTTGTCGACGAATCCGCCGGTGGTGAGCACGATTCCGCGGTGGGCGCGGATGGTGATCTCCTTGCCGTACTGCCGGGCGACCGCGCCCGTCACGACCCCGTCCGCGTCCACGATCAAGGTGGTGGCGTAGGTGTCGAACAAGGCTGTCGCACCGGCGGATTCGGCCGCCGCGGTCAGGCATTCCATCAGCAGCTTGCCGCCGAAGTCGTTGGCGGTGGGCCGGTGCCCGCGCGGGGCGGGATGCGCGAGTTCGGTGAAGGGCCAGCTGTTCTCGCCCAGCCACATCAGGCCGTCGTCGGTGGGCGGCACCCAGGTGGGGGCGTCCCACATGGTCGGCTTGAACGGCACGCCGCGATCGACGAGCCAGTGGAAGTGCTCGACGCTGCCCGCGCAGTACTCGTCGATCTTGTCGGCGTCCGCGCCCGCGCCGAGCGCGGCCTTCAGGAACGCGGCCATGGCCTCGGGGGTGTCGTCGAAGCCGCAGGCCACCTGGATCGGGGTGCCGCCGCCGAGGTAGATCTCGCCGCCGGAGTTGGCCGACGCGCCGCCGGGCCCGCCGGCCCGGTCGATCACCAGCACCCGCGCGCCCGCGTGCGCGGCCTCGAAGGCCGCCGAGGCGCCCGCGGCGCCGTAGCCGACAACCAGCACATCGGTCTCGATGTCGTAGTGGCCCATCTCGCCGGCCGCCCGCGGCGTGACCGAATTCCGCACTGTCATGCCTGCACGGTGCCCGCTCCGACCGCCATCACTTAGCGCTCCATCTTGCTGACCGATTCACCGATCCCGTTCAACGGGACTGCGACCCGTCACACCCTCTTCCAATAGGGATGGTGTGTGAACGGCGTCACTGTGGTTGGGGTCGCCTGCACGAGGAGGAGAGTCAATGCGGATTCTGGTCACCGGTGTCACCGAGCCGAGCGGCCGCGCTGTCGCGCGCATGCTGCTGGCGGCCGGCCACGAGGTAACCGGTCTGGACCGGCAGCGTCACCGCTACGTGGACCCGCGGGTCCAGGTGGCCGTCGGCGACCTGGCCGACGCGCAGGTGTGCGCGCGGGCCGTCGCCGGGGTGGACGCGGTGGTGCACCTGGCGGGCGCCGCGGTCGCGGCGATCGCGAAGGCGGCCCAGGAATCCGGTGCGCGCCTCGTCGTTCCCGTTGCGGCGGGCTCCGATTCGAGCATCGAGAAGATCGTGGCCAGCAGCGGTGCGGACGCCCTCGTGGTGCGCACCGCGCTGGTGGCGGGCCGGCGCGTCGACCACGGCGGCTGGCGCACCCTGGAGAGTCTGGCCGGCGGCGGCAAGGGCAGCATCCAGGTGCTGCACTACGACGACCTGGAGCGCTTCCTGGTGCAGGCGGCGCTGTCGCAGCGCTCCGGCGTGGTCGAGCTGGCCGCGCCCGGCGAGGTGTCCAGCGCCGACGTCAAGCGCATCCTGTCCGACGCGGGCGTGAAATACGGTGCGTGGCTGCCCAAGTCGTCGGTGAACCGGACCAAGGTGGACGCGAGCGCCGCCCGCGAGGAGTGGGGCTTCCGCTACGGCTGGACCGCCGCCGAGGTGATCACCGATACCGCGCGCGGCCTGCACGGCCGCAAGAGCGGCGGCTCCGGCTTCCGCAACCGCCGCGGCGCGATCCCGCTGCCCACCCACGTGGTGCCGCAGAACGCCCCGACCTCCGACGGCTACGCGCTGAAATCGGCCGCGCCCGAAGGACTTCAGGGCGAGTTCGACGATCTCGTCGACGACCGCATCCCCGTCTACACCGCCACCAACACCTCCGAGGCGCTGCCCGGCCCGCTCACCCCGCTCACCATCGACCTGCAGGCCGGGGCGATCCGGCTCGGCAACGAGGCGATGGGCCACATGATCGCCATCGAGGGCATCGCGCTCGAGCACTGGGTGTCGCGCGTGACCAGCGTGCTGGGCCACCACATGTACATCAACGCCTCGATCGGCGTCTTCTCGGCCGAGAACATGCCCGGTTGGGACGAGGAGAGCGTGCGCCGCGACGTCTACGGCACCATCGGCGATATCGAGCTGCATCCCAAGGGCCGCCCGGCCATGCCGACCGGTATGGCCGCCCGCGCGGGCACCTTCAAGGCGCTGGGCCGGGTCGCCTCCACCGCCCTGAGCTACTCCAAGACCGCCGAGCTGATCAATGCCGCCTCGCACGCGGAGGCGCTGAACCGCGACCAGATCTCGGATCTGAGCGACGAGCAGCTGCACGCCCGCGCCCTGCTGTGGCGCGACCGGCTCAACCAGGCGTGGCAGGCGGCCTCCATCGGCGTCATGATGACCGGCGCGGCCACCGCCGCCCACAAGGGCGAGGTCAAGATCGACCTGAACCGCCTGGAGTCGGCCAAGACCATGCTGGCCGTGGAGCGGCTGGCGGGCCTGTGCCGCAAGGACGCCGGGCTGCAGGCGCTGGCCAAGACCGGTGACGTCGGCGCGGCGCGGGAGAAGTCGCCGGAGTTCTCGAAGGCCCTCGACCAGGAGCTGGCCAAGATCGGCCATCGCGGTCCGGGCGAGTGCGAGCTGATCAACACCACCTTCGGCGACCGCCCCGAACTGCTGGTCACCGCCGCCGGGCGGGCCGCGGAAATGCCCGCGCCGCACCGCGAGCCGGTGCCGGAGCCGACCAGCCGCACCGCCAAGATGGCCGTCGGCGCGACGGTCTACCGCGAGCGGGCCCGTGACGCGGTCGTGCGCGTCACCAACTGCCTGCGCCTGGCCACCCAGGAGCGGGCGGCGCGCCTGGTGAAGGCGGGCAAGCTCACCGAGATCGAGGACTCGGTGTTCCTGAACCTCGACGAGATCCTCTGGGCCCCCGCGGATCTGCAGGAGCGCGTCGCGCGCCGCCGCGCCGAGCGCACCCGCTTCCAGGCGATCCGCATGCCCGACGTGGTCAACGGACCCTGGGAGCCGGAGGAGATCTCCGGCGCGATCGCGGTGGGCGAGACCATCACCGGGCTGGGTGTGAGCCCGGGCGTGGTGGAGGGCACCGTCAAGCTGGTCTTGACCCTCGACGACGACATCGAGCCGGGCGACATCCTGGTCGCCTCGGTCACCGACACCGGCCACACCGCGATGTTCGCCTACGCGGGCGCGGTGGTCACCGACATCGGCGGCTCGGCCTCGCACGCGGCCATCGTGGGCCCGCGAGTTCGGCGTGCCGTGCGTGGTGGACGTCAAGACCGCCAGCACCGGCCTGCGGGACGGCCAGCGAGTCCGGGTGGACGGCGCGGCCGGGACCATCACGTTGCTGGCCGACGCCGAATAGGCGGGCCCGCAACCGAATCCGCCTCGGACGCGCCGCGCTCGCGTCCGGGGCGGCTCGGTCTCAAATCAATACCGACCAGTCTCCCCGCAAAAGCGCTCATGCCCGGACCGGCCACACCCACTACCCGGTCCGTGATCGAAAGGAAACCCCTAGTGACGATCTCGCGCGCCGTACGCGGCACACTCACCGGTGTAGCCGCCGCGCTCATCGCCATCACACCGATCGCGGTCACCCCGGCGTTCGCCGCGCCCGTGCCGGTGCTGCAGTCGCCCAAGGGCGTCTCGCTGGACCTGCCTACCGCCCCGAATGCCCGTGACCTGAGCGGCATCCCGACCCAGGGCGGCGGCGGCAAGGTCAAGGCCGGTTCGGTCTACCGCACCGACGCGCTCAACAAGCTCAGCGAGGCCGAGCAGCAGCAGCTGGTGTCGGCGGGCATCGTCGAGATCATCGACTTCCGCAGCCCGACCGAACGCGGCCAGAACCCGGACAAGCTGCCGGCCTCCATCCCCGCGAAGTCGCTGCCGGTCTACGACCCGAACAATGACTTCTACCTGTTCTTCGCAAAGGCCGTGCAGGGCGGTCCCGCCCTGCAGCAGCAGCTGCTCGGCGACGGCAAGGGCCGGCAGTTCATGATCGACTACTACAAGTGGATGGTCACCGACTCCGCCGCCCGCGGTCAGTTCAGCGCCGCGCTGAAGGAGATCGCCGCCGCCAACGGCCCGGTGCTGTACCACTGCACCGCGGCAAGGACCGCACCGGCTGGATGTCGGCCATCCTGCTCAGCGCCCTGGGCGCGCCGAAGGGCCAGATCTACAACAACTACCTCGAGTCCAACGACAACCTGGCCGCCGCCAACAAGGCGACGCTGGACGGTCTGGTCGCCTCGGGCCGGGTCACCGACCCGTCGCTGTTCGAGCCGGTGCTCGGTGTCGATCGCGCGTTCCTGGACTCCTCCTTCGACGCGGTTCAGGCGAACTACGGTTCCATGGACAACTTCCTGTCGCAGGGCCTGGGCATCGACGACGCGACCATCGCGACCCTGAAGTCCAAGCTGGTCGGCAAGTAATTCCCGGCATGCCGGCGCCGTGTGTGGGACGGCGTCGGCATTCGCATGTCCGCCCCATGTCCGCTTCACTTTTCCGATCTCCGTGCGAAAATTCCGATGGTGCACGAGATCTGGCAGCTGGACGGGCGGCGCACCCGCTCGGTGAGCGCGGAGAACCCGACCGGTGAGCCCGGTGGGGGCGGACGAGCCATCTCCGGGACCGGTGCGTACGCGGCCGCGGGGCTGGGGCGGGGCTGGAAGGTCTCGCCCTCCATCGATCTGCGGCCGGGTGAAACCGCCACGCTCGCCGATATTTCCGGGCCGGGCGTGATCCGGCACCTGTGGCTCACCACCGATCGCGCGCTGCTGCGCGACTTCACGCTCCAGATGTATTGGGACGATGCGCCCGAACCGGCCGTCGCGGTGCCGCTGGGCGACTTCTTCTGCAACGGCTGGGAGCAGCTGGCCCTCGTGAATTCCGCCATGGTGGTGGTCGCGCCCGCGGGCGGGCTGAACAGCTACTGGCCCATGCCGTTCCACGACCGCGCGCTGATCACCCTGCACAACGGGTCCGAGCAGGCCGCGCCGGTGTACTACCAGATCACCTATCTGGAAGAGGAGTTACCGGGCGCCGTCGGGTATCTGCACACCCGGTGGCGCTGCTCCGATCCGCTGGGCACCCCCGCGGAGCATCCGATCGTCGAGATCGACGGCGGTCCCGGGCGGTATGCCGGAACGTATCTGGCCGTGCAGCCGCGGGCGACCGGCTGGTGGGGCGAGGGCGAGCTCAAGTTCTATCTCGACGACGACACCGAATTCCCCACGCTGTGCGGCACCGGGACCGAGGACTATTTCGGCGGCGCCTGGAATTTCGATCTCGACGGCGCTTATCGCCCCTACTCGACCCCCTATCTGGGCATGCCGCAGGTGCTGCCGCCGCATCGAATCTACGAACCGCACCAGCGATTCGGCATGTACCGCTGGCACATTCCCGACCCCATCTGTTTCGAGTCCGGGCTGCGCGCCACCGTGCAAGCGCTCGGTTGGCGCGAGGACGGGCATTACCTACCGCTGGACCAGGCCCACGTGGCTTCCACCGCCTTCTGGTATCAGGCGCACCCCTGATCCCCTGCTGTTCCCCGTAACGATTGCGGGACAGCAGAAAGAATGCGATTGCTATTGCGTAAAACGCGTCGAGGGCGGGGCGCGCGGGTGCATGGTATTGCTATGCGCGCCTTGGTCGTCGAGAAGCCCGGACAGTTCTCGGTCGAATCCGTGCCCGATCCGCTACCCGGCACCGGTGAGGTGGTGGTCCGGGTGGACGCGGTCGGCATATGCGGCACCGATATCCATATCGTCGAGGGCGAATTCCCGCCCACGCCCTATCCGATCGTGCCCGGACACGAATTTGCCGGGGAGGTGGTGGCACTCGGCGTGGACGCGGCCGGGGTGCGGATCGGCGATCGGGTCGCGGTGGATCCCTCGCTGTTCTGCGGACGCTGCCACTATTGCGCGATCGGGCGCGGCAACCTGTGCGAGAACTGGGGCGCGATCGGCGACACCGTGGACGGCGCCATGGCCGAGTACGTGAAAGTGCCCGCCGCCAATTGTTATCGGCTGCCGGGCCATCTCTCGCCCGCGCACGGCGCACTGGTGGAACCGCTCTCGTGCGCGGTGCACGGATTCGACGGGCTGCCACGGCGACTCGGCTCGCATTACTTGATCTACGGCGCGGGCACCATGGGGCTGCTCATGCAGCAGCTGGCCATCGCGGCGGGCGCGGCGTCGGTGTCGATGGTGGACACCAATGCCGACCGGCTGGCCATCGCCCGCACCCTGGGCGCGGACGCGGCCACCGTGTCCGCCGACGACATGGACCGGCCCGAGGGCTGGGAGATCGTGATCGATTGCAGCGGAACGGTGGCCGCCATCGAGGACGGGCTCACCCGGGTCCGGCGCGGCGGCACCTATCTGCAGTTCGGGGTGGCCCCGGCGGCCGCGCGGGCGAACATCTCGCCCTTCCAGATCTACAACGACGAGATCACCATCGTCGGATCCATGGCGGTACTGCACAGTTTCGGTCGGGCGGTGGACCTGCTCGGCGAGGGCGTCATCGACGCGGACACCGTGATCACCCATGATTTCGCGCTCGAGGAATTCGACGAGGCCCTGCGGACCTTCCGCGCGGGCACCGGACGCAAGATCCAGCTGCATCCCGGACGGGCGGCACGATAGAAGGTTGGCGGACCAATGACGGTCGTTGCCGGGGTGGACTCGTCCACTCAGTCCTGCAAGATCGTGGTGTGCGACGCCGATACCGGAACGGTATTGCGCCAGCGCCAGATTCCGCATCACGAGGGGACCGAGGTGCCGCCCGGCATGTGGTGGGAGGCGTTGCGGGCGGCGTGTGATCGGATGATGCGCGATGTCGAGGCCATCGCGGTGGCCGGGCAGCAGCACGGGATGGTGGCGCTCGACGCCGCCGGGCAGCCGGTGCGGGACGCCTTGCTGTGGAACGACACTCGCTCGGCGGAGGCGGCCGGGCAGCTGGTCGGGGAGCTGGGCGGGCCGCAGGCCTGGGCGGACGCGGTCGGCAGTGTGCCGCTGGCGGCGCACACGGTGGCCAAGCTGCGCTGGTTCGCCGACCACGAACCCGAACTGGCCGACAAGACGGTCCGGGTGTTGCTCCCGCACGACTATCTGACCTGGCAGTTGCGGGGCGGTGATCCGGACACCGAGCCGACCACCGATCGGGGTGACGCCTCGGGCACCGGGTACTGGTCCCCGGCGGCCGGCGCCTACCGGCCCGATCTGCTGGCCCTGGCCTTCCGCGGCCGCAGTCCGGCGCTGCCGCGGGTGCTCGCGCCCGCCGAGATCGCCGGGCACACGCCGGGAGGGCGGCTGGTGGCCGCGGGTACCGGCGACAATGCCGCGGCCGCGCTCGGTCTGGGCATCGGCGACGGTGATGTGGTGGTGTCGCTGGGCACCAGCGGCACCGTCTTCACCCGCGCCACGCACCCCAGCGCCGATCCCTCGGGCGCGGTCAACGGCTTCGCCGACGCCACCGGCGCGTTCCTGCCGCTGGTCTGCACGCTCAATGCCGCCCGGGTGCTGGACGCGACCGCGGTGCTGCTCGGCACCGACGTGTCGGGTCTGGAAGTGCTGGCCGCCCAATCCCCCGCGGGCGCGGACGGTCTCACCCTGCTCCCCTATCTCGCCGGGGAGCGCACCCCGAATCTTCCGCACGCCACCGGCAGCCTGCACGGCCTGCGGGCGCACACCATGCGGCCGCATCACCTGGCCCGGGCCGCCATCGAGGGGATGCTCTGCAATATCGCCGAGGCGCTGGACCGGCTGCCCACGGTGCCGCATCGAATCCTGCTGATCGGCGGCGCATCCCGCTCCCGCCTCATCGCGCACGCCGCGGCCACCATCTTCGGCCGCACCGTGACGGTGCCCAACCCGAGCGAGTACGTCGCGCTGGGAGCTGCCCGGCAGGCGGCCTGGGCGCTGCGCGGGGGTCCGCGCCCACCCCGCTGGCCCACGCCGGCCGGCACCGAATTCCATACGCTGGCAGCGGGAGTCGGCGCGGCCGTTCGCCAGCGCTATGCCGAGATCAGAGACACGTATTACCCGTAGACGACAGGCGGATCCGACAGATAGTCATCCCACGTCTTGTTCCGCGTGATGTAGTTCCGGATGGCGTCGCGGGCGATCTCCTGTTTGGATCGCCCTTCCATCGCCGCCTGCGCACCCAGCGCAGCTTCTTCGTCCTCGCTGAGCCGCAAAGTCCATGCCACCGCGAATTCATACCACCCCGGGGTCACCCTGTCTGCCGAACGACCGTCCAGTTGGTAACTGTCACACGAACACGTGGTGACCGACCCCGGGATCGGGCGCCAGGGTTACGCTCACGCCGAGCGAAACCATGGCTCGCACCGGTAGCCCGGTCGTAGCTTCACCCGGTATGACGACGGCCCCCGAAGATCTCACCGCCACCTGGAGTTTCGAGACCAAGCAGATCCACGCCGGGCAGCAGCCCGACGCCGCGACCGGCGCCCGCGCGCTGCCGATCTACCAGACCACCTCCTACGCCTTCCGCGACACCGAGCACGCCGCGGCGCTGTTCGGGCTAACCGAGCCGGGCAACATCTACACGCGCATCATGAATCCCACCCAGGACGCGGTGGAGCAGCGGATCGCCGCGCTGGAGGGCGGGGTGGCGGCGCTGCTGCTGGCCTCGGGTCAGGCGGCGGAGACCTTCGCGATCCTGAACCTCGCGGGCGCGGGCGATCACGTCGTGTCCAGCCCGCGGCTGTACGGCGGCACCTACAACCTGTTCCGGTACACGCTGCCGAAGCTGGGTATCGAGGTGAGCTTCGTCGAGGATCCCGACGATCTCGAGCAGTGGCGGGACGCGATCCGGCCGAACACCAAGGCCTTCTACGGGGAGACGGTGTCGAACCCGCAGAACCATATTCTCGACATTCCCGGCATCGCCGAGGTCGCGCACGGGTCCGGGATTCCGCTCATCGTCGACAACACCGTCGCCACCCCGTATCTGATCCAGCCGTTCGCGCACGGCGCGGACATCGTCGTGCATTCGGCGACCAAGTACCTGGGCGGGCACGGGGCGGCGGTCGCGGGCGTGATCGTCGACGGCGGCACCTTCGACTGGCGCAGTGGACGTTTCGCGGGCTTCACCGAGCCCGACCCCAGCTACCACGGTGTGGTGTACGCCGACCTGGGCGCGCCCGCCTACGCGCTCAAGGCGCGGGTGCAGCTGCTGCGTGACCTGGGTTCGGCGATCTCACCGTTCAATGCCTTCCTGATCAGCCAGGGACTGGAGACGCTCAGCCTGCGCCTGGAACGGCATGTCGCCAATGCCGCGGCGGTGGCCGAATTCCTCGCCGAGCGCCCCGAGGTCACGGCCGTCTCCTACGCGGGTCTGCCGTCCTCACCGTGGTACGAGCGCGGAAAGCAGCTGGCACCCAAGGGCGTCGGCGCGATCATCGGCTTCGAGCTGGCGGGTGGCGTCGACGCGGGCAAGCGTTTCGTCGACGCTCTGACCCTGCACAGCCATGTCGCCAATATCGGTGACGTCCGCTCCCTGGTCATCCACCCCGCCTCGACGACTCACTCCCAGCTCACCCCGGAACAGCAGCTCGCGGCGGGTGTCACGCCCGGCCTGATCCGCCTGGCCGTCGGGATCGAGGGCATCGACGACATCCTCGCCGACCTGCGCGCCGGATTCGCCGCCACGGCCTGACCGAGATCAGGTGGCGGCGCGACGCTGCTCGCGGGCGAGGAAGTGGGCGGTGGATTTCGTTGTCTCGTACAGGGATCGGTAGTGGCGGTAGTACGGGCCGTAGTGGGCGTGGACCTCGGGGTCGGGCTCGATCGTGGTGATGATCGGGTTCCAGGCCGAGGTGTCGAGGCCGAGGGCCTCGGCGGCGAGCAGGGCGTCGCCGAGGGCCGCGCCGACGGTGTCGGCCGGAAGTTGCTGCGGCAGGCCGGTGATGTCGGAGACGATGCGGGTCCACAGGCCGCCCTTGGTGCCGCCGCCGACCGCGACCAGGCGGGTGGCGGGGGTGCCGGCCGCGGCCATCGCCTCCAGGTTATGGCGGACCCCGTAACCGATGCCTTCCAGGACGGCTCGATACAGGTCGGCGCGCTGATGGGTGAGGGTGAGGCCCGCGATGATGCCGCGGGCGTCGGGATCGAACAGCGGGGTGCGTTCGCCCGCGAAGTAGGGCAGCACCAGCAGGCCGCGCGAGCCGGGCGGGACGTGGGATGCCTCGTCGACGAGTTCGGTGAAGTCGCTGCCGGTGAGGGTGCGCAGCCAATCGGTCACCGCGCCAGAGGTGGCCATGCCGGCGGCGGAGGTGTAGGTGCCGGGCCAGGTTCCGCAGGTGGTCCACAGGCCGGGCTGGGGGTGCGGGTCGGTGAGCACCTGGGTGAGGAACATGGTGGTGCCGTACATGATCATGCAGTCGCCGGGGGCGCGGACGCCGACTCCGGCGGCCTCGGCCCAGGCGTCGATGGTGCCGGTGGCGACGGGGAGCCCGGCGGGCAGGCCGGTGGCCGCGGCGGCCTCCGCGGTGATGTGGCCGACTATCTCGGTGGGCCAGGCCAATTCGGGTAGTCGCAGGCCCGGGGCGACGGATTCGGCCCAGTCGGTGGCCCAGTCGCGGGCCGTCAGGTCGTACATGGGCACGCATTGGCTGGCGGACTGGTGGTCGAGGACGTAGCGGCCGGTCAGGCGGTGGACGAGAAATGAGCTCGCCATCAACAGCAGGCGGGTGGCGGCCCACACCCGCGGCTCGTGCCGCATGAGCCAGCGGAGTTTCGGGCCGACGGCCTGGCTGGTGAGCGGTGACCCGCAGCGTTCCAGCACCGTGTGCGCACCCAATTCCGCGTCCAGTTCCGCGATTTCGACGGTCGCGCGGGTGTCGACGCCGTAGAGGATGGCGGGCCGCAGCGGGCGGCCGGACGCGTCGGCGGGCAGCAGGCAGGGGCCGATGCCGCTGACCGCGAGCGCGTCGACGGGTTCGCCGTCGGCGGCGGCCATCAGTTCGCGGGCGATCGCCGTGAAGTCCGCCCACCACACCGTTTCCGCGTCGTGTTCCACCCAGCCGGGCCGGGGCGTCGACACCCCGTGCGGGCGTTCGACTCTCGCCGCGACCAGGCCGTCGCGGCCGACCAGGACACCCTTGGATCCGGAGGTGCCGATATCGATGCCGAGGAGCATGTCAGCTCGCCCTGGTGAATTCGTCCAGGGTGACACCGAGTAGGTCGCAGGTCGCGCGCACGGTGGCGCGCTGATCACCGGGGACGGCGTGAATGTGGTTGGCGCCGAAGCGGGACAGGAACGCTCCCGCGTCGGCGTCCAGGCGGGCGAAGGCGTGCGGCCATTCCCAGGTGGACTGTTTCATCAGCGCTTCGTTGGTGGCCTGGTCGTAGGTTTCGAACGCGCCGAGCATCAGCTGCATGCGGTAGGCGCCGTCGCGGCGGGTGAGGCGGGCGAAGGTCATCTCCCCGGGCGCGGCCAGGTGGTGCACGGACGCGCCGCCGGCGGGGAAGAAGAACACCTCCGGGTACAGGTGGACGCGCCCCAGGTTCTCGGCCGGGTCGTCGCTGCGGGCCGCGTACCAGGTGGCGTGCTGGCCGGAGTTGCACAGATCCCAGATGTCGCGGTCGGCGTGATAGTGACGGACGTCGGCGAAAAGCACCGGGGTGCCGGTGATCTGCTTGAGCAGCTGCATGGTGAGCGCACCGTCCATATCGGCTTCGGTGGCGCACACGTGCGGCTGTTTGGGGCCGTTCCAGTCGTAGGGGTCGTTGAGGAACGCCTCGGTGATGTCCATGGTGGCGAAGTACTGGGTCAGTTCCGGCTGCCCTTTGATACCGGAGAAGTCGAGCCGCCATTCCGCGATCAGGTCCCGCACCGCCAGATACGAGCGGAGCTGCCGTTCCAGCAGTTCCGGGTCAGCTTGACGCCGTCGTAATGGACTCCGGCGGTGGTGCGCTCCAGCCATTCCCGCGCCGCCCGCGCCTCACCGGCGTCGGCGAGTTCGGCGCGGCGCACGATCTCCCACTGGTCGATCTCCTCGACGTCGACACCGAACACCCGCTGCCACTGATCGGTATTGGCGACCGTCGTGTTCATCCCCATCGGCCGCCCGCCGAACCGCCCGAACGTACTCCCGCGCAGACTCGCCACCGCCGCCGCGGCCCGCGCCCGCACCCCGATCGCCGCGATCAGCTCCGGGTCGGCCGGATCACCCCACAGCCGGGCATGCTCACGCCCGACCTGATCCAGCGCCCCACCCGCCGCCAGCATCCCCACCATGCCCGGCTGTACGGGGTCGATATTGGACAGCAGCAGCAACGGCCCGCTCAGCGCGCCCGCCGCCAGCATGGTGAAGTGCGGAAACGCCCACACCGCGTAGTGCAGCACGGTCAGATCCACCCCCGCCGCCTCCACCTGCCGGGCCACCGACACGGCCTGGTCGTTCCGGCCGACCGGTTCCACACCGCGGATCACGGTGTGCCCCGCCGCGGTCAGCTCGGCCACCAGCCGATCCTCCGCGGTTCGAATGAATCCGACGATGCCGCCGTGCACATAGTCACGGCCGTCGGAAAGACTGATCACGCCGATTCGGGCCATCGTGCCTGCCTCCCCGCAACGTTCTACTCGTCTGGGTGGGACTCTCGACTGCCCGTCCAGAATCCCAGTTCAGACCGCACGCCACGCCCGAAATCGGATTTTCACGTCAGCTCGGGAAATACAAGGGAGCCAGCGCCACTCCCCCCTGCCCCCAGCCCGCATGAGTAACCCAGTACGCCCCGCCGTGCACGATCACCTCCGCCGCATGGGCACGCACATGCCCCACGCGGTCGGACGTGTCGAAATGAAAAGGGTTGTCGCTGCGGAAGATGTCGGTGCCGACGTAATCCGGCCGCGGACCGATGAACAGATACCAGTGCGCGCCGTGCCGCGCGACGAACGGCGATTCGGTATTGCCCGCATCCGTGCCCGTCGTGGGATCGATGTAAGCGATCCGCCGGTCACTCCACCGCAGCAGGTCCCGGCTGGTGCGATAGGCGACGACATGATTCCCGCCGCCCGGAGCACTGGTTGCGCAGTAGTAAATGACCCACTCGTCCCCCACCCGCAACACCATCGGGTCACGCGCGTCATAACCGTCCCGGAACACCGGGCTCGCCGGATGCCGAACCCAATGGAACAGATCGGTGGAAACAGCCAGCCCCATACCCGTTGCCGTGCGGTCGCTTCCACCACCGTCATAGAACATCCAGTACAGATCGCGGTCACGCACCACGAACGGAGCCCACAAATGCCGCTCCCCACGCTCCCGATCCACCGCCAACACCGGCGGATGCTTCACCCACGGACCGCTCGGATCGTCGGCGGTAGCGTGCGCGAACTCGGTCTCGTCGAACGGATCGGCCGGCTCCGGATGTGTGATTCCGAACAGATGCCAGGATCCGCCGGGCTCCTGGATCAAGGTGTGGTCGTTGATATACCAGCGTTGTCCGGGCTCGCTGGGGTCATAGACATGCCGGAACCGCCCCGCTGTGACGCCAGCCGAATTCATGTTCTCCACTATCACCGCTGGGGTTGATTCGAAATGACAGATTGTCTGAAATAGGTTGCATCACAATGAAATTCGACTGATATTGGGCTGCGAAAGAGGTAGAATTAGCACATGGATTCGAATGGGGTGACACTCGACGACTGCGGCATCGCTGAACTGGCGGCCGCGGTTGCGACCCTTTCGAACTCCGTTCAGAACGCGACGATGACTCAGTTCTCCGATGAGGATGTCGTGGCGTTGATGCAGCAGCTCGAAGCCTGCAAGCGGCAGCTGGCTGCGCTGGATACGCGGCTGATTATCGAAGCTGGAGAACGGTCGCTGCATGCACGTTCAGGCGCGGGGAAGATGGTGCCGTTCCTGCGCCACACTCTCGGACTGTCCCGGTATGACGCCGCCCTGCGGGTGAAGGTCACTCATCACTGCGGAGAGTTCTTCGAGCCGTCGGGCCACCTGCGTCCGGCGACCCTGCCGGTGACGGCGGAAGCCTTTGCTGCCGGGGATATCTCGCGGGATCACGTGCGCAACATCATGGACGTGATGGACCACCTCCCGACCGACATCCCCACCGAAGCACGTGTAGAGGCCGAGGAGATCCTCGTTTCGTACTCGCGTGAAGGCTGGCCCGATGACCTGCCGAAGATCGGCCGGGACATTCTGGCGCGCCTGGATCCGGACGGGAAGGTTGTCTCCGACGCCGACCGTCGGCGTCGCCGCGGGATCACCCTGTGCCGCCCCGGCGTGGATGGCATGTCGCGGATCGAAGGCTGGATCACTCCCGAACTCCGTGCCTGCCTGGATGCTGTGTTCGCCAAGCTCGCACGCCCGGGAATGTGCAACGTCGAGGATGCGGAAAGCCCCACGGCCAGTGGCGGGTTCATCGCCGACAGCATTCTCGATGCTGCCGCGCGGCGTGACCGTCGTGATGCCGGGCAGCGCACCCACGACGCGCTGATGGCTCTGGTACAGCCGGGTGTGAACATGCGCGCCCTTGGGATGCACCGGGGCCTGCCGGTCGAGGTTGTCCTCACGATGAGCCTGACCGACCTGGAGAACGGGACCGGGGTGGCCACCACCAACACCGGCACCCAGATCTCCATCAACGAAGCCCTCAAGATGGCCGAAGGCACCCACCCGATCATCGCGGTCCTCGACGGCGACGGGATGCCGCTGTACCTGCAGCGGTCCCGCCGCACCGCCAACCGGGCCCAACGCCTCGCGCTGATTGCCCGCGACAAGGGATGTACCCGTCCGGGTTGTGAACAACCCGCCTCGATGTGCGCCGCCCACCACGTGAACGGTTGGGCAAAAGGCGGACCCACCGATATCAACAACCTGACCTTGGCGTGCGATCACTGCCACGCGTTGATCAACGATGGGCCCGATGGCTGGAAAACCGTTGTCATGGGCAAGGACTCACCCGATCGGGGTCGAACGGGGTGGATTGCACCGAAGAGTGTTGATCCCACCGGCACGCCGCGCGGTGAACGATCGCCATCACGTGGGGCAGTCGATCGCGGCTGCGATCGATTCGAGCTGTCGAAAGTGGCGCTCACGGGTGGCATGAATCCAGTGCTGCTCGTGTCCTGCTGGCGTGCGCAAAACTACATAGAGTGTGGTCGCCTCGCCTGCCCTACCGCACTTGGGCTGACGCCAAGCCGGGTGCCGTGAGCCGCCGATCCCGGCCCACGGACTGCACGCATCACCTACTCGAGACATAGCCCAAAGACTCAAAGACCCAAAGATCTCGAGGACGCGGGACGACCCCCAACCCTTCCCTCCCAGCACACTTCACAGTGCGTGTACCTCGACAACTCCAGAGTGCTTGTACCCCCACACCGGGCCGATCCACGGCCGAGCCGTAATGGGGCTGGAAGGCGAGCGAGCGTCCCAACCCAGCCAGCCCCTCTCCCTTCTCCAGGCGTCTTTTATCTTTTGGTCCTTGATCTTTTGTCCCCGTCCTTTTATCTAGGACCGAATCAGTCCTAGATGCCTCCGACAATCGACTCATGCCGGAACAACTCTCGCTGCGCACCCTCAACCGCACCCTCCTGCTGCGTCAGAGGTTGAACGAGCGGGTGGATATGCCCGCCGCCGACCTGATCCGCCACCTCGTCGCAGTGCAGGCGCAGGAGCCGAACTGGCCGTACGTCGGACTGTGTTCGCGGCTCAGCGACTTTCGACCGGATGAGCTGTCGGGGCTGCTGGAGGATCGAACCATTTTGCGCGCCACCACGATTCGACGGACTGTCCACCTGACGGAAGCCCAGGACTATCGCTGGCTGTATCCGACGGTCCGGCCCGCCATCGAACCCACACTGCGTTCAGTCCACCTCCGGGATGCGACAGAGGGCTTGGATATCTCCGAATTCACCTCGGCTGGACGAGAATTGCTGACCGGGGCCACCGTCTCCCGCCGCGAGCTCGGCAAGCAGTTGTCGGAACGATTCCCCAATCGCGAGCCCCGCGACCTGGTCCATGCCCTCGGCATCATCCACCCGTTGGTGCACCACGCCGCTGCGGGCACCTGGGGTGCTTGGCGCGGCCGGTCGGTCTCGGTGTCGCTGGCGGAGGAAGTGGTGGGGGCGCCGCTGGCGGGTGGGCCGGAGCCGGAGATGTTGGTGCGGCGGTATCTGGCCGCGTACGGTCCGGCTACCGCTGCCGATATTCAGGAGTTCGCGGGCGTCACCAAGCTCGCGGCGGTGTTGAACACGATGCGTGCGGAACTCCGGGTGCTGCAGGATGATTCGGGGCGGGAGCTGTTCGATCTTCCGGATGCCGTGATCGCGGAACCGGATCTTCCGGCGCCGGTCCGGTTCCTGCCCGCGTTCGACAACTCGTGCCTCGGGCACCGGGATCGGCGTCGGATCATCGGCGACCAGGACCGCGCACGTATCGCGAAGATCGCTTCCGGCGGGGTGTACCGATGTATTTGGTCGACGGGTTCGTGCACGGCCGTTGGGATTTGAACGGGTCGACCATTCGGGTCACGCCGTGGCATCCGCTCGCGGCCGGCGACGCGGACGCCCTGCACGCTGAGGCTGAAAGACTGCTTCCCCTCCTCGCGCCTGGCGAGAAGGGGAAGCTGGTGATCGAGAAGGTCGCTGCTTAGCCGACCAGGACTTCGCGGAGTCGCTGGAGTTCGGCGGGCGAAAGGCCGTTGGCGAGTAGCCATTCGGCGGCGCCACCGCGCTCGGCGTGCAGGTTGTGCAGGAAGCCGAGCATGACCTCCGGGGAGACGGCCAGGATGCCGGTGTTGGTCTGCGGCAGGCCCTCGTAGGAAGGGAGGGCGTCGAGACGGTCGCGGACCCGCTGGATGCGCTCGTTGGTGAGGGCGTAGTCGTGGGCGATCGCCTCGGCGGAGACGCCGACCGCATCCAGGAGGATGGCGGCCAGCACGCCGGTGCGGTCTTTGCCTGCGGCACAGTGGAACAGGACCGAGTGGCGAGCCGGGTCGATGATGAGCCGGACCGACTCCACGATGTGCTCGCCGCTACCGCCGAGGAGCTGGCCGTACAGCTCGGTGAGGTCCACGCGGGTCTTGTCGGGGACCAGATCGCGGGCCGCCAAGGACGACTGCGGCGACTTGCGGATCGGCAGGTTCGCGATGTGCACCTCGGAGTCGCCGATCAGGCCGTAGCCTTCACGCTCCACCTCGTCGGGCAGGCGCAGGTCGATGACCGTGCGCAGGCCCAGCTTGTCCACCAGGTGCGACAGGTCATCGCAGGTGGCCTGCTGCAACGTGCTCGAGCGCAGGACCACGCCGAAGCGGGTGGCGCCGCCGCCCGCGACCGGGAGCCCGCCCAGGTCGCGAACATTGTCGATCTGGTCGAAGTCGATCCAGCGGCTGGTCATGTGCTGGGACACAGGATGCTGGGACGTTGAATGATCAGTGGGCACGGCCGGCCGCCGCCTCTTCGGCGCGGGTCAGGCCGCACAGGCCGATCAGGTCTTCGTGCAGCTCGAACCACACGGTGTGGTAGCTGTCCATGATGGGACGCGCCACGTAGGTGTGGTCACCCTCGCCGATGCGCTCGACAGCGCGGTCGAGGCGATCCAGGTAGCGGGACAGGCGCGGGGCCAGGCCGCCCAGGCGGGCGATCAGCGGGCGCAGCGTCTGGTGGGTCCCGTTGAGGCGGGCCAGCACCGAGGCGTCGTAGTCGGCGTCGGCGTGGTCGTTGACCGTGGCCGGGTCCTTCATCTGCCAGTCGGTGATGATCACCTTGAGGTCGGCGTTGTAGACGCAGAACTCGTCGTAGGCGGCGGTCATGGCCGCGGCGTCCACGGTGCCGCGCTCCTCGGCGAGCAGCTGCTCCAGGCGCGGACGACCCTCGGGGGTGATGCGGAAACCGGCCGGGGTGGTGGCACAGAAGCCCGCGGCCACCAGATCCTCACAGCAGGAGGCGATCTCGGCGGCATCGGAGAACAGGCTGGCCGCCAGATTGTCGGCGTTCACCCGGCCCTTGATGCCCACCAGCCGCAGCACGGCCAGTTCGGTGACAGGAACCTGCACGGCGGTCACTTCCTCCTGCTCGACATTCTCGGTTGCGGCGGAACGGTTTTCCAGACGCTCGGCCAGCTGTGCGCCCTCGACGCCCGCCCACTGGGCCAGCTGGCGCACATCGTCGAGCACGGCCTGCTCGACCGGCTTGGCGACGACCTCGCCGGGCAGCACCAGGCCGGCGCCGCCGTCGACGGTCACGGTCTTGCCGGTCAGCGCGGCGACCACACCGGGCCCGCAGCCGACCACACACGGGCGGCCGAGCTCGCGGCTCACCAGCGCGGCATGCGAAGTGGTGCCGCCCAATTCGGTGACGATGGCCCGCGCGGCGATCATGCCGTGCAGATCGTCGGGGCTGGTGGTGGGACGCACCAGGATGATGTCCTCGCCCGCTTCGGCGCGGGTCTCGGCCTCGTCGGGATCGGTCACGACAACACCGGAAGCCAGTCCGGGGCAGGCGGATTCGCCGCGCGCCAGCGGCTCGTGACCGGCACTGTCGCCGGAGGCCGGGCGCAGCACCTCACGCACCTGATCGGGGGTGACCCGATCCAGGGCCTCGTCGGCGCTGATCAGGCCCTCTTCCACCATGGCGACCGCGGTACGCACCGCCGCCCGCGCCGACCGCTTGGCCGGACGCGACTGCAGCAGCCACAAGATGCCGGATTCGACGGTGAACTCGATGTCCTGAAGATCGCGGCCGTCCCGCTCCAGCAACTGCGCGGCGGCGATCAGCCGCTCGTGCACCGCGGGCTGGCTGACGGCCAGGTCGCCGAGGGGGCGCGGGGTCA
This sequence comes from Nocardia tengchongensis, assembly GCF_018362975.1. Classification (NCBI taxonomy): domain Bacteria; kingdom Bacillati; phylum Actinomycetota; class Actinomycetes; order Mycobacteriales; family Nocardiaceae; genus Nocardia; species Nocardia tengchongensis. Next base: position 7,418,537 of record NZ_CP074371.1, read on the forward strand.
GGCGGCCGGACACCACGTCCTCGCCCTGCCCGCCGACCAGCCACTCGCCGTAGACGGGGCCGTCGCCGGTGTTGGGGTTGCGGCTGAAAAGCACTCCGGTGCCGGACGATTCGTCGAGGTTGCCGAACACCATGGCCTGCACGGTGACGGCGGTGCCCATCGTGTCGGCCAGGCCGCGGTGGGCGCGATAGGTCTTGGCGCGCGGGGAGTCCCAGGACCGGAAGACGGCCTCGACCGCGCCGCGCAGCTGCTCCCACGGATCGGTCGGGACCGCGCCGTTCGCGTCGCCGAGCACGGTCTCGCGGTACTGGTGCACGAAACGGTCGCGGGTGTCCTGCGCGTAGCCGGGGTTGCGGGTCTCGGCGGCCAGCGCCTGCTGCACCGCGTCGGTCATACCCAGGTTGAGGACGGTGTCCATCATGCCGGGCATGGAGATGGCCGCACCCGAACGGACCGACACCAGCAGCGGGCGATCCGCCGAACCGAAGCGGCGGCCCGTGCCGCGCTCGATCACGGCGATGCCCGCGAGCACCTGCGCCCAGATCTCATCGGCGATCGAGCCGCGCTCGGTGTAGTCGGCCCAGCCGTCGGTGGTGATCACGAACGCGGGCGGCACCGGCAGCCCGAGCGCCCGCATGTGATCGATGCTCCACGCCTTGCCGCCGATCTTGTCCCGCGACAGTCCACACGCGCCGTCGAGTTCGACAACGGTCGTCGCGCCCGCCGCAAGGTCCAGGCGCTGCGCAAGCTCCGTTCCGGCCGTCATGTCACTCCTTCGAGATTCTGGATTCATTCGCACTCCAGCGTTTTCCGCCGCTGATGGAGCGGCCTGCCGGGCAATATCCGTCCCCCCGACGGTTCCACTACAACGAGGGTGCCGTGTGACGCCCCGCACCCCCAAGTCCCATCCCGATGACCGGAACGGTGTTTAATTTGCCCCTCCGCTTCGCTGCGGGGCGGGTTCGCGGCGCTGGGGGTCTCGTTCTTCCCTCCCTCCGCTCCTCCGCTTCGCTCCCCCGCTCCACTCAGTCCAGAACGAGACGCGCCGCGAACCATGGGCGCATCTTTTATCGGCGGCTGACGCGCATCGGCGGCTGACGCGCTGCATCGCTGTGTGGCACGCCCGGTCAGCGGGATGGCACGGCGAAAGCGGGCAAGGGGGTGTGCCGGGTGGGGCAGGATGGGCGGATGGATCGGCGGCACTCGGGCGGCATCTCCGCGGTCGGACCTGTGACGACCATTCCGGCGCTGGTGGCGGATCGGGCGCGACGCTATCCCGAAGCGCTGGCCATCGCGGGGCCCGCCGGACGGCTCACCTTCTCCGAACTAGCCGACGAGGTGGCCGCGGTGACACGGGCCGCCATCGCCTCCGGGATCGAGGTCGGCGACCGGGTCGGCATCTGGGCTCCCAACAGTGTGCGCTGGATCGTGACGGCTCTGGGCATGCTCGGCGCGGGCGCCACCCTGGTGCCGATCAGCACCCGGCTACGCGGCCCCGAAACCGCCGATGTGCTGGCCCGCAGCCACGCCAAGGCGCTGTGCACGGTGCAGGAGTTCCTGGGTGCGGATTATCCGGCGATGCTCGCCGAATCCGGCCGCCCGCTACCGGATCTGGAACATCTCATCCTGCTCGACGACACCCGCGGCGAGAGCGGCGCCGGCTGGGACATCAGCTCGTGGGCCGGATTCCTGGCCCCCGGCGCGGTGATCGAACCGCAGTCCGCGATCGAACGCTCCACCGGCGTGGACCCGGAGTCCTTCTCCGACATCCTGTTCACCTCCGGCACCACCGGCGCACCCCGCGGCGTGCTCGCCACCCACCGCCAGACCCTCGAGGTTTTCGCGCAGTGGTCCGACACCGTGACCCTGCGCCCGCGTGACCGATATTTGCTGGTGAATCCGTTCTCGCACACCTTCGGCTACAAGGCCGGCATCCTGGCCTGCCTGCTACGCACCGCCACCATGGTGCCGATGGAACGCTTCGACCCCGTCCGCGCGCTGGAGCTGATCGAGACCGAGCGGATCACCGTGCTGGCCGGGCCGCCAACCCTTTTCACCGACCTGCTCGCCGCCGGCCACGAGGACTACATGCTCGGCTCGCTACGCCTGGCGGGCACCGGCGGCGCGACCATCCCCGCCGAACTGGTCCGCCGCATCTGTGAAGATCTGCGCATCCCCGCCGTGTTCACCGCCTACGGCCTCACCGAGTCGATCGGCGTCGTCTCCATCTGCGCACCCGGCTCCCCCATCGAACTCGCCACCGAGACGGTCGGAAAACCCTTACACGGCAGCGAGATCCGCATCGTCGACCGCGAAGGCAAACCGCTGGAATCGGGCGAGCCTGGCGAGATCACCGTCAAGGGCCCGAATGTCATGCACGGCTATCTCGACGATCCGGAAGCCACCGCTGCAGCCATCGACGCCGACGGCTTCCTGCACACCGGCGACGTCGGCACCCTCGAGGCGGACGGCTCCCTGCGCATCACCGACCGGCTCAAGGACATGTTCATCGTCGGCGGCTTCAACGCCTACCCCGCCGAAATCGAGCGGGTCCTGCTGCAACACCCCGATATTCGTGATGTCGCCGTCATCGGCGTCCCCGACGAGCGACTCGGCGAGGTCGGCCGGGCCTACATCGTCCCGCGCGCCGGAGCCCCCACCGACCCGGCCCCCATCCTGGAATGGTCCCGCGCCCGGCTCGCGGGCTACAAAGTGCCGCGGGAGATCGTCTTCACCGACGACCTCCCGCGCAATGCCGGCGGCAAGGTGCTCAAACAGCGCCTGCGCGACCCGGCCTGATCAGTTCCCCAGCACCGGGTCCCGCGCCCACCGGTACAGGTGGGCGATCGCCGGTTCCACGATGGAGCCGGGGATCTCGGCGTCGAACCAGCGGTCCACATGCGTCCAGTGGTACGGGTGCAGTAGGTAGTCGCCGTTGAGCCCGTCCGGATCGGTGAACTCCTGCTCCCAGACGTGCGTCCAGCGGGCGTGGCCGGGCACCCGGCTCAACGACCAGGACTTGATCGCCGGGATGTGCGCGGGCATGGCCATCAGGTCGGATTCGAAGCGCGACACCGTCTCCGGCGAGGTGCCCTCTCGCACCGTGAGCAGCAGGGTCCGCTTGACCCGGCGGCGCGCGTCCAGCCGCACCACCCGGGCGTGCACGGGAGCCAGCGGCACCACATCGGCGGCCGCGGTCAGTCCCGGCAGCACCGCGGCGGGCGCGGAATCGGTGGTCAGGTCCCACACCGCGCCCTGCCCGCCGGTGCTGCCCGGCAGGTCGACCCCGGCCGAGCAGTGCGTGACGCGGGGACTCGCGGCGGCCGCCGAGGCGAAGGCGGCCAGCCGGTCGTCGGTGTCGTCCGGGTGCGGGGCGGTGAGAATCACCCAGCGGCTCATACCGGTTCCTCCTGCATCGCCATGACGTGCCGTTCGCGGGTCAGCGCGACGGCATCGGTGTCCGACCAGAACGCCGCCACCGCGGGATCGGCCGCCGCGGCGGCGCGCATGCCGTAGAAGTCGTAGATGCCGGGCAGTTCCCAGATGATCTGCAGGGCCACCGAATCGGTTCCGGTGTGCTCGCGCAGCACCTGCGGGGCGCGCAGGCCGCGGGCGGTCGCGCCGGGCAGGTAGTCGCCGCGCCAGCGGGCCAGCCAGTCCTGGGCCCGGTCGGCGGGCAGCACGACCCGGTCGAGGACGCGGACGGGGGTCGCCGGGTTCACAGCTTCGCCTCCACGTCGTTGCGGTAGCGATCTACGTACGCCGCAAGGCTTTCCACACCGTTGAGCAGCGACTCCGGGCCGAACATGGGCGGGGTCAGCACGATGCGGCTCGCGCCGGCGGTGACGTAGGGGCGGACGTAGTCGGCGTCGAACTCGCGCACGAAGTCGCAGGAGCCGGGCCAGATGGTCATCTCGACGGCGTTCTCGGAACGTCCGGCGGCCGCTGACAATTCGCGGATCTTGTCCGCGCCGTGCGCGAAATCCTCCGACGAGATCGTGTACGGGAACCAGCCGTCGCCCTCCCGGGCCGCCCGGCGCACGGCCGGAGCGCTGTTGCCGCCCAGCACGATCGGGATGGACCGTTCCGGCTGCGGCTGGCAGAACTGCCGGTCGAACGTCACGTGCTTGCCGTGATAGTTCGCCGGGGCTTCCGTCCACAGGGCGCGCATCGCCCCGATGCAGTCGTCGAGGCGGCCGCCGCGGTCCTCGAACGGGACGCCGATGGCCGCGTATTCCTCTTTCTGCCAGCCGATTCCGAGGCCCAGCAGCAGCCGCCCGTCCGAGATCCGGTCGAGGGTGGCCGCCCGCTTGGCCAGCACCACCGGACTGTGCAGCGGGGCCACCATCATGGCGGTGCCCAGCTTCACGGTGTGCGACGCCGCCGCCACGAACGCGAGGGTCTCCAGCGGATCGGTCATCGGCACCCCGATGCCGCCGCCGCCCGGCATCCGCCCGTCCGGCGAGTACGGGTACAGCGGCTCGTAATCCTGGGCCACCACAACGTGTTCCACGGTCCAGATCGATTCCAGCCCGCATTCCTCGGCCGCCGCGGCGAACTCCCGTAGGAATCCGCCCGAGGTCACCAGGCCGTCGAGATATGGCATGAGCATGCCGATGCGCATCGGCCGCCTCCGTCCTTCCGGGTAACGGCCCGTCAGTGGGCCACGCGTCGATCGTGGCGTGTTGCCGAGGTCACAATCAGGAAGGGTCTCGTTCACTGAGACCATATATAACTGCAGGTCAGGTCTATTTTTCGGACAATGACCGGTAGCCCCGCACCTGGGGTGCGGGGCTACCGGAACGAACGTGAGTTGCCTAGATTTCCTTGCGCATCTGGGCGGTCAGGGGCTTCATGTAGCCCGAACCCAGCAGACGGCGCATGACGTTCATCGCCTTGGCGTCCTTGCCGATCAGGATGAGCGGCTTGTTCTTGCGGATGCCGTTGACGATGGTCTTGGCGCAGTCCTCGGCGCTGGTCTGGGCCAGGCTGTCGAAGTTGGCGGCCAGCGAGTCACGGTCGCGGTTGGCCGCGGCCCGTGCCTTCCAGGCGATCTCGGTCTTGATCATGCCCGGGTGCACGCTGGAGACGCCCACGTTGTGCCCGGCGATGATCATCTCCTGGCGCAGCGCGTCGGTGACGGCGTGCATGGCGTACTTGGAGGAGCTGTAGCCGGCCTGGCTGGGGCAGGCCACCAGACCGAACATGCTGGAGACATTGGCGAAATGCCCGTCACCGGAGGCGATCACGTGCGGCAGGAACGCCTTCACACCGTGCAGGGTGCCCCAGTAGTTGATGCCGAAGATCCACTCCAGATCTTCCCAGGAGACTTCCTCGATATTGGCGGTCAGCGAGACACCGGCATTGTTGATGACCAGGTTGACCTTGCCGAAGTCGGCGGCCACCTCGTCGGCGTGCGCGTAGACGGCGGCGCGGTCGGCCACGTCCAGCTTGTAGGCGCGGGCCTTGACGCCCTCCTTCTCGCACAGCGCCGCGGTCTCGGCGACGTTCTCGAGATTGCGGCCGGACAGCGCGAGCTGCGCCCCGTTGCGAGCCAGCTCGAGGGCCAGCGCGCGGCCGATGCCCGCGCCCGCACCGGTGATCACAGCGACTTTGCCGTGGAAGTCCTTCATGGGTGTTTCCTTGTCTCGCAACGGAGTTGTTACTGGGTGGTGAAGCCGCCGTCGGCGATGAATTCGGCGCCGGTGCTGTAGGAGGAGTCGTCGGAGATGAGGAACAGCACCATGTTGGCGAGTTCCTCGGGGGTGGCCGGGCGGGCGATGGGCTGGTTGGCCGCGATGCTCGCCGACCGCTCGGACGCCGCGACCATCTCGGTGGCGACGATGCCCGGGTGCACGGAGTTGACGCGGACATTGTCGGCCGCGAATTCCTGTGCGGCGGTTTTGCTCATGCCGCGCACCGCCCACTTGGAGGCCACGTAGCCCAGGATGTTCGAGTAACCGATCAGGCCGCCGGTCGAGGAGATATTCACGATGGAACCGACCCCGGCGCGACGCATGGAGCCGATAACGGCCTTCATGCCCAGGAAAACCCCGACCTGGTTGACGTCGATCACCTTGCGGTAGTCGGCCTCCGAGAGCTTTTCGATCGGGTCGACGTGCACGATGCCCGCGTTGTTGACCAGGCCCGAGATCGGCCCGAAGGCCGCCTCGGTCTGCGCGACCACGTCGTTCCAGGCCGCCTCGTCGGTCACGTCGAGCGGGAAGAACCGTGCGGCGTCACCGATTTCGGCGGCGACGGCCTGCCCGGCCTCGGTGAGCACGTCGGTGATGACCACCTTCGCGCCCTCGGCTGCGAGCTTGCGGGCGAAGGCCGCCCCCATGCCGCGCGCGCCGCCGGTGACGATGACGACCTTCGAATCAACCCTTCCCATGTCAGTTCTCCTGTGCCGCTCGGGATTCCGATGCCACGACGGCTTCCGCGTCCGCCAGGTGGTTGGCCGCGATGAAGCCGAACACCATGGCGGGGCCGATGGTCGCGCCGGCGCCGGCGTAGTCGTTGCCCATGACGGCGGCGGAGTTGTTGCCCGCCGCGTACAGGCCGTTGATGACGGTGCCCTGGTCGTCGAGCACACGGGCGTACTCGTCGGTGACCAGGCCGCCTTTGGTGCCCAGATCGCCCGGCACCATCTCGACCGCGTAGAACGGGCCGCGCTCGAGCGGGGCCAGGGTCGGGTTGGGCTTGACGGTCGGGTCGCCGTAGTAGCGGTCGTAGGCCGAATCGCCGCGACCGAAGTCCTCGTCGCGGCCGTTGCGGGCGAAGCCGTTGAAACGGTTCACCGTCGAGGCCAGGGTGTCGGCCGGGACGCCCAGCTTGGCAGCCAGCTCGGCGAGGGTGTCGGCCTGCTTGATGATGCCCGCGTCGAAGTACTTCTGGGGCAGCGGCCGCTTGGGGAAGTTGCCCAGGAACAGGTACCGGTCACGGAAGTTCTGGTCGAAGATGAAGTGCGCGGGAATGCTGCCCGGCACCTTCTTCTCCTCCTCGTACATGGTGTGCACGACGTTCACGTACGGCGCGGACTCGTTGACGAACCGCTCGCCCTTGGCGTTGACCACGATGGCGCCCGGCTGCGAACGCTCGGCCAGCATGAAGAACGGCGGGCCGTCGGGGTTGCGCACCGACGGACCCCACCAGGCGTCGTCCATCAGATCGACCGCGGCGCCGGCCTTCTGGCCCGCCACGATGCCCTCGCCGACATTCTCGGTCGCGCCCACGGTCCAGCCGGTGTTCTGCGGGCCGTCGATGTACTGCTCGCGCATCTGCAGGTTGTGCTCGAAGCCGCCCGCGGCCAGCACCACGCCGCGGCGCGCCTTGATGGTGACCGTGCGGCCCTCGTGCTCGGCGCGCACGCCGACCACGGTGCCGCCCTCCACGACCAGGTCGGTGAGCGGGGTGTTCAGCCACACCGGCACGCCCGCGTCGCGCAGCGACAGCCACAGCCGCGCGGCCAGCGCCTTGCCCAGGCTCAGCGGCTTGGCGCCCTTGATCATGTTCAGCGCGGTCTGGGCGCCGACCTTCATGGCGGTCTTCTTGCCGGCCCAGGTGCGGGCGATCATGTTCAGGTCGTGGAAGTCCTTGACCGTGATCGCGATGCCCTTGGGGGCGGACATGGTCGGGCGGTTGATCTTGTCCAGATCCGCGCCGAGCAGCCGGCCGTCGATGATCTTGGGCTCGATGCTGCGGCCCTGCGCCAGACCACCCGGGAACTCCGGGTGGTAGTCGGAGTAGCCGCGGTCATAGGCGAAGGCCCAGTGCTTGGAGCGGGCGCCGATGTAGCGGAACATCTCCGGGCCCTGCTCCAGGAAGGCGCGCTGCTTGGCTTCCGGAACCCGGTCGCCGACAACGGCTTTCAGATAGGTGCGGGCCATCTCCGGGCTGTCCGGCACGCCCGCGGCCTGCAGCACCGGGTTGTTCGGCACCCAGATGCCGCCGCCCGAACGCGCGGTGGACCCGCCGAACAGGGCGCTCTTCTCGATCAGGGTGACCGACAGGCCCCGGTAGGCGGCGGTCAGCGCGGCGGTCATGCCGGCCGCGCCGGAACCCACCACAACGACGTCGAATTCGAATTCCATGAATCTCTATCCTTAGTAGCCGCAGCTGGTCAGCATGCCGCCGTCGACGACGAATTCGCCCCCGGTGCAATAGCTCGAGGCGTCGGAGGCCAGGAACAACGCCACCTCGGACACCTCGACCGGCTGACCCCAGCGCGGAATGGGCAATTCGGAGAAGAAGGAGTTGCCGTCCACCCCGGACGCGCCGCCACGGACGCGGTCATGGGGGTGGCGATGCCGCCGGGATGAATCGAGTTCACCCGGATGCCCGAGTGGCCCAGCTCCCGGGCGGCCGACTTGGTGAGACCGCGCAGCGCGAACTTGCTCGCGCTGTAGGCGGACAGACCGGCCGCACCGACGAAGCCCTCGACCGAGGACACGTTCACGATGGACCCGCCACCGGCGGCGATCAGCGCGGGCGCGGCGGTCTTGATACCGAGGAACGCGCCGGTGACGTTGATGTTCATGATGGTGTTGAACTCGTCCAGGCCCATCTCGAGGATGCGCTTGAACCGCAGGATCCCGGCATTGTTGACCAGCACGTCCAGCTTGCCGAACGTCTCGGTGGCGGCGGAAACCGCTGCCTGCCAGTCGGATTCGCTGGTGATGTCGTGGTGCACGTAGTGGACGGCGTCGCCCAGCTCGGCGGCCAGCGCCTTGCCCTCGTCATCGAGCACGTCACCGAACACGACCCGCGCGCCCTCGGCCACGAAACGGCGCACATGCTCCGCTCCCATGCCGCGAGCGCCACCGGTCACCAGTGCCACCTTGCCGTCCAGCTGTCCCACCTGATCCCGTCCTTCCTCCGCTGTTCAACCGACGCTAAGTCCCGATGCGGAGGACCGGCACGGTGTGGTCCCGGCCACTGAGACAACCTCATGACCTGAGGCTATGGGTGCCGTTGTATTTCGTTTAGGCATAGCGGCGCGGTAAGGAGCTCGGATGAAGTTCTCGATGATCTTCGAAGCGCAGATGACCGACCCCACCGCCGCCCACGAAGCCCAGGTGCTGCGCGACTGCGTCGAACAGGCCGTGCTCGCCGACCGGGTCGGCTTCGACACCGTGTGGGCCGTCGAACACCACGGACTCAAGTGGTACGCGCACATGAGCGCACCGGAGATCTTCCTGACCTGGGTCGCCGCCCAGACCACCCGGATCCGCATCGGGCACGGCGTGGTGTGCATGCCGTTCAACTTCAACCACCCCGTCCGCGCCGCCGAACGCGCCGCCATGCTCGACGTGCTCTCCGGCGGCCGGCTGAACCTGGGCGCGGGCCGCGGCGCGACCGCCGTCGAAACCTCCATGTGCGGCGTCGACCCCGACCGCACCTACCAGGAGGTCGAGGAATCGCTGCGGATGATCGCCGCCGCCTGGCAGGACCCTGAGGGCGAATTCGAGTACCACGGTGAACTGCTCGACATCGGCCCGCACCACCTGCTGCCCCGGCCGGTACAGCGTCCCCATCCCCCGCTGTTCATGGCCTGCACCAAGAAGGACACGCTGAAACTGGCCGCCGACTACGGAATCGGCGCGCTCGTGCTGGGCTTCGCCGGCATCGAGGAGATCGCCGAACTGCGTCGTATCTACGACGCCGCCATCGCGGCCCGCACCGGCGAACGCTTCGTCTCCACCGTCGTCAACGACCACTTCGCGGCGCTGTGCCCGACCATCGTCCTCGACGATCGCGAGCGGGCCCGCCAGATCGGCGCGCGCGGGCAGCGGTTCTTCGCGCAGTCCATCAAGTACTACTACGGCGCGGGCCCGGTGCCCGACGAGGCTGTGGACCCGGGCGCGGACGAGCTCGCCAAGATGCGCGAGGTCGCCGACGAGCACGTCGCCTACCTGCACGAGGCCAAGATCCCGGTGAAGACCGGGGCGACGGCCATCTTCAACACCGAGCACGCCTACGGCACCGCCGAGGACGCCATCGCCTACGTCGAGCGGCTGCGCGACGCCGGGGCCGACGAGATCCTGTGCCTCATCCAGATGGGCACCGTGCCCCAAGAGGCGTGCCTGGAAACCATCCGTCAGTGGGGGGAGAAGGTCATCCCTCACTTCGTTGAGAAATAACACCGTCGAAATCAGTATCGGACACAGAGAAGGAACCCGTAATGGCTGATCTGACAGGCAAAGTCGCCCTGATCACCGGTGCCGCTCGCGGCCAGGGCGCGGCCGAGGCCCGCCTGTTCGTCGAGCGCGGCGCGCAGGTGGTCATCACCGACGTGCTCGAGACCGAGGGCAAGGAACTCGCCGAATCCCTGGGCGAGAACGCGCGTTTCGTGCGCCACGACGTCACCGACAGTGACAGCTGGGACGCCGCCGTCGCGGTCGCCGTCGACACCTTCGGCAAGCTGGATGTGCTGGTCAACAACGCGGCCATCTACACCATGAAGCCGATCGCCGAGACCACTCCCGAAGAGCTGGAACGGATTCTGTCGGTCAACCTGGTCGGCGCGTTCCGCGGCATCAAGGCGGTGCTGCCGGCGATGACCGCCAACGGCGGCGGTTCCATCGTGAACATCTCCTCGCAGTCCGGGCTCGAGGGTCTGATGAACCACTCCGCCTACGGCTCCTCCAAGTGGGGCCTGCGCGGCCTGTCCAAGGTCGCCGCGCTGGAGCTGGGTCTGTCCCAGATCCGGGTCAACTCGGTCTATCCCGGCCCCATCGCCACCCCGATGGTCCCCTACCTGACCACCGGACCCGGCAGCTTCCCGACGCTGCCGCTGGAGCGCACCGGTCTGCCCGAGGAGGTCGCCGAACTGGTCGCCTTCCTCGCCTCCGACGCCTCGGCTACATCACCGGCGCCGAAGTGGCGGTCGACGGCGGCCTGGCCGCGGGCAAGTTCATTCCGCGCGGCATGTAGCAGCCCCGCGGAACCCGAACCACGACAGCGCGATCCAGGAAGGCCCGAAATGACCCTGTCCCCCGAATGGCAGACCTTCGTCGACGCTGCCACCGCGGCGTTCCCGGCGCTGGGCACCGAGGTGTTCGACGCCGCCGAAGCCCGGGCCTTCCTGGCCGCCCGCAAGGCCGCTCCGGTCGAGCCGATTCCCGTTGCGGGAGTGGAAGACTGGCTGGTGCCCGGCCGGATCGGCGCACCGGAGGTGCCGGTGCGGGTGTACCGGCCGCTGGACGCCGAAGCCGTTCCGGCCGTGGTGGTCTTCTACCACGGCGGCGGTTTCGTGCTGTGCGGCTTGGACTCTCACGACCGCTTCTGCCGCACGATGGCCAACGACGCCGGGGTCATCGTGGTGTCGGTCGACTACCGGCGCGCCCCCGACGCGCGCTTTCCGGCCGCGGCCGACGACGCCTACGCGGTGCTGCGCTGGGTCGCCGACCACGCCGAAGCCCTGGGCGGGGACCCGGATCGGATCGCGGTGGCCGGGGACAGCGCGGGCGGCAATCTCGCCACCGTCTCCGCCATCACCGCGCGCGACAACGGCGGGCCCGATATCGCCTTCCAGCTGCTCATGTACCCGATGCTGGATCCGGCCTGCGACCGCCCGTCGCACACCGAGAACGCCGAGGGCTACTTCACCACCGCGGCGCACATCCGCTGGTACTGGGAGCAGTACCTGTTCTCCGACGCCGACAAGTCCGACCCCTACGCCAATCCCGCCATCGCCGACCTGACCGGCCTGCCGCCCGCCCACATCGCCACCGCGGAATTCGATCCGCTGCGTGACGAGGGCGAGGCCTACGGACAGCGGCTGCGCGCGGCCGGGGTGGAGACCGAGATCCACCGCTGGGACGGCACCGTGCACGGGTTCATGTCGATGGCGTTCCATCTGCCGGAAACCCAGCGCGCCAACGCTTCCGCGTTCTCCGCGCTGCGCCGGGCGCTGTCGCGCACACCCGTCGTCTGAATTTCGGCGTTCGTTCACGGGCCGACCGGTTAGCATCACCTACGTTCGCCCGTTTGAAACGTCAGGAATTCAGTTGCCGGTTGCACGCCCCACCCCGACCGTCACCGGAGCGGCCGCGCTCACCGCGGCCATGGCTCTCACCGCCGCACTGGCCGGCAGCGCCGACGCCGCCCCCCAGGGCTACGGCACGCTGGCCCTGTCCCGGCTGCGCAACGCCGCGGTCGCGCTCACCGACACCAACAAGGTCGTCGCCGACGCCGCCGCCATCCGCGACTGCGCCAGCTACGACTGCGAGATCGTGCTCCGCTTCACCGACGGCTGCGGCGCCGTCGCACAGGGCGCCGACGGCACCTGGGGCTGGGCCCTCGGCCCGAGCCTCGCCGAGGCCGAACAGAACGCGGTCACCGGCCTGGGCCAGAGCGCTCCCCCGTTCCCCGACCTGGGCAGCGCCCAGCCACGCGCCGCCCGCGTCGCGGCCAGCGCGTGCACCAATGGCGTGCAGTAGCAGCGAGATTCGCGAGTTCGCGACCGGGGCTCAGTGCGGGTACTGGGCCTCGTAGGCCGCGCGTTCGGCAGCCCGGCGCGCGGCCCGGGCCGGACTCTCCAGATCCTGCGGGAAGCCATGCTTCATCAGCCGATGCGCACGGTTCATCGGCATGTACGCCACGATGTAGAACAGCGCCAGCAGCAGGCCCAGCAGAATCACCGCCAGCTGCAACCACAGCTCACCCGGCAGCAGGAACGCCAGCGCGAACACCGGCAGCAGCGGCACCAGCTGACGCACCACGTGCCGGGGTCCGGCCCAGGGGCCGGTCAGGTCGTTGCGGACCCACTCGCGCAGCTCCTCGGGCAGCACCGCGCCGCACGAGTAGCCGATCCACTGAACAGGGTTGGGGCGCTTCATTTCCGGGTTCCCTTCTGCGATCCGGCCTGCTCGGGCTCCACCGAAACCGACTGCCGCGCCGCGGCATTCACCCGGTTCAGCACATCGCGCAGTTCTTCGAGGTCCGCCAGGCCGACGCCGAGCCGAGCCACCACCGCCGGCGGGATCTTCTCCGCCTCGTTGCGCAGCTCCCGCCCGGCGGCGGTCAGGTCGACGACCAGGTTGCGCTCGTCGTGGCTGTCGCGGCGGCGGGTGATCAGACCCGCCGCCTCCAGCCGCTTGAGCAGCGGCGAAAGGGTCGGCGAATCGAGCTGAATGGCCTCGCCGATGTCCTTGACCGACATCGGCGCCTCACCCCACAGCGCCAGCATCACCAGATACTGCGGATGCGTCAGGCCCATCGGCTCGAGCAGCGGCCGATACACCGCCAGCACCGCCCGATTCGCCACCGCCAGCGCGAAACACACCTGCCGGTCCAGCCGCAGCGGGTCGTCGACCTCCACCGTTCCGCCCTCCTCGCTCACCTTCGTTAGGGCAATAATAGTTAATGCACTAACTGTTAGTCGACGACCCGGTGCGTAATTGGCGTCACATCACCCGCGCGAGGCCCGCATCGCCGCGATCCGGCCGGTGTCCATGTAGTCGCGGAACAGCGTGACCAGGCCGTTCTCGACGCGAATCACATTGACCGAGGTGCGCACCCACTGCCGGTCGGAGCCCGGGCGGGTGACGTCGACGTCGATCTCGGTGATGAGCAGGCCCGGATCCGCGGTCTCGTGAATGACCGGGCGGATGGCGTGCACCTCGACGCCGGGCATGTTCGACCAGCGCGCGGCCAGGTAGGCGCGAATCTGCTCGCGGCCCTCGATGCGGGTCGGCTCACCCGGAATCGGGAAGGGGATCTCGAAGACGACATCCGGGGCGAGCAGCGCGGCGAATCGATCCGCGTCGCGCGAGGGCAGCACATCGAAGAGCCGGACAACCAGGTCGCGAGGGGTTTCTACAGCAGTGGACACGAAAGCCTCCTAAACGGAACGTTGGACCCGCTTAATAATCGGGGCGTGCGCCCCGCTTGTCAACGGCTGGGTAGGCTGTCGAACGTGACGGACCGACCCCTGCGCGCCGACGCCCGCCGCAATCGCGAGCGGGTACTGGCCGCCGCCCAGGAAGCCTTTGCCGCCGAAGGCATCTCGGTGCCACTCGACGAGATCGCGCGACGCGCGGGCGTCGGGGCGGGCACGGTGTACCGCCACTTCCCCACCAAGGAAGCACTTTTCGAGGCCGCCATCCTGGATCAGGTCGAGAAGATCACCGCGCACGCGCGCGCACTGACCGCGGCCGAGGATCCCGGCACGGTGTTCTTCGAGTTCCTCGCGATGATGGTGCTCGAGGGCGGGATCAAGCGCGATCTGGCCGACGCGCTGCGCTCCGGCGGCGGTGAATATCCGCGCACGGTGTCCCACGATCTGAAAGCGGCGCTGGGCACGCTGCTGGCCCGCGCCCAGGATGCCGGGGCGGTGCGGCCCGAGATCAGCGTCGACGATCTGCTGACCATCATCAAGGGCGTCTTCCTCGCCGTCCACGAGGCCGGAGCCGCACCGGGATTGCGCGAACGCACCTTCGCTGTGATTGCGGATGGATTGCGCGCGACCCGCTGACCTGCGACAAGGAGGCGGACAGCGCTGTCTGGCACCCTGTTCGGGACATGCACGGGCCAGTACACATCCTGGCCAATCGCCCAGGCCCGGTGCTTCCATCGGAAGGCACGCCGAGAAGTAGCCAGCCGATCCAGGAGGCTTTGATGCTCGCGAACCTTCCCCCTCGAATCCGCGCCCGGGCAGACCGATTCCACTCCGTCCGTGTGGGCCGGGAATGAGGCGGCCGGATGATCCTGCACGGCAAGCGCAAATCCTCCGGGGCCATCGAAGTCGACAGCAACGACTATCTGGCGCTCACCGGGGACACCCGGATCACCGGAGCCATGCGCGAGGCGCTCGTCAGCGGCGCCACCCTCGCCTCCGGCGTCTTCCTGCACGGCGAGCATCCGCAACTCCGGCTCGAGAACGACCTCGCCACCTTCCTCGACGCCCCGGCCGGAGTCCTGTGTCAATCGGGCCTCGAGGCCAATGTCGGCCTGCTCCAGGCGATCTGCGATGCCGAGACCCCGGTGTACATCGACTATCTGGCCCACATGTCGCTGTGGCAAGGCGCGAAACTCGCCGGAGCTCCGATCCATCCGTTCCGCCACAACGATGCCGAGCAGTTGCGCGCCCAGGTGGACAAGTACGGGCCCGGCGTCATCGCCGTCGACTCGCTGTACTCCACCAATGGCAGCCGCGCCCCACTGGTCGAGCTGTGTGCCGTGGCCGCCGACACCGGCAGCGTCCTGGTCGTGGACGAATCCCACACCCTGGGCATCTACGGACCGGACGGCGCAGGACTGGTGGTTGAGGAAAACCTCGCCGACCGAGTGCATTTCCGCACCGCAAGCCTGTCCAAAGCCTTCGGCGGGCGCGCCGGATTCATCACCGCACCCGACCGCAAGTTCGCCGACTACTTCAAGATGGAGTCCTACCCGGCGATCTTCTCCTCCACCCTGCAACCGCACGACATCGCCGGGCCGGCCGCCGCGCTCGCCGTGATCCGCGGCGCCGACCAGCGGCGGTCCCGGCTCCGGGAGGTCGGCGCGCGCCTTCGAAACGGGCTGCGGCACATGGGATTCGATCTGGAAGACTCGGTCGGCCAAATCATCCCGGTGCTCGGCGGACCCGAGCAGCGCACGATGGCCGTGCGCGACCTGCTCGAGGAACACAACGTGTTCGGGTCGGTCTTCTGCGCGCCCGCCACCTCCCAGGATCGAGCGATCATCCGGCTCTCGCTGCACGCCGCCCTGACCGACGACGATGTCGACCAGATCCTGACCGCTTGCCGAACGGTTCGCGACACCCTGGGCGCGCGCCCGCCCGTACGCCTCCGGCGCGCCTCCTGATTCCGCTCGCAGCGGCGAAGCAACGATCGCTGAAATATTGCGGAATTAACTGAAGCATGGGCGAATCGCGCCCATGCTTCCGCAATTTCCGGGCATTTCCCCGAATCTGATGCTTTGATGCTTCCTGTGCTGAACAATTGCCACCGGAGCTGATGACAGGAGATCAGATTCGATGAAGCGTGCGATCCGCGCCGTCGCCCTCACCGCCGGTCTGACATTGGCAGCCTGCGGCAATAGTCCGAAACCCGACGACGCGCCGCCACCGCCGCCACCGCAGACGCTGACCATCGGCATCAAATTCGACCAACCCGGCCTGTCGGTCAAGGGAATCGACGGCCGGCCGCGCGGCTTCGACATCGACATCGCCACCTACATCGCCGGGAAGCTGGGCGTCACCCCCGAACACATCACCTGGCGCGAGGCCCGCTCCGACCAGCGCGAAACCCTGCTGACCTCCGAGGCCGTCGATTTCATCGTCGCCTCCTACTCCATCACCGCCGCCCGCCAGCAGCTGGTGTCCTTCGCCGGGCCCTACCTGATGGCCGGTCAGGACCTGCTGGTGCGGCAGAGCGAGCGTGCCATCGACGCACCCGAGGACCTGGACGGGCGTACCGTCTGCACCGCCGAGGGCTCCACCTCCGCCGACAAGATCCGGCGCAGCTTCGCCCGCTTCGTCAGACTGACCACCCGCGAGACCTACCCGCAGTGCGTCGCCGACCTGATCGCCGGCACCGTCGACGCCGTCACCACCGACGACGTCATTCTCGCCGGCTACGCCCACGAACAACCCGGGATGCTGCGCCTGGTCGGGCACCGATTCACCCGCGAACGGTACGGGGTCGGCGTGCGCAAAGGGGATCTCGAATTGCAGAGTCGCATCACCGCGATCATCCAGACGATGATCGACGACGGCAGCTGGCGGCGCGCATTGGAAGCCCACCTCTTCGCGACCGGCTACAAGCCGCTACCCGCACCGGTGGTTTTCAACGCCCCCGACAGAACTGTCGAACCCGGCGACCCGGCCACCCTCGATCCCGCATTGGTGAATGCCGCCAAAGCCGTCGCCGCCACCTCCAATGCCCGTGACTGGGAAGGATTCCGCTCCCTGGTCTGCCCGGAGAACGCCGACGCCATCGACGAAATCGTTTTCCAATACACCCCCCAATACGACCGGAGCCTGGGCGCGGAAATACGCAATGCCGGGTATACCAATACCGTCACCGGCGTCACCCAATCCGATCCGAACTCCGGCACCTTCGCATTCCACGAAACCTTCACCAACGTCCCCGAGAAATACCGCGCATACTTCAAGGACATCGATTACACCGGAACGATGGTCCGCCGCGACGGCGCCTGGAAGCTGTGTGGCCTCACCGCCGACTTCGTCGAACCCTGACCGCCGAATAATGCGGTGCGCCGGGACGGGCGGTGCACCTACCGTGAACGGCAGTCGAAAGAAAGGACTGTCCAATGTTTCCCGTCGAGCTGCGCGGTACTCGAGCGCAGACGCTCATGTGGGCCCACGAGCACGAAGTCGGAGCGGCCGCGTTGCAGCAGCTGCGCGACATCTCACAGCTGAAATGGGTGTACGGCGTCCGCGTGATGCCGGACGTGCACCTGGGCAAGGGTGCGACGGTCGGATCGGTCATCGCCATGCGGGACGCGGTCGCGCCGGCCGCCGTCGGAGTGGACATCGGGTGCGGCATGGAAGCCGTGCTGACCTCGCTGACCGCGTCCGACCTGCCCGACAACCTGCACTCGCTGCGATCGCGGATCGAGGCGGCGCTGCCGGTCGGGTTCGCGGCGCACCGCGAACCGGTGGACGTGAACCGGCTGAACGCCGAGGTCTTCGGCCAGCGCGCCGCGGGCACCACCATGCGGGCCGGCTGGGAGCGATTCTGGAAGGCCTTCGACTCGCTGGATCCGATCGTGCGGCCCCGGGAATCCAAGGCCCACAACCAGATGGGAACCCTCGGCGGCGGCAACCACTTCCAGGAACTCTGCGTCGACACCGAGGATCGAGTCTGGATCCTGCTGCACTCCGGGAGCCGCAATATCGGCAACGAGATCGCGCAGCGGCACATGGCCGTCGCGCGCACGCTGCCGCACAACCAGGACCTGCCGCATCGCGACCTGTCCGTATTCCTTTCCGGCACCCCGGAAATGGACGCCTACCGGCGCGACCTGACCTGGGCCCAGGAATACGCGGCCCGCAACCGGGCCGTCATCCTGGCACTGGTCTGCAAGGCCGTCCGCGATGAATTCGACGGTTTGGCAGTGCATTTCGACGAGCCCATCTCCTGCCACCACAACTATGTGGCGGAAGAGGTCATCGACGGAATCCCCATGCTGGTCACCCGCAAGGGCGCGGTCCGAGCGGGCGCGGGCGACCTCGCGCTGATTCCCGGTTCCATGGGGACGCGCTCGTATGTGGTGCGAGGCAAGGGAAATCCGGCCTCGTTCCAGTCGGCGTCGCACGGCGCGGGGCGGCGGATGAGCCGCAACGCGGCCAAGAAGCAGTTCACGGTGGCCGACCTGGTCGCGCAGACCGAGGGCGTGGAGTCCCGCAAGGACGCCGGGGTGATCGACGAGATTCCCGCGGCCTACAAGGACATCGACCAGGTCATCGCGGCACAGTCCGACCTGGTGGACGTCGTCGCCACGCTGCGGCAGGTGCTGTGCGTGAAGGGGTGAGCCGGGTCAGCGGCGACGGAAGGTCGCCGCTGCACCCGCACCCACCAGCAGAATTCCCACGATGAGCGGGAATCCGGTTTGCAGCCACTGGTACAGCGCGACATGCATCTCATCGGACAGCGGGAGATCGCCGATCAATCGGAACGTGTCGTCCGGGAAGATGAAATGGATGATCCCGGGCAGCACGCCCCACACCAGTCCGGCCACGATGGTGCCCGCCGGCGAGTAGGCGGCCAGGGCCGCGACCACCAGGAAAAGGGCTGCGGCCAGCAGAATCTGGATGGTCGAACCGACACGGTCGGCGAAATCACCCAGAATCGTCCACTGCCTGGTGCCGGCCGCGCCCCGCGCGGCCAGGGCGATACCGACGGGCGTGATGAGCAACCCCGTCAGTGTGCCGGCCACCGTCCGCGAAACATTGCCACTGCTGCGGAACTGCGCCCCCGGCGGAGTCCACCCCGCGGGCGACGGAAACTTCTCCGGCATATGCGTCTCCCTGCGCGCCCCCGGACGCCCTTCGTGCCCGGAACCCTATTGTCCGTCCGCACACCGGATTCCGCGCGATCTTGACGGCACCGCAATCAATGCGTGTGTCCAGCGGCGTCCTAGACCTCTAATGACTGTCCGGTTTGGAGTATTTGCACGGTTGTCTGCGGGGCCAGATCGGCTGCGGCGACACGGAAGTGCTCGGCGCCCGCGCGATCACCCTTCGTCATGACGCGATCGCCGAGCCGGCCGCTGGAGAAGGCGTAGTGAATCGGGACCGCCAGGCGCGGGCGCAGTACCCGGGCCAGATCGGCGGCCTCGACGGCGTCCATGACCACCTGCTTGTTGAGCGCCGGGCGGATGCGCAGACCGTTGACCGGCAGCAAGGCCAGGTCCAGATCCGGGAAACGCCGAGCGATCTCGTCGAGTTCGGCGATGCGCAGGGTGTCCGCGCCGAAGAAGACGGTGTGGCCGTCGGCGCGCAGAACGAAGGTGACCTCCGGGACGCCGTGACTGGCCGGGGCGGCGGTCACCTCGACGGGGCCGAGGCGGGTGCGCTGCCAGGGGGCCAGTTCGGTGACGTTCGGGAAGCCCGCGGCGCGTACGCGTTTCGCCAGGCCGGGGACCACCGCGAAAGGTACCGACTTGTCGGGATAGGTGATGAGGGCGTCCAGATCGCAGTGGTCGTAATGGCCGTGACTGATCACGATGCCGGAGAGCTCGGGCAGGTCGGCCGCGGTCGCGAAAGCGCGCGGCTCGCCCTGGCGATAGAAGCGGGTCTCCGACAGCCAGGGGTCGGTGAGGATGCGGGCGCCCCCGAAGTCGAGCAGGGCGCTGGCATGGACGACGCGGGTCACGGTGAGCATGCGGGTTCCTTAA
This sequence comes from Nocardia tengchongensis, assembly GCF_018362975.1. Classification (NCBI taxonomy): domain Bacteria; kingdom Bacillati; phylum Actinomycetota; class Actinomycetes; order Mycobacteriales; family Nocardiaceae; genus Nocardia; species Nocardia tengchongensis. The sequence continues at coordinate 7,438,406 of NZ_CP074371.1, forward strand.
CAAGACAGCCGTCTACTTACTTTTCAAGTAGACGGCTGTCTTGTTAACCTGTCAAGGTGACCGAGCCATCCGCCACCGCCCGCAACCGCAACCGGCGCGGCCAAGGGTCCCTCCTGCGCGACGAACTCGTCACCGCCGCCAGCGGCCTCCTCGAGGACCTCGACGGCCAGGAAGCGCTGTCCCTGCGCGCCGTCGCCCGCGCCGCCGGAGTCGCCCCGCAAAGCGTCTACCTGCACTTCGCCGACAAACGCGAACTTCTGACGGCCGTCTACCGGCTCCGGTTCGGCGAGCTGCGCACGGCACTGGAGGCCGCACTCGAACCGCTGCCCGAAACGGCCACCGCCGAACGCCTTTCGGCCCTGTGCCGCGCCTTCGTCGACTACGGCGTCAGCCACCCGGGCCACTACCGTGTGCTGTTCGGCACCGCCGGCACCCCCGGCTGGGAACCCACCGAGGGGCAGCTCCCCGGCCTGCCCACCATGGACCTGCTGGTCGACACGGCGGCCGCCGCCGGCGCACCCGACCCCGCCGCCACCGCCCAATGCCTGTGGGCGGGCATGCACGGCCTCATCACGCTGCGCCAGGACCGGCCCAGCTTCCCCTGGCTGCCCCTCGACCGGTTGGTCGACGCCCTCGTCTCGGCGCACCTGGCCGCCGCACGCTGATCCCCGCCACTCCCGCGCCCACGCCACCGGTGGCTGGGCGCAGCGGGCGGAAACGGCACGCTGCCGCTCGCACGGCCTCGACCGGCCATAGCCACGTCGCGGCCGGGTGGCACGGTCGGCCGACGCGGCTCGCGCGCGGCGGCGGGACATGCCTCAGGGGTGCGAAGTCGGTCGAAGAATCGGACGGCGAACGTGAGGTGTCGGTGCGGTGAGGCACGATGGTCGGCGTGACCTCAGCCGACCCGAACATCTCCGACCTCGAACTGTCCGATGCCGCCGCGCAGCCCGGCGCGGGTGGCTTGCGCGAGGATGCGGAGCGGCTGCTGCGGGAGCTGGCCGGACCGGCGGCGCGGTTACGGGAAGACCAGTGGGTCGCGATCGAGGCGCTGGTGGTGCAGCGGCGACGAGCCCTGGTGGTGCAGCGCACCGGGTGGGGTAAGTCCGCGGTGTACTTCATCTCCGCGAAACTGCTGCGGGCGCAGGGGCGGGGCCCGACGGTGATCGTGTCGCCGCTGCTGGCGTTGATGCGCAACCAGGTGTCCTCCGCCGAACGGGCGGGAGTCGTTGCGGCGACCATCAATTCGGGCAACGTCACCGAGTGGGACGAGATCCACGCGCGGATGGCCGCGGGGGACGTCGACGTGCTGCTGGTGAGCCCGGAACGGTTGAACAATCCGGACTTCCGGGATTCGGTGCTGCCCAAGCTGGCCGCCGACGCCGGGCTGGTGGTGATCGACGAAGCGCACTGCGTCTCGGACTGGGGGCACGACTTCCGGCCCGACTATCGCCGGATCCGCACCCTCATCGCCGATCTCGGCTCGGAGGTGCCGGTGCTGGCCACCACGGCCACCGCCAACGACCGGGTGGTGACCGACGTCGCCACCCAGATCGGCACGGACACACTCGTTCTGCGCGGCAGCCTGGACCGCGAGTCGCTGCACCTGTCGGTGGTGCGGATTCCCGACGCGGTGCAGCGCACCGCCTGGCTCAGCAAACGGCTGCACGAACTGCCCGGTTCGGGCATCGTCTACGCGCTCACCGTGGCCGCCGCCCACGATCTCGCCGACGTATTGAACTCGCACGGACACCACGTCGCCGCCTACACCGGGCAGACCGATCCCACCGAACGCGAAGCGCTCGAGGCCGCGCTGTTGAACAACGAGGTGAAGGCGCTGATCGCCACCTCCGCGCTCGGAATGGGTTTCGACAAGCCGGATCTCGGGTTCGTGGTGCACCTGGGCGCGCCCTCCTCCCCCATCTCCTACTACCAGCAGGTGGGCCGTGCGGGCCGCGGCACCGAGCGGGCCGAGGTGGTGCTGCTGCCCGGCCACGAGGACCGCCAGATCTGGAGCTACTTCGCGTCGGTGGCCTTCCCGCGCGAGCACATCGTGCGCTCGGTGCTGGCCGCCCTGGACACCGAGCGCCCGCTGTCCACCGCCGCCCTGGAACCCTTGGTGGAGCTGAATCGCTCCCGCCTGGAGATGGTGCTCAAGGTGCTCGACGTGGACGGCGCGGTACGCCGGGTGCGCGGCGGCTGGCTCGGCACCGGCGAACCCTGGGTCTACGACACCGAGCGCTACGAGCGCCTCAGCGTCGCGCGCGAGGCCGAGCAGCAGGCCATGATCGACTACCAGTCCACCGCCGAATGCCGGATGACGTTCCTGCGCAGCCAACTCGACGATCCGGGCCTGGTGCTCGGCACCCACTGCGGCCGCTGCGACAACTGCACCGGCGCCCGCCAGGACACCGCCGTCGACGACACCGAACTGGCCGAGATCCGCACCCGCCTGGACCGCCCCGGCATCGATCTCGCGCCCCGCAAGCAGTGGCCCACCGGCCTGGCCAAACTCGGAATCTCGCTGTCCGGCAAGATCACCGACGGCCCCGAGACCGGCCGCGTGCTGGGCCGCCTGAGCAATCTCGGCTGGGGCCAGCGCCTGCGCCCCCTGCTCGACGGCCCCGACGCCCCGGTCCCCGACGAGGTCTTCCGCGCCTGCACCATCGTGCTGCGCGAATGGGATTGGGCCCAGCGCCCCACCGCCGTCCTGGCCCTGGACTCCGGCACCCGCCCCCTGCTGACCCGATCCCTGGCCGCCCGCCTCGCCGAGATCGGCCGCCTCCAGGACCTCGGCGTCCTCTCGCTACGCCCCGATCTACCGCCGGTGTCGGCCGCCAACTCGGCCCACCGCGTCGCCGCCCTCCACAATGCTTGGGAGACACCGGATCTCACCGCGGTCGGCGGCCCGATCCTGCTGGTCGACGCCCTCACCGACACCGGCTGGACCTTCACCATGGCTGCCCGCCAGCTCCGCTCCGCCGGAGCCGACGCCATCCTCCCCTTCGCATTGGCCACCCCTTCCTGACCATCGGCGTACCGTCGAACGGGGAGGGGAGAGAGCATGAGTACGGGGAACAGCGGGGACGAGGCCAACGATCCACGGGCGCGCTGGCGCAAGCTACCGCCCGAGCCGACGCAGTGGATCGAGGAGGTCGACCGGGAGCATTCGGCCGTCGACTTCGGCACGGACCACGATCCGGACGGCAAGGCCGCCATCTATGGGGGAACTGCCGGGCCCTGACGCGCTCAGGCGTCGTGGGCGGGCCGCCGGTTCTCGAGGTTCTCGATGGCGTCGACGTAGCGCAACATGAGGCGCGCGAAGTCGAGGCGGTCCTGTTCCGGCCACTCGGCCGTGATGTATTCGAAGGCGACGCGCTGCTGTCCACGGAAGCGGGTCATGAACTCCAGGCCCTCGGGGCTGAGCTCGAGGACGGCGCGGCGGCCGTCGAGCTGTGAGGGGACCCGCAGCAGGTAGCCCGCCTTGATGTTGTCGGTGACCATGCGACTCGCCACCGACGGGTCCACACACATGGCCGCGGCGATACCGCCGACGGTCATCTCCCCCGGCTGGTCCTGCCCGCAGCCCAGGACCAGGCCCAGCACCAGGGCGCGGGTGGAGTCCTTGGCGCTGATCGGATTCTCGACCTGCTGCAGGACACCGCGGCGAAGCTTGCCGAATGCCGGGCCGATGGCATCGAGCAGCTCGTCGGGGGTGCGGTCGTCCTGAGTCATGCCCACATCGTATCTGCATGCATGGAAGCATCTGCATGCATAGCGGAACATATGTGTTGACGCGCAACTGTGTGCATGACAGCATGCATTTCATGACCACTCTCGTCACCGGCGCTCGCGGCCAGATCGGCCGCGCCGTCCTCACCACCCTGCACGCGCGCGGCCTGCCGGTCCGCGCCGCCAGCAAGGACCCCTCGGCTCTCGACCTCCCCGCCGGGATCGAGGCCACCACTCTGCCCGAGGACCTCGAAAGCCTCACCGCCGCACTGAAAGACGTGCGCCAGGTCTTCCTCTACGCCAACCCGGCCGCCGCCGGCACCTTCGCGCAGGCCGCCGCGGCCGCCGGCGTGGAGCATGTCGTGCTGCTGTCGTCCTCGGCGGTCAACGATCCGAACGCCGCCGCCAATCCCATCGGCGCGAGCCACCTGGCTGTCGAAAACGCCCTCGCCGCCGTGAATCTCGCCACCACCACGCTGCGACCGGGCGGGTTCGACAGCAATGCCTTCGGCTGGATCGCGGCGGTGTCGGCCGGCGAGCCGATTCAGCACGCCTATCCCGACGCCGCCCTGGCCATGATCCACCCCCTCGATATCGCCGACATCGCGGTGGCCGCCCTCACCGGCGACGAATTGCGCGGCCGCACAGTCACTCTCACCGGCCCGGCGGCGATCAGCTTCCGCGCGCAGATCGGTCACCTCGCCGAGGCCGTCGGCCGCGAGATCCCGATCACCACCATCACCCCGGCCGAGGCCGAGGCCCAGATGTCGGGCACCATGCCGCCCTACATCGTGAACGCCCTGCTCCAGACCTGGGCACGCACCACCGACCAGCCCGAAACCCCCGCCGACACCACCGAGACCCTGCTCGGCGTCCCGGCCCGCACCTTCGCCCAGTGGGCCCGCGAGAACGCGCCCGCCTTCGGCGCCGCCTGAGCCACGCCGCAACCCGCCCGAGCCACGCCGCGCCCGGTAGCCCGGTCGTCGCGGAAACCACTGCCCACCAGGGGCGCGGCGCGTAGGCTCGGACGAATCCCGCAGTCGCCGAACGATCCCGGGGAGTTCAGCATGGCGTCCGCACCACCACCGAAGGTTCCACCACTGCCGCTCCTGCGCGCCCTCACCTGGGTCCGCGACGGACTGGCCGCCCTGCACCGGCGGCTGGTCCCGGGGCACATCGCCCTCCTGGAATTGTCGACTTCCGGGTACCTGACCCAGGCCACCTGCGCGGCGGCCGAACTCGGCATCGCCGACGCCCTGGCCGAGGGCCCCCGGCAGCCCGCCGACCTGGCGCGCGCCATCGGCGCCAGCGAGGACGGGGTGCGCCGGCTCATGCGCCTGCTGATCAGCGCGGGCGTATTCGGGCAACGCCGCGACGGGGCCTACGAGCTGACCGGCATCTCACAGGGACTGCGCACCGACGCCGCGGTCTCGATGCGCGACCTGTTCGTGTTCCTCGGAAACGACCTGCACCGCAAGCACTGGTCGTATCTGGCCGACTCGGTCCGCTCCGGCCGATCGCTCTGGCCGGAGCTCGAAGGCATGGAGTTCTTCGAGTTCGCCGAGCAGCATCCCGAGGCCGGGCAGGTCTTCGACCAGGCCATGACCAGCGTCGGCGGCCTGTCCACCGAACCGCTGCAGGCCGCCTTCGATTTCGGGCGCTTCGGCTCGATCGTGGACATCGGCGGCGGCCGCGGCAGTCTGCTGGTGGACATCCTGCACCGCCATCCGTCCATGCGCGGCACCGTGTTCGACCTGCCTCGGGTGGCCGACGGGCTGGAGGAACAGCTGCTGGGCCCGGGGCTCACCGGCCGCCTCACCGTGGAAGGCGGCAGCTTCTTCGACACGGTCCCCAAGGGCGCGGACGCCTACCTGCTCAAGCACATCGTCCACGACTGGTCCGACGCGGACGCCGAACGCATCCTGCGGACCGTGCGCACCGCCATGGAATCCGAAGCGCGGCTGCTGATCATCGAGATGGTGATGCCCGAGCACCACCGCCCGCACCCCGGCAAGGTGATCGACCTGGAGATGCTGGTCAATACCGCGGGCGGGCGGGAACGCACCAAGACCGAGTTCGGAAACCTGCTCTCCCGCAGCGGTTTCGTGCTCACCGGAATCACCCCGACCGCCGCCCCGGAGTGTGTGATCGAGGCGCATCCAACGTGGTGAACCAGGCACATCGCCTGGTTATCGCAGCGTGGCGCGGGCGCTGAACGAGTAGCGACCTGCCCGGTGACAGATACGTGCCAGGCAGGTTGATCTCTCGACGCGCCCGGTGACCCGCACCGGGAACGAGGCGCCCGCGGGGCGTGTGCGGCGCAATTCACACGCCCGTCGCGGGCTACCTCCGACCGCCCGGATCCGGTTGTGACACCGGCGTTTCAGGCGGTACGGCGGATCCGTGGGCCGACAACCCCTGCGGCCCGATCGGTCCAGCCGTCCGCCATCTGCGCCAGCAGAAACCAGGCGGCGTGTACTTGTTCGTCCGACACCTTCTCTGCCGTTCTGAGCAGATGCACGGCACGCACATGTGCGGCGGCCATGGCGTCGACCACGGCTCCCAAGGATTCGGCCCGCGCTGCACCCCTCGGCAGCGCCCGGCTCGATACCCACTCGTCGATGAAGGTCACCAGCTGAGCGCGTAGCTCGTCGATCCCGCCCACATCGCCGGAGCGGGTGTGGCGCCGTTGCAGATGCAGCTCCGCCAGCACCCGGGACCAGCGGGTGACCGGGTGGTCCTCGGGCTGGTCCCCGATGTGACCGCAGAAGGCGGCCAGCAGTTCGTGCCAGTCGGGTAGCAGCGGACGATCGTCGTCGAACCGGGCCGTCCGGTCCGCGGCGGGGCCGTGGCGGTGGTCGAATCTGGTGTCACGGCCGCTCGCCCGCCACAGCGGTGTGCTATCAGGTTGCGGTACGTACATACCTACCTCCACGGGCGGTGCGGGCGCACCCGGGCCGCGGGCGGCCACCGGACCGCGAGCCCGGCGCGGCAAGGGCGGACCGCGCCGGATCCGGGCAACCGCTATCGGCGAAGGGCACATCTCGATGCGGCACCGGGTGCACCTCCAGCATGAACCGATCGGCTGTCCCGGCCACCGCCCTTCCCCCGCCCTCCCACTGCCCCTACAGCGCGAGACCAACCGCCCAGTCCGTAGTGTTACTTGCCCTCTCCTCCAATGCAATTCGCCCGTAACAGACATGTCGCCACCACGTAGCCCAGGCGACGCCAGACCTTCACCCGAGCCGCGAAACCACGCGGCCACCACGCAGCGAAATCAGATCACCACGAGGGCAGCGGACCTAGACCTTCACCAGATCATCGGCATGCACGACCGGACGCTGCATGCTGTCCGGCAGCGCGGTAGTGGACAGACCCTTCATGGTCTCCAGCTCATCACTGTCATACGCCGCGACCCCGCGCGCGACCAGCACACCGTCCGGCGCGATCAGATCGATGACGTCACCGCCGTAGAAATGACCCGTCACCGAGGTGATGCCCGCCGCCAGCAGCGAATGCCGGCGCTCCGACACCGCCGACACCGCGCCGGCGTCCAAATGCACCGCGCCCCGGGCGTCGGCGGCATGCCGAACCCAGAACTTGCGGGCCGACAACCGAACCGGACGCGCGGCGAACGCCGTGCCGACCGTCGCACCCGAAAGTGCCGCCGCCGCATCGGAAGCCGCGGCCAGCAGCACCGGCACACCGGCATCGGCGGCCAACCGGGCCGCCGACAACTTGGAAGCCATGCCCCCGGTCCCCAGCGCGCCACCGGAACCGGCGATCACACCGTCCAGATCCGCGCTGCTGCGCACCTCCGGAATGAAATTCGCCGAACCCTTGCGCGGGTCACCGTCGTAGAGGCCGTCCACATCCGACAGCAGGATCAACGCGTCCGCGCCGACCAGATGCGCGACCAGCGCGGCCAGCCGGTCGTTGTCGCCGAAACGGATCTCTTCCGTTGCGACGGTGTCGTTCTCGTTCACCACCGCGATCGCGTGCAGCGACCGCAGCCGATCCAGGGTTCGCTGGGCATTGCGATGCGGCTCGCGGCGGCCGAAATCCCCCGCGCTCAACAACACCTGGCCGACCACCCGGTCGTAGCGGGCGAAAGAGGTGCCCCACGCGTGCGCCAAAGCCAGCTGCCCGACACTCGCCGCGGCCTGCTTGGTCGCGAGATCCTTGGGCCGCTTGGACAATCCGAGCGGAGCCATGCCCGCGCCGATCGCGCCCGAGGACACCACCACCAGATCCGAACCCGCGCGCATGCGGGTCTCCACCGCATCGGCCAGCCGGTCCAGGCGGCCGGTATCGAGACCGCCCTCCAGGCTGGTCAGCGCCGACGAGCCGATCTTCACCACCACGCTGCGCGCCGACGCGATGGCCTGCCGCGCCGCGCTGAGTTCCCCGGCGCCACGCTCGGCCGCCTGAGTGCCACTCGAACTCACTTGCACCACACCTCAATTCGCCTGCGATACCGAAGCACCGTCGCACCCGAATCCGTCGTTCGCCCACACCGGCTGTCCGCTCCGTCGCGAACAGCCCGGTGGCACAGTATTACTCGTTCTCGTCGACCAGGCCACGACGCACGCGCGAAGCGTGCTTGCGCTCGGCCGCACCGATGCGCTCGGTCTGATCCAGGCGCGGGTCCACGCCACGGCGGGTCAGCAGGGTGTCCACACCCGCGGAAATCGAAGGCTCCCAATCGAAGCAGTAATCCGCGATGGTCACCGAAGCGCCCGGCTCGGCGCCCAGCTTGACCAGCTCGTCCTCGACACCGAGGCGGGCCAGGCGATCCGCCAGGTAGCCCACGGCCTCGTCGTTGTCGAACTGGGTCTGGCGCACCCACCGCTCGGGCCGCTCGCCCACCACGATGAAGCCGCCCTCGACCTCGGGATCACGGATGACCCGGAAACCGCTGTCGCCCTTGGCGACCGGGCGGATGATGGCCCGCTTCGGCTCCGCCTTCGGATGCGCCTCGCGGTACTCGGCGACCATCTCGGCCAGCGCGAAGGTCAACGGCAGCAAGCCTTCCCGGCTCACCGCCGAGATCTTGAACACCGGCCAGCCGCGCTTCTCGAACTCCGGCAGCACGAACTCGGCCAGCTCGTCGGCATCGGGGATATCGGCCTTGTTGAGGATCACCACGCGCGGGCGATCGGCCAGATCACCCAGACCGGTGTCACCGGCCAGCGCGGGCTGATACGCCGCCAGCTCGGCCTCCAGCGCATCCACATCCGACACCGGATCACGACCGGGCTCCAGCGTGGCGCAGTCCACCACATGAGCCAGCACCGCGCAGCGCTCCAGGTGCCGCAGGAAGTCCAGACCCAGACCGCGGCCCTCGCTCGCGCCCGGAATCAGACCCGGCACGTCGGCCACGGTGAACGTCGTATCGCCGGCGAGCACCACACCGAGGTTCGGCACCAGCGTGGTGAACGGGTAATCCGCGATCTTCGGCTTGGCCGCCGACAGCACCGACACCAGCGACGACTTACCGGCCGACGGGAAACCCACCAGGCCGACATCGGCGACCGACTTCAGCTCCAGAACGACATCGCGCTCCTGGCCGTCCTCGCCGAGCAGCGCGAAACCGGGCGCCTTGCGCGCCTTGGACACCAGCGCCGCGTTGCCGAGCCCGCCGCGACCACCCCGGGCCGCCACGTACTGGGTGCCCGCGCCGGTCAGGTCCGCCAGCACCTCGCCGTCGGTGCTCATCACCACGGTGCCGTCCGGCACCTTCAGCAGCAGCCCCTCGCCCTGCTTGCCATTGCGGTTGCTGCCCTCACCGGGCTTGCCGTTCCCGCCCTTGGCATGCGGGTGGAAATGGAAGTCCAGCAGCGTGTGCACGTTCGGGTCGACCTCGAGGGTCACGTCCCCGCCGTTGCCGCCGTTACCGCCGTCGGGTCCACCCAACGGCATGAACTTCTCCCGGCGCACCGAAGCGCAGCCGTGTCCACCCTTGCCCGCACGCACGTGCAGCTCGACACGGTCGATGAATTTGGACATATCGGTGATCATCCTCCTTCAGGACTTGTCGACTGAATGTGACGCCCCGGGACTCGGCAGGAAGCGCGAGCGGGGCTGCGAACAGCAAAGCGGGCCAGGGTTAGTGCAACCCTGACCCGCTTCGAAAAGCTAGTGGAGCGGACTCCGGTGCGCCGGTCAGGCGTTCACCGGCTCCGGCACCACGATGTTGACGGTCTTGCGACCACGCTTGGTACCGAACTGCACCGCGCCCGCCTCGAGAGCGAACAGCGTGTCGTCGCCGCCACGGCCGACGTTGACGCCGGGGTGGAAGTGCGTGCCGCGCTGGCGAACCAGGATCTCGCCGGCCTTGACGGCCTGACCGCCGAAGCGCTTCACGCCGAGCCGCTGGGCATTCGAATCGCGACCATTGCGCGAGCTGGATGCACCCTTCTTATGTGCCATTTCAAACTCCTCGTGCCGGGGTGACGAACCCCAAGTCGGATTACTTGATGCCGGTGACCTTCAGGACCGTCAGCTTCTGACGGTGGCCCTGACGCTTGTGGTAGCCGGTCTTGTTCTTGAACTTGTGGATGCGGATCTTCGGGCCCTTGGTCTGTTCGACGACCTCGGCGGACACGGAAACCTTCGCCAGCTTGTCAGCATCGGTGGTCAGCTCGGCGCCGTCAACGACCAGCACCGGCGCCAGGGACACAGCAGTGCCCGGCTCACCCTCGATCTTCTCGACCTTCACCAGGTCACCGACCGCGACCTTGTACTGCTTTCCGCCGGTCTTGACGATTGCGTACGATGCCATCGGTCGGCTGCCCTTCTTTCTTTACAAGTGCTCGGCACTATGTTCACACGGCTGGTCATCCGATTCACAATCGGTAACCGCCGCAGACTGGTCTGGGTATTCACCGCCGCCTCGGGCCAGTGGCTCTAACGAACCGAACCGGGCCCACTCACAGCACTAGTCACAACAGAGTGCCGTCGCAGGGGGCAGCGACTGACCAAGACTACAGGACACCGGTGACCACTCCAAACCGGGGCTGCCGCACCGCTCTCCCGCAGGTGTCGCGTTCTTACAAGATCGCGCCACGCCACCCGGGCACAATCGAACCATGCGAGCGACAGGCACCTTCAGCGTCAAGTCCTTCACCCCCACCGACATCACCCCCGACCCCGCCGTCGCCACCGGACTGCCGGTCGGACTGTCGAAGATGGAGAAGCAGTTCGAGGGCGAGGTCGCGGGGCGTTCCGCCACCCTGTTCACCGCCGCCTTCGACCAGGAACAGGGCATCGGGACCTACCTGGCGATGGAATCCTTCGAAGGCACCCTCAACGGGCAGGCGGGCGCGTTCAACTTCGTGCACGCGGCCTCGACCACCGGCACCGATCGCAGCGATGGGTTCTTCGCCATCGTGCCGGGCAGCGGCACCGGCGCGCTGACGGGCATCACCGGCAAGGGCGACATCGCCATCGACGCGGACGGCACCCACCGCATCTGGTTCGAGTACGAACTCGCCTGACCCACGCCGAAAGACCGTGGCCCCGCCGGGATTCCGGCGGGGCCACGGTCGTCTCACGCGAGCTGCGAGCTACTTCGCGCTGAGGGTGCTGCTGCCGGCGGACAGCAGCTTGGTGATGGTCTGGACGAGCAGGTCGCTCAGGAAGTCGGCTGCGGAACCCATGTGATTTCCCCTTCTGTGATGGATCGACCGCTGTGATGGATCGAACGCCCGGAGCCTGTGCGCACAACGTTGCCGGACCGTGAGCGGTCCGTGAATGGCGTTCATCATACGAGGAAAAAGCTGTGGCCCCACCGGAATCCGGCGGGGCCACAGTCGATCTCCTACGTGGAGGCTAGTTCTCGCCCTCCGGCGCACCGGCGGGACGGCCCGCGGCCCGACGGCGCGGGCGGGCCCGCGGCGGGACCACGGCCGGAGCCAGGTCGTCGAGGTTGAAGCCCGGCTTGTCGGCCTGCTCACCGCTGGAGAGCACGAACACCGCGCCCTGGCTGTCGGACGCGGGAGCCGCGGCCGTGCGCGCCACCCGGCGACGGGCGGGACGACGACCCGACGGCACCGATGCGGCGGCCTCCGCCGCGGCCACGGCGGCCACAGCCGCCTTCGCCTCGGCGATCGGCGATTCGATTGCCTCCGGCTCGGATTCGACCACCACGGTGTCCGCGGCGGGCGCGGACGCGGCGGCCTGCACCTCGGACGCGGCCTCGGCCTCGTCCGCCAGCGCCTCGGCGGCAGCGGCCGCTGCCGCTGCGGTGGCCTCGGCGGTCACCGCGGACGCGGCAGCGCCGTTGGTGAGCGCGGCGCCCTCGGCGGTCAGTTCCTCGTCGGTCACGTGCGCGGCCATGGCGAGGGCGACCGGGTGGGCCCGCTTGGTGGCGGCCTTCTCGGCCTTCTCCGCCAGATCCTCGGGCTTCTCGGCCGGCTCCTCGGCCACCGGTTCGACGGCCGGGGCCGGCTCGGCGGCAGCGGCGTTGCGGTCCTTGCGACGACGACGCGAACCCTCGCGACGGCTCACGCCCTCCCCGCTGTCCCCACCGGCCGGAGCCGAGGATTCGACCGGGTAGTTGTGCACCAGGATGCCGCGGCCGTGGCAGGTCTCACAGGTGGTGGAGAACGCCTCGACCAGGCCGGTGCCCAGCTTCTTACGGGTCATCTGGACCAGGCCCAGCGAGGTGACCTCGGAAACCTGGTGGCGGGTGCGGTCGCGGCCCAGCGCCTCGGTCAAGCGGCGTAGCACCAGATCCCGGTTGGACTCGAGCACCATGTCGATGAAGTCGACGACGATCATGCCGCCGATGTCGCGCAACCGCATCTGGCGCACGATCTCCTCGGCCGCCTCCAGGTTGTTGCGGGTCACCGTCTCCTCGAGGTTGGACCCGCCCGACCCGGTGAACTTGCCGGTGTTGACGTCGACCACGGTCATCGCCTCGGTGCGATCGATCACCAGGGTGCCGCCCGAGGGCAGCCACACCTTGCGGTCCAGGGCCTTGGCCAGCTGCTCGTCGATGCGCAGGCTGCCGAAGACGTCCACCGCGCTGTTGTCGTAGCGCTCGACGCGGGCCAGCATGTCCGGAGCGACCGTGCGCACGTAGTTCTCGACCGTGGTCCAGGCGCGCTCGCCCTCGATGACCAGCTTCGAGAAGTCCTCGTTGAACAGGTCGCGGACCACCTTGACCAGCAGGTCAGGCTCCTCGTAGAGGGTCTTGGGCGCGCCCGATCCCTGCTTGGACTGCTCCTCGATGGTGCGCCAGGTCGCCTGCAGCCGTTCGACGTCGCGGGCCAGCTCCGGCTCGGAGACACCCTCCGACGCGGTACGGATGATGACACCCGCGTCCTGCGGCACGATGTCGCGCAGGATCTCCTTGAGCCGCTTGCGCTCGGTGTCGGGCAGCTTGCGCGAGATACCGGTCGAGGAGCCGCCCGGCACGTACACCAGGAAGCGACCGGCCAGGCTGATCTGCGTGGTCAGGCGGGCGCCCTTGTGGCCCACCGGATCCTTCGAGACCTGCACCAGCACGGTGTCACCGGGCCGCAGCGCCTGCTCGATCTTGCGCTCCTTGCCGCCCAGACCGGCGGCCTCCCAGTTCACCTCGCCCGCGTACAGCACGCCGTTGCGGCCGCGGCCGATGTCGACGAAGGCGGCCTCCATCGACGGCAGCACGTTCTGCACCTTGCCCAGGTACACGTTGCCGACCATGGACGCCGAGCCCGTGGAGGTCACGAAGTGCTCGACCAGGATGTTGTCCTCGAGCACCGCCACCTGGGTCGTGGAGGTCGGGTGTTCGGGGAAGTGCTTCTCGCGCACCACCATCACCCGGTCCACCGCTTCGCGGCGGGCCAGGAACTCCGACTCGGTCAGGATCGGCGGGCGGCGGCGGCCGGCCTCGCGACCGTCGCGGCGGCGCTGGCGCTTGGCCTCCAGGCGGGTGGAACCGCTGATGCCCTGCACCTCGTCCACCTGCGCGGCGGCGCGGCGCTTGCTGCGCGGCTCCCGCTCGTGCACGACGGTGTTCGGCGGATCGTCGTCGGAGACCTCGGGCTCGTTGTCGTCCCCGCCCTTGCGGCGGCGACGGCGACGGCGGCGACGGCTGCTCGAACCCTCGGGCACGCCCGCGTCGTCGTCCTCGTCGGCGGCCTCGGTGTCGGCGGCTTCGGCCGGCTCGTCCTCGGTGTCGGACTCCTCGTCCTCGCCCTCGGCGTCGCCGTGCTGCTCACCGCGACCCCGGCCGCGGCCGCGACGGCCCCGGCGGCGGCGACGCGAGGTGCCCTCGCGCTGCTCCCGGTCCTGATCGCCGTCCCAGTCGCCCTCGTCCTCGGCGTCCTCGGCGGCGGTGTCCTCGGTGACCGCGGTGGCCGCGTCCTCGGAAGGCGCAGAGAGGTGGAGCCGCTTCTCCTCGGCGGCGACCGGCTCTTCGACGCGCGGCTTGCGCTCACGGCGCTTGCGGCGGGTCTCCTCCACGGCCGTGGCGTCCGGCGACAGGAACAGCGGCGCCGCGACGACGGCGGCCGGCTGATACTGCACCTGCTCTTCGACCTGGGCTTCGCTCAGGAAGGGGCTGGCGAACAGGGTGGACTGCGACGAGGTCGGGGTGACCGCAGACTCGGCGGCCTCGACTTCCTCGGCGGCCAGCTCGTCGGCGGCCCGGTCGTCGCCCGCGGCGATGGCGGCGGCGACGGTGGTTTCGGCGATCGGTCCCGGACCCGCCGGGGCGCCCTCGACATCACGCGGCCCGAAGGCGTCGCGCACGGTCTCGGCGACGGTGCGATCCAGACTCGACTGCGGGCTTCTCGCTTGAGCGCCCATCTCGGTCAGGTGGGCCAGAATACGTTTGCTGGTGGTGCCCAGCAGCTTCGCCAGTGCGTGCACTCGGATCCGTTCCGGCAATTGTCCGGCAGCCGGGGTGATCTGAGCGCCCCCTTCACCGTTCACCTGCGATGCGTCCTGCGGCTCTTGATCGGCCACGAAATCTCCTCGGGGCCCCCGGGCGCGTTCCTACTTAGGAGTGACGCGGCCGACGCGGGGGCACTGTTCTGTTGGCCTCACGCCCGGAGGCGCGAGATCGTAAGTCTTCGCGCCGCGTGGCCCGTTATCACCGGTGTCTCGTCGTTCGGGCTAACAGGTCACGTGGCGCCTGGTTGGTTGGCTCAACTCCGTGTCACGAGCGTTCATCCAGCGTGCCTGTCCAACGGCCGAGTCTAGGAAGCCGTCGGCGGCAGCGATGATCGTCCGTCGCTCCGCGGTGTCGTTCGGAGGTGCACGATGCCTGCCGCAAACGGCCGGCGTCGGTCACTTCCAGAGCCAGTATCCCACACCACGCCGGGGCGTCGTGCCCACGCGGCCCGGAGCGGGCCTCGCGAGTGTCATGGGCGTTCACTACGCCGAAGGTCCGGGGGCGTACCCCCGGACCTATCGATAGAGGATTCGGGGGCAAACACCCCCGCGAGATCAGTGCGCGAACCCGGGGAACCAGATGTCGATCTCACGCTTGGCGGACTCGGGCGAGTCGGAGCCGTGCACGAGGTTGAACTGGGTCTCGAGGGCGTAGTCACCGCGAATGCTGCCGGGGACGGCCTTCTCGACCGGGTCGGTGCCGCCGGCGATCTGACGGAAGGCGGCGATGGCGCGCTCACCCTCGAGCACGGCCGCGACGACCGGACCGGAGGTGATGAATTCGATCAGGGAGCCGAAGAACGGACGCTCGGCGTGCTCGGCATAGTGGACCACCGCCACTTCCTCGGAGACGTTCACGAGCTTCAGCGCCGCGATCTTCAGACCCTTGCGCTCGATGCGGGTGATGATCTCCCCGACGAGGCCGCGGGCCACGCCGTCGGGCTTGATGAGTACCAACGTCTGCTCAGTCACGCCCGCAACCTTAGCTCCCCCGCCTCTCCGAGACTCAAGCGCACAGCTGGGAGCCGCAGCCACTCCCATTCGCGGGCCGGCGGTCAGGACCCGAAACAATTCTGGCCGTACCCGGCGAGTTACCCCGGGCGCAACGAAATCAGTTGTCACCCTGGGCAACGCAAACTACGCCCCGGACATGCGCTGACTGGGCAAGGTTCCCGCGTCCATGCGCTTCTTCACATCCGCGCGCAGGAACAGCACGAACACCCAGACGGCGACGAAGACCACGCCGATCACCAGGATCGAGATGTGGATGAAGCCGCCGAGCAGCAACGCCACCTGCAGGGCCAGGTTGAACGGGATGGCCCAGGGCCGGCGCTGCACGCCCGCGCCGAGGAACATCACCACGGCCAGGCCGACGACGTAGAGGACCGACCACCAGCGCAGACCGCCGCCGACGGCGCTGATCACCGGCAGCGCGAGCAGCACGGTGATGGCCTCGAGGACCAGGGTGCCGGCCATGACGCCGCGCAGGCCCTTCCACGGGTCGGTGGCGGGCGGCGGGACCTCGGGGGTGGCGTCCGTCATGCGGGATCCTTTCCGAACAGGCTGCGGGCGGACCCGGCGGTGACGACCGAGCCGGTGATGACTATGCCCGCGCCGGAAACCAATTCGCCGTCCTCCCCGCCTTCGGCGAGCGCGATGGCGGTCTCGATGGCGTCGGCCAGGTCGTGGGCGACGGCCACGCGCTCGTCGCCGAAACGCTGGACCGCGAGGTTGGCCAGGTCGTCGACGGGCAGCGCGCGCGGGGAGCCGTTCTCGGTGACGACGATCTCGTCGAGGATCGGTTCCAGGGCGTCGAGGATGCCGCCGGCGTCCTTGTCGGCCAGCACCGCGACCACGCCGACCAGTTTGCGGAAATCGAACTCACTGGTCAGGGTGGCGGCCAAAGCCTTGGCGCCGTGCGGGTTGTGCGCGGCGTCGATGAAGATGGTGGGCGCGCTGCGCATGCGCTCCATCCGGCCCGGGCTCAGCGCGCTCGCGAATCCGGCTCGCACCGCGTCGATGTCGAGCTGCCGGGACGCGCCCGCGCCGAAGAACGCCTCGACCGCGGCCAGCGCGAGCACAGCATTGCGGGCCTGGTGTTCGCCGTGCATGGGCAGGAAGATGTCGTCGTAGACGCCGCCGAGGCCCTGGAGTTCGAGCATCTGGCCGCCGATGGCGACGCGACGCGAAAGTACCTGGAACTCCGAGCCTTCGCGGGCCACGGCCGCGTCGACTTCTACGGCGCGGCGCAGCAGGACGTCCATGACTTCGGGTTCCTGCTGGGCGATGACGGCGACGGTGTCGCGCGGGGACAGTTCGTCCTCGGGGGCCTTCTTGATGATTCCGGCCTTCTCCCCCGCGATGGAGGTGAGGTCGGGGCCGAGGAATTCGGTGTGGTCCAAGCCGATCGGGGTGATGACGGCGACCTGGCCGTCGATCACATTGGTGGCATCCCAGCGACCACCCAGTCCGGTCTCCACGACGGCCACATCCACCGGGGCTTCCGCGAAGGCCGCGTACGCCATCCCGGTGAGCACCTCGAACTTCGACATGGCCGGGCCGCCCGCGGCTTTCGACTGCGCGTCGATCATCTCGACGAACGGCAGCAGTTCCCGGTACACCTCCACGTAGCGCCCCGGCGTGATGGGCGCGTTGTCGATGGCGATGCGCTCGGTGGCCAGCTGCAGGTGCGGGCTGGTGATCCGCCCGGTCCGCCGGTGCAGCGCGGTGAGCAGCGCGTCGATCATGCGCGTCACCGAGGTCTTGCCGTTGGTGCCGGCGATGTGGATGGCCGGATAGGACTGCTGGGGCGAGCCCAGCAGATCCATCAGCGTGGCGATCCGCGACAGCGACGGCTCGATCTTGGTCTCCGGCCAGCGCCGATCGAGTTCGGCCTCGACCAGCGCCATCTCGGCCAGATCCACCGGCGAAGTGCCGTGGGTCAGCGAGCCCTCCGCGTACTGACGCTCCGGTTCGTCGTTCACTTGGCGGCCAGCTCGGCGAGCCGGGCGGTGACGCGCTCGACATCGCCCTCGGCGATCTCCTTGCGCGCCTTGATCTTCGCGACCACGTCCTCGGGGGCCTTGGCCAGGAAGGCCGCGTTGCCGAGCTTGCCGTTGGTGCCGGCCAGTTCCTTCTGCGCGGCGGCGAGGTCCTTCTCCAGGCGGCGGCGCTCGGCGTCGAGGTCGACAGTGCCGGAGGTGTCGATCTCGACGGTGACCGTCGCGGTGCTCAGGCGCACCTCGACCGACGCGGTGGCCGCGAAGTCCGCGCCCGCCTCGGTCAGCTTGGCCAGGTTGGCGATGCCCGCCTCCTGGGCGCGCAGGTCGGCGGCGTCGATGCCGGCGATGCGGGCGGCCACCTTCTGGCTGTCGGCCAGGCCCTGGTCGGCGCGGAAGCGGCGGATCTCGGTGATCAGCTTCTGGGTGTCGGCCACCCGCTGGGCCGCGGCGGTGTCGGCGGTCGCGCCGGAGACGGCCGGCCAGGCGGAGATGACGATGGACTCGCCCTCGGCGCCGTCGGTCAGGGCCTGCCACAGGGTTTCGGTGACGAACGGGACGGCCGGGTGCAGCAGGCGCAGCACGGCGTCGAGGACGTTGCCGAGCACGATGCGGGTGCTCGCGGCGCGCTCCTCGGACTCGGCGAACTGGACCTTCGCCAATTCCAGGTACCAGCTGCAGAATTCGTCCCACGCGAAGTGGTAGAGCCCTTCGAGGGCCTTGCTGAACTCGTAGCGGTCCAGGGCGCCGTCGACCTCGGCGATGACCTCGTCGAGGCGGTCCAGGATCCACAGGTCGCTGTCGGTGAGCGTGTCGCGGGCGGGCAGTTCGCCCGGCTGCGCACCGTTCATGAGCGCGAACTTGGTGGCGTTGAACAGCTTGGTGATGAAGCTGCGCGAGGCGGTCACGTGCGAGGTGCCGACCGAGAGGTCGCCGCCGGGCTGCGCGCCGCGGGCCAGAGTGAAGCGGGTGGCGTCGGCGCCGTACTCGTTGATCCAGTCCAGCGGGTCGATGCCGTTGCCGCGCGACTTGGACATCTTCTTGCCGTGTTCGTCGCGAATCAGGCCGTGCAGGAACACATCCTGGAACGGGACCTGCTTGGGGTCCTTGCCGGCGGTGAGCACCGGGTCGTCGGAGACGAACATGCCGAACATCATCATCCGGGCGACCCAGAAGAAGAGGATGTCGTAGCCGGTGACCAGCACGCTGGTCGGGTAGAACTTGCGCAGTTCCTCGGTGGAGTCGGGCCAGCCCATGGTGGAGAAGGGCCACAGGCCCGAGGAGAACCAGGTGTCGAGCACGTCGGGGTCCTGGACGTAGCCCTCGGGGGCCTGCTCGTCGGGTCCGACGCAGACGATCTCGCCTTCGGGGCCGTACCAGATCGGGATGCGGTGGCCCCACCACAGCTGACGGGAGATGTTCCAGTCGTGCATGTTGTCGACCCACTCGAACCAGCGCGGTTCCTGGCTGGCCGGGTGGATCTTGACGTCGCCGTTGCGGACCGCGTCGCCGGCGGCCTTGGCGATGCCCTCGACCTTGACCCACCACTGCATGGACAGGCGGGGTTCGATGGGTTCGCCGGAACGCTCGGAGTGGCCGACCTGGTGGATGTAGGGGTACTTGCGCCCGACCACGCGACCTTCGGCCTCGAGGCGCTCGCGGATCTTCAGCCGCGCCTCGAAGCGGTCCATGCCGTCGAATTCGGTTCCGCTGTCGGCGATCTTGCCGGTGATATCCATGATGGTCGGCATGGGCAGGTTGTGGCGCAGGCCGAGCTCGAAGTCGTTGGGGTCGTGCGCGGGGGTGATCTTGACCGCACCGGAACCGAACTCGGGGTCCACGTAGTCGTCGGCGACGATCGGGATCTGGCGGCCGGTGATCGGGTGGTAGACGGTGGTGCCGATGAGGGCCTGGTAGCGCTCGTCGTCGGGGTGCACCGCGACGGCGGTGTCACCGAGCATGGTCTCCACGCGGGTGGTGGCCACGATCACGTGCGGCTCGTCGTCGTTCAGCGAGCCGTAGCGCAGCGAGACGAGCTCGCCCTCGACCTCCTTGTGGTCCACCTCCAGGTCGGAGATGCCGGTCTTGAGCACCGGCGACCAGTTCACCAGGCGTTCGGCGCGGTAGATGAGGCCCGCGTCGTAGAGGCGCTTGAAGATGGTCTGCACGGCGCGGGACAGGCCCTCGTCCATGGTGAAGCGGTCGCGGCTCCAGTCGACGCCGTCGCCGAGGCGGCGCATCTGGCCCTGGATCTGGCCGCCGGATTCGCGCTTCCAGTCCCAGACCTTGTCGACGAACAGTTCGCGGCCGAAGTCTTCCTTGGTCTTGCCGTCGACGGCGAGCTGCTTCTCCACCACGGTCTGGGTGGCGATGCCTGCGTGGTCCATGCCGGGCAGCCACAGCACCTCGAAGCCCTGCATGCGCTTGCGGCGGGTCAGCAGGTCCATGAGGGTGTGGTCGAGGGCGTGGCCCATGTGCAGGGTGCCGGTGACGTTCGGCGGGGGCAGCACGATGGAGTACGCGGGCTTGGCGCTGCCGGTGTCGGCGGTGAAGTAACCGGCGCCTACCCAGCGCTCGTACAGGTCGGCCTCGACGTCGCTGGGGTTCCAGCTCTTGGGGAGGGCATCGGCACGATTTCGCGGGTTCTCAGAGGCTGCGCTGGTCACCGTGTGATTCTAAGGGCTGGGATTATCGCCCAACGACCGGGTTTTTCCCAGGGGTGATTTTGGATAGCCGAAGGGCGAGGCTTCCGGCGGATGAGGGACACCGGAAGCCTCGCCCTCGACGTCCAGACTACCGCCGTTTTGCGCGATTCCCCGAATCCATACCCAATTCTCAGGTTGTGACCCAGTAGCCTGAAAACCATGAATCCGATTGTCACACGGTTGATGTCGACGGTCGCCGGCCAGCTGGGCCACCCCCACGGCCCCCTCGGCAAGCTCGTCGCCCGCCTGCTCAACCGCGGCAACCACCCGCTGATCGAGGCCGCCGTCACCGCCGCCGAGGTCACCCCCACCGATGCGGCCGCCGACATCGGCTTCGGCGGCGGTCTCGGCCTTACGCTGCTGTTGGGCCGGGTCGGCACCACCGGCACCGTGACCGGCGTCGAACTCTCCGCGGACATGCTCACCCGGGCGCGCGCCGAGTACGCGGCCGACGTGTCCTCCAACCGGCTGCGCCTCGTCGAGGGGTCGCTCACCGGGCTGCCCCTGGCGGACGACTCGCTGGATGCCGTAATCACCTGCAACACCATCTATTTCGTGCCCGAGCTGGACGCGGCGTGCGCCGAGTTGGCTCGCGTCCTGAAACCCAAGGGCCGCTTGGTGATCGGCATCGGGGATCCCGACGCCATGGCGAAAATGCCGTTCACCTCATACGGATTCACGCTCCGACCGGTCGCCGAAGTCCGTGCGGCGCTGGAGCGGGCCGGCCTCACGGTCGATCAGCGTGAGGTCACCAACAGGCCGATGACGGGCCATCTGCTCATCGCCCGCCCCACCGGGTAGGGGTCGGCTGGTCGCGGGCCGGGCGGACTTCGGTTGCGCCCGGGCCTTCGCGGCCGCCATGAAGTGATCGTCGACGGGTTCCGACACACCCCTGTCCCGAAAACGTTTGACATCTAATCATTCGATATCTAACGTTTCACTCGGATTGGTTCTACCGAGGAGGAACGTGGTGGCTGTCGACAGGGCCGGGGCGAGTCCCCCGGTGTGGGACGAGGTCGAGCCGACACCGGCGACCACCCGGCAGTGGGCCGTGCTCGTGGTGGTTTCGTTGACGCAGTTGATGATTGCGCTCGACGCGACCGTGATGAATGTGGCGTTGCCGTCGGCGCAGGCGGACCTCGGGTTCTCCGATTCGGGGCGGGCGTGGGTCATCACCGCGTACACGCTGGCGTTCGGCGGGCTGCTGCTGATCGGGGGCAGGCTGTCGGATCTGCTCGGGCGGCGACGGGCGCTCACCATCGGATTGGCGGGATTCGCGCTGGCCTCCGGGGCCGCCGGGTTGGCGCGAAATCTGGCCGAACTGGTCGCGGCCCGAGCGGCGCAAGGCGTGTTCGGCGCGTTGCTCGCGCCGACGGTGCTGGGCCTGGTGAGCGTGACCTTCGCCGATCCCCGGCTGCGGGCGAAAGCCTTCGCGGTGTTCGGGGCGATCGCCGGTGGCGGTGGCGCGATCGGGCTGGTGCTGGGCGGGCTGCTGACGCAGACCCTGAGCTGGCGCTGGTGCTGCTACGTGAACATCGCGCTGGTGGCCGTGGTCCTGGCCGGTAGCCGGCTGCTGGTGCCGGGTGATCGCGGGATCCGCCGGGAACGGCTCGATGTCGTCGGCGCGGTCCTGGCGACCGGCGGCGTCACGGCGGTCGTGTTCGGTGCGTCCCAGGCCGCGACCTCGGGGTGGGCGTCGATGTCGACGCTCGCTCCCGGAGCGGGCGGGGTGATCGGGCTGGCTCTGTTCGGGCTGTGGGAGGCGCGGGTCGCCGATCCGCTGCTGCCGCTGGGACTGTTCGCGAACCGCAATCGGGTGGGGGCGGTGCTGACGGTGGCCTGCGCGGTCGCCGGGATGCTCGCACTGTTCCTGTTCCTCACCTACTACCTGCAATCGGTGCTCGGATACGGCCCGCTGCGGGCCGGGCTGGCTTTCCTGCCGCTGTCGTTGGCGGTAGCCGCTGCGGCGCAGTTGATTTCGGCTCGCCTGACGCATCGGGTCGCGCCGCGCACGCTGATCGTGCCCGGGTTGTGCGGCGCCGGGCTCGCCATGGCATTGCTCACCCGGCTGACCCCGGACAGTCACTACGCCTCCGGCGTGCTGCCCGCACTGCTGCTGCTCGGCGCGGGAATGGGCTGCGTCTTCGCCCCCGCGATCAGTGTGGCCACCGCCGACGCGCCGCCCCGGCAGGCGGGCGTGGTGGCGGCCGTGGTGAACGCCGGTCAGCAGATCGGCGGCTCGCTCGGGGTCGCCGTGCTCAACACCGTCGCCACCAGCGCGGCCGCCGGGTTCCTGGCCGGACGTCCGGACCGATCCGCCGTCGCCGCCGTGGTCCACGGCTACACCACCGCCACCGCCTGGGCGGCGGCGCTGCTCTTCCTCGCCGCACTCGCGGCGGGGTTGCTCATCACCGGAAATCCACGAAAGGGAAACCAATGACCGTCGAAGATCAGGTGCGCGAGTTGTGCCGGCGCTGGGCCGCGGCCGAGCAGCTCGAAGACGTTGCGGCACTGAACGATCTGACTGTTCCGGACTTCACCCTGGTCGGGCCGGCCGGGTTCGTGCTCGACAAGGGCGCGTGGCTGGACCGCTACCGCAACGGGGCGCTGCGGACCACGTCGATCGTGTGGGAGGACCCGGTCACCGTCCGCGATTACGGTGCCGCCGCCATCGCGATCGGCCGCTATGTCCAGGAGGCCGAATACCAGGGCAACAAGGCCGACGGCCGGTTCCGGAGCACGCATGTCGCGGTCGAGCGGGACAGCCGCTGGCTGCTGGCCGGACTGCATCTGAGCACCAGCGTCGGACCGTAGCGGCGCGAATCCATCGAGGTACGTTGAGGGAATGCCGAGACCCGACCGAACCCCCGTAGGCCTGGTTCTGACCCGCACCGCGAAGACGGTCAGCCGTGCCTTCGACGAGACCCTCGCCGCCTCTGGAGGTTCGCTGCCGGTCTGGCTGATTCTGCTGACCTTGAAGACCCAGCAGCTCGGCAACCAGCGAGAGCTGGCGAAGGCGGTGGGTATCGAGGGCGCGACGCTCACCCACCACCTCACCGCGATGGAGAACGAGGGCCTCGTCACCCGCCGCCGGGATCCGGCCAACCGCCGGGTGCAGCAGGTGGAACTCACCGAGCGCGGGGACGCCCTGTTCCTGCGGCTGGCCGGTGCGGCCGCTGCCCACGATCAGCGCCTGCGGGCCGGATTCAGCGATGACGAGGTCGCCGTGCTCAGCGATCTGCTGGACCGGCTGGCGCACAACATGAACAAGCCGACCGTCCCCTGACCCCGGTTCGAGGTCACCCGGGGGTCGGCATCGCCCGAACTGGAGTGACCATGAACCCCGAACTGCTCGCCAAGCTCATCCGATTCCAGCAGCCCGAGAAGGCGCTGCCCTACCTGAACGGTCTCGACGACGCCCGCGTCGCCGGACTGTTCGACCTCGATCCGGGCGAATACCGGGACCTGCGTGCGGGATTCGCCGATCAGACCCGCCGGGCCGCCGAGGAACTGCTCGAGGATGCCGAATTGGCGGCACAGGTGGACCGGCTGCCGTTCACGGCGGGTCAGCACGTGCTCGCGCTCGGTGAGAGTTCCACGGCGGATCGACTGTCCTGGTTCGAGATTCTGCGTCAACTGCTGGCCATCCGCCGCCCCGGCGACGCGATCAAGTTGACCAATGCGGCCGTAACCGGTTGCACCACAACACAAGCGCTGACCGCACTGCCGGGCCTGGGCTTCCAGCGCCCGGACTGGGTGCTGTGCCAGCTCGGCGCGAACGACGCACAACGGCTGGGCAGCACCCGAACCCGGCTGGTCAGTGCCACCGAGACCGCACGCAATCTGCTGCTGTTGCGCGACCGCGGCCTGGAAATCACGTCCGCACAGTGGGTTTGGCTCACCCCGACCGCGGTCGACGAGGGCCGCGCGGCCACCTTCACCCATTTCCAGAGGGCCGGAATCACCTGGGCCACAGCGGATATGGCGGACACGGCGAAGGTGCTGTCCGTGCAACCGGAACCCGTGGTCGACGCCCTGTCGGTCACCGAACCCCTCCCAGGAGCCGAGCTACATCTCGACGACGGCGTGCATCTGACCATCGACGGCCAGATGGCGGTCACGGTCGAGCTGGTCGCCTCCCTGTCCCGGATTTCCTGACTCTCGAGACCAAGGATCACCGCTCATGACGATCATCGCCCCCCGCTCCAGACTCCTGACACTGGTCCCCGTCCTGCCCTTCACCGGGCTCACCATCGCCTATGTCGCCACGAATTCCGCTACGCCGCACCCGGATGCCAGCGGTGCGGCCGTTCTGGCCTACACCACCGCCCATCAGGACCTGATCCATCTCGGCGCGTTTCTGCTGCTGCTGTCGGCCGCTCCGCTCGTCCTCGCGACCGGGCTGTTGCACCGGGCGCTGCGGGCCCCGGCCATCGCGGTCATGGGCGGAGCGCTCGCCGCGTCCGGGCTCACCCTCAGCGCACTGTTCTCCTGGACCGGTGCGCGGCTACCCAGTTCGGCCGCACCGGAATCGGCGCGGGCGTTCGCCGATCTGGCGTTCCTGACCGGCGGGCCCGCCTATGCCGCCGGGTTCGGGCTGCTCGCCCTGGGCCTGTCGATTCCGGTGCTGATGGACACCGAATTGCCCCGCTGGGTCGGCATCTTCGGATTGGTGATCGCCGGCGCGGCGGCGCTCTCGACACTGGCGCTGGTGGCCTCCGGGTTCACCTATCTGCTGCCGGTGGTCCGCTTCGGCGGGCTGATCTGGCTGATCTGCACCGCCGTCGTGGTGTCGCGGCGTGCGTCGTTCCCGACGGAATCCGCGCTCCCCGCGCATGTTTGAAAGGTCACCGCAATGATCAGCAGCTATTCCGACCTGTCCGGCAAGACCGCCGTCGTCACCGGCGGCTCGCGAGGCATCGGCGCGCGGACCGCGCGCGCCCTGGCCGCCAATGGGGCGCGGGTCTGCGTGGTGGGCCGCGACGAGCAGGCTCTGGGCGAGGTGGTCACCGCGATCACCGGTGCGGGCGGGACCGCGGTCGCCGCCGTCGCCGACGTCACCTCCGACGCCGACCTCACCGCCGTGCGTGCACTGGTCGAGAACGAGCTCGGTCCGGTCGATATCCTCGCCGCGTTCGCCGGCGGTCAGGGCTACCCCACGCCGAGTGCCGAACTCACCGAGCAACGCTGGCATCAGGTCCTCGACTCCGATCTGACCTCGGTCTTCCTGACCATCCGCACCTTTCTGACCGGCATGATCGAGCGGGCGCACGGCAGCATCATCACCATGTCCTCCGCGGCGGGACGGCAACCGTCCCAGGCGAATCTGGCCTACGGCGTCGCCAACGCGGGCGTGGTGATGCTCACCCGTCACCTGGCCACCGAGCTCGGCCCGCACGGCATCCGCGTCAATGCGCTGGCCCCCACCGCCATCCGCACCGAGAAGGTCGCCGCCAATATGCCCGAGGCGGTTCAGCAGCAGGTCGCGGCGCAGCATCCACTGCGCCGCCTGGGCACCCCTGACGATGTCGCGGAGGCCGCACTGTTCCTGGCCTCGGATGCCTCCGCCTATCTGACCGGCATCACCATCGATGTCGCCGGGGGCCGGATCACCAACTGAGGCCCACCGCGAGACGCACTGTGCCCCATGCCTTCCGGCATGGGGCACAGTGCGTCGGTGTCAGGGGACGAGGACGTCCAGGACGCCGGGGTGGGCGCGGAACAGGGCCGGGAGGTGGCCGGCCGGGTCGCCGTCCGCGGTGGCGGGGGCGCCGGGGGCGGTGAGGCGGATCTCGCGGGCCCGGTACTGGACGGCGGCCGGGTGGTCGATGCGCTTGCCGGCCGACAGGGTCGGGAGCAGGCGCAGCATTTCCAGGCGGGACATGGCGCCGACGACGGTGAGGTCGAGCAGGCCGTCGTCGATCTCGGCGTCGGGGGTGATGCGCATGCCGCCGCCGTAGGTGCTGGTGTTGCCGACCGCCACCATGACCGCGTCGAGTTCGAGGACCGTGCCGTCGGGGTGGTCCGGGGAACCGGTCAGTTCGATGCGATACGGGACCGCGAGCTTGCCCACGAGTTCCAGCAGGGCGGCGACGGTGTAGCGCATGGGACCGTTGGGCCAGCGTAAGGCGTTGGCGCGCAGGGTGACCCGGGCGTCGAGGCCGGTGCCGGTGACGGTGGCGAACCAGACGGCGCGACCCGATTCCTCGGTCTCGACGGTGCCGAGGTCGATGGCACGGGTGCGGCCGTCGAGGATGGTGGCCACCGCGGCGGCGGTGTCGTCGGGGATGCCGAGTTCGCGGGCCAGGTCGTTGCCGGTGCCGCCGGGTATCAGGCCCAGCGGTACGCCGGTGCCGGCGAGCGCCTGCAGCACGACGCCGACCAGGCCGTCGCCGCCCGCCGCCACCACGGCGTCGGGACGCTTGTCGGGGTCGGCCAGCGCCTTGCGGACCAGTCGTTCGCTGTCGGCGGCCGACTCGCCGCGGATCTCGGTGACCTGGACGCCGAATTCGACGAACCGGTTGGCCGCCTCGACGGCGACCAGTGCGCCCTTGCCGTGACCGGAGAGCGCGTTGGTCACCAGGGCGATGGAGCGGATGGTTCTCACGGAATCAGCTTCCCAGGGTTCAGGATTCCGGTGGGATCCACGGCGTTCTTCACCGCGCGCAGCACCTGAACGCCCAGGTCACCGATCTCGTCGGTCATCCAGGGGCGGTGGTCGGCGCCGATCGCGTGGTGGTGGGTGATGGTGCCGCCCGCGGCCACGATGGCATCGCCCGCGGCCTTCTTGGCGACGGCCCAGCCGGCGATCGGGTCCTGCGCCTGCTTGGCGACGACGGTGAAGTACAGCGACGCACCGGTGGGGTAGGTGTGCGAGATGTGGCACATGACCAGGGCCGGCAGGCCGAGCGCGTCGACCAGCGCCGCGGTCACCTTTGCCTTGAGATTGTCGAGATTGCTCCAGGTGGTGGCGGTTTCGAGGGTCTCGCACAGCACGCCCACGTCCAGCAGCGCGTCCCGCAGGTAGGGGGCGGCGAAACGGCCGTGCTCCCATTCGCGGGCCGGGCCCTCGCCGAGAGCGGTGCCGCCGGCGGCGGCCAGCAGGGCGGCGGCCTCGGTGCTGCGCGCGGCCACGTGCGCGGCGGTGCCCTCGAAGGTGGTGACGGCCAGGCAGCCGCCGACGGCCGCGCCGCCGATGTCTCCGGCGCGGGCCAGGTTCAGGCCGGTCTCGGCCTCGTCGGAGAGCCGCATGACGGTGGGGGCGGCCCCGGCCTGGATGACCGCGCGCAGCGCGGCCGCGCCGGTGGCGAAGTCGGGGAAGGACCAGGCCTGGTAGCCGGTGGTCTCGGGGACCGGGTGCACGCGCAGGGTGACCTCGGTGATGATGCCGAGGGTGCCCTCGGAGCCGGAGAACAGTTCGCGCAGATCGGGTCCGGCGGCGGAGGCGGGGGCGCGGCCCAGGTCGAGATCGCCTGCGGGGGTGGCGATCCGGAAGCGCTGGATCATGTCGTCGAAGCGGCCGTAGCCGGCCGAGGCCTGGCCCGAGGAGCGGGTGGCCGCGAAGCCGCCGATGGTGGCGTATTCGAAGCTCTGCGGGAAATGGCCGAGCGAAAGACCGTGGCGGGCAAGCAGTTCCTCGGCCTGCGGGCCGGTGAGGCCCGCGCCGAGGGTGGCGGTGCCGCTGACCGGGTCGACGTCGGTGAGGGTGTCGAGGCGGCGCAGGTCGAGGGCGATGACGGCCGGGAACTCGCCGCGGGCCGGGTCGAGGCCGCCGACGACGCTGGTGCCGCCACCGAAGGGCACGACCGCGATGGCGTTGGCGGCGCAGTACTTCAGGACCGCGAGGACTTCGTCGTGGTCGGCGGGGAAGGCGACGGCGTCGGGCGCGTCCTGCTCGCCCTCGGCGCGGCGGCGCGAGCAGGTCGGGGGTGGACTTGCCACCGGCGCGGACCAGCCGGTCGCGGTGGTCGATCGACAGGTTCTCGGCTCCGACCACCGCGACGAGCCCGGCATGCTGATCCGGCGTGAGCGCCGAGGCGCGCAACGGCACATCGCCCTCATCGCGACGGGTCGCCGGCTCGCCGGACACCCCGAATACCTGCGTGAGCAGTCCCCGGATCTGCACGGACAGTGGTTTGTGTCCGGCCGGGGAACCCCAGGCGTCCCACACCATACTCGCGCGGGCGTGCGCCTCGCCCGAGTTTTCGGTGGATGCGGAAGCTGCTTGTGTGTCGACCATGCGTTACAGTGTGACATAGAATGTCAAGCAGTAACGGCAACTACTCTCCCATGGTGGCAACCATGAGTTCTACCGAACCATCATCCGCCGTCGACCGGGCCATCCTGGACGCGGCACGCGCCTGCGTGGCCGAATTCGGCGTCCGGCGCACCACCCTGACCGAGGTGGCCCGTCGCGCGGGCGTCAGCCGTCCCACCGTGTATCGCCGCTGGCCCGACACCGGCTCGCTGGTGGCCGACCTGCTGGTGCGTGAACTGCGCGAGATCATCGTCGACACCGCCCCCAGCACCGGCACCGCCCGCGCGCGCCTGGTCGGCGCGATCGTCGGCGGCGGGTCGATGATCCGCCGAAACCCCCTGTTCGCCAAGATCTTCCGCGCCGACGCCGACGTCATGCAGACCTACGTGTTCGAGCGCCTGGGCCGCAACCAGCGCGCCCTCATCGACCTGTTCGCCGACGGCATCCGGCAAGGCCAGGCCGACAACTCCATTCGCGACGGCGACCCCCAGCACCTGGCCGCCATGCTGCTGCTCATCTCCCAATCCGCGGTCCAGTCCGCCTCCGCGTTCGCGGTGGTGCTCGACAGCGACCACCTCGACGCCGAACTGACCCACGCCCTGGACGGCTACCTCACGCCCGGCGACCCCGGCCCGCGATGACCACGTCCGGCGACCGAATCTCGTCCCGCGCAACGATTCCGCTCCTTCGGGCGGATACGGCGCGGCACGGAGCGGGCGCCGGAACCGCGGACCGATCGGCCGTCCGGCGCCACGGACTCATTCCCTTCCATCGACACCCGCATCGAAAGGCCCTGATATGACCAGCAATCCGGATCGGTCCAATTCCGCGCTCAATCGGGAGCGACGGCAGCGGGAGCTGACCGCGCTGGGCGACGGGGCCACGATCGACGTGCTGGTGATCGGTGGCGGCATCACCGGCGTCGGGGTGGCGCTGGACGCGGCCGCGCGCGGCTTGCGGACGGTGCTGGTGGAGAAGCACGACTTCGCGTTCGGTACCAGCCGGTGGAGTTCGAAGCTGGTGCACGGCGGGCTGCGGTATCTGGCCAGCGGTGGCGTCGGGATCGCGCATGAGAGTGCGGTCGAGCGCGACATCCTGCTGACCCGCACGGCGCCGCACCTGACCCGGGCGCTGCCGCAGGTGGTGCCGCTGCTGCCGAATATCGGTGCGGCGCAGAAGCTGCTGGTGCGGGCCGGGTTCCTGGCCGGGGACGTGCTGCGCCGGACGGCGGGCACGCCGGCGTCGGTGCTGCCGCGGTCGCGGCGGGTGGCCGCGGCGGAGGCGCTGCGGTTCGCCCCGACCGTGCGACGGGACGGGCTGCGCGGCGGATTGCTGGCCTGGGACGGGCAATTGGTGGATGACGCGCGCCTGGTGGTGGCCATCGCGCGCACCGCCGCGCGGGAGGGCGCCACGGTGCTGACCCGGGTCGAGGCCGGGAACGTGACCGGCACCTCGGCCACCCTGACCGACACCCTCACCGGTGAAACCCTGGACGTGACAGCGCGTTCGGTGGTGAACGCCACCGGCGTTTGGGCCGATCAGGTGGATCCGAGCATCGAGCTGCGCCCGTCGCGCGGCACCCACCTGGTGTTCGACGCGGCCGCGTTCGGCGGTCTCACCGCGGCGCTGACCGTGCCGATCCCGGGCAGCACCAGTCGTTTCATCTTCGCCTTCCCGGCCGCGCACAACCGCGTGTACCTGGGTCTCACCGACGAGGAGGCGCCCGGCCCGGTGCCCGACGTCCCGCACGCCACCGACGGCGAGATCGACTTCCTGCTCGACACCGTCAACACGGTGCTGCGGGAGCCGTTGCGCCGCAGCGATATCCGCGGCTCCTTCGCGGGTCTGCGCCCGCTGCTGCGCACCGGCGACGACAGCACCGCCGACATCTCCCGCGAGCATGCCGTACTGACCTCCCCCACCGGCGTGATCACCGTGGTGGGCGGCAAGCTCACCACCTACCGCAAGATGGCCGAGGACGCCACGGACGCCGCCGTGGCGCACGCGCGGCTGTCCGCCTCCCCGTGCCGCACCCGCGCGCTGCCGCTGGTCGGTGCGGTGTCCGGCGCGGCTCGCGATGGCATTCAGGCCCCGCCCCGTCTGGTCGAGCGCTACGGCAGCGAGGCCGCCACGGTTCTCGAACTGGCACAACAGCATCCGGCCCTGGCGGCGGAGGTCGCGCCCGGGATGGACGTCACCGCGGCCGAATTCGCCTTCGCGGTCTCCCACGAGGGGGCTGTGGACGAAGCCGACCTGCTCGACCGCCGCACCCGCATCGGCCTGGTCGACACCGACCGCAAGGCCGCCGAGCCCGCCGCCCTGGCAGCTTTCCAGTAGCGGTCTAGTACCGCATTGCCACGCCGCTTTCGCATGGAGCGGTTGCCGCGCCCCGGTCACGGCCGGTAGCCGCGCCGCCTTCCACCGGCGGCCGTTGCCGCGAGGCCCCGTCAGCCGGGGACGGCGCAGCCGGAACCGGTGGGCAGGCCGGTGCCCACCTGGATGTCGACGTAGGGGAAGACGTCCGCGGCGCCGGCGTGGCGCTGCCAGATCTGCAGGCGGTGCGGTCCGGGGGTGGCCGGGTCCAGTGGGCCTGCGCCAGCGAGCCGGAGGGGTTGGCGACGGCGAAGGGAACGCTGTTGTCGTAGAAGACGACCGGGGTGACCGGGTCGTCGACGATGCCGTCGATGGCGTAGCTGCAGCCGGTGCCGTAGTTGGTGGCCAGTCCGAAGCTGATGCCCGGGTCGATGCCGACCCGGGTGCCGGTAGCGGCGGCGGGGGCGGCCAGTGCGGCGATGGTGGCGACCGTGGCGCAACCGACGGCGGCGGCGGTCGTGGTCCTGGTGATCGAGCCCGTCATGGTTCGGTCCTCATCGGGGTGCTGCCGGGGCCGAATGCACCGGCACGATGTCACGATCCTCGCTCGCGCATCCCGGCTTCGGGTCGCATTGCCGCGATCGGGCGGATTACGTGTCGCTGCGAACCCGGGTGGAACGGTCATATGCTTGGCTGCGATATTCCGAGCGCCGGGAGAGGGAGGCGCGGATGGGTCGAATGCCGACGCGGGTCGGAGTGATACCGGGGGCCGGCCTGGTCGCCCGGTACGGAAACGTGGTCATCTTCCTGTTCGGGGACAGCCCGTCCACGGACCGGATTCTCGGCACCGCCGAGGCCGCCGCCACCGCCCCCGACCCGGGGATGGCCATCGCCCAGCGGCTCGCCGCCACCGTCTTCACCGGCTCCACCCAGCCCCCCGCCTTCGGTGTGGTCGCCCCGACCGCCGGCGGCCTGCTGATCCTGCTGCGCGGCCCGGTCACCGCCGCGGTCGACGGCCCCGAGGGCTCCCGCAAACTCTCCGGGAACGCGCCATGACCTGGGCCGACGAGATCGTCGGGCACCCGGTCCGCCGCCTCACCCTGGCCGCCGACGGCGCGACCGGCGAAATCCCCCACACCGATCTGCGCGGGGGCGTCGTCCCGGGCCGCGGCTTCGTCCTGCACGCGCCGGTCTCCGGCCTGTCGGCCCCGCGCACCGCCGACCCCGCCCCGAAAGCGGCTGCGGCCCACGAGCCGGTCGCCCGGGAGCGCACGCCCGACCACAGGCAGGCGGCGGGCCCGGCCGACCGGCCCGCGTCAGGCCCCATTCCCGCCCCGGCCCAGCACGAGTCGAAACCTGCTTCTCCCCCGCCTGACCACGGTTCTGGGCCGGCTGCCTCACCCGAGCACGGTTCGAGGCCGGCTGCCGCCCCACCTGAACACGGGTCGAAACCGGCTGCTGCCCTACCCGAACACGGGTCGAAACCGGTTCCCGCCGCGCCCGAACACGCCTCGAAGCCGATCCCCGTGCCGACCGAGCGTGCGTCCGGGCCCGCGGCTGCCCCGCCCTCGCCGGTGCCGCCGCCTGGTTCCGGGCCGAATCTGGATGTGACCCGGCGCGTTTCGACGCCCCCGCCGTCACGTACCCGGTTCTCGACACCCACGCCCGGACCGGGTGCGGAACCCGCTTCCGCACAACAGGTTTCCCCATCAGGCCCCGATTCCAAGCCCGGGCACGCGTATCCGCGGAACGCGCCCACGGCTCCCGCACAGGGACAACGACCGGGTGCCCCGCGAGCCGAGCACCCCGCGCAAGCTCCCCGGGCCGCCGGGCCGGATTTGTCGAAGCGGCCCGCGGCGGGTTCGAAGCCCGACTCCGGGCGGGAGAATCGCCCCGATCCGGAGCAGCAGCCGCCGACCGCCGCCTACTCCCCCGAGCCGGAGGGAGCCGAGACCCGGGTGCCGTCCGGTCCACCCTCCACGTCCACGCTGGCGGGGCCGGGCGCCGCGCTCACGAGCACGGAGGGCGAGACGTATCCGTTGGATCGCCCGTATGTGATCGGCCGCGATCCGATGATCGACGATGCGGTCCGGCGGGCGGTGGCCTCGCCGATCGTGATCGCGCGCGACCGGCATGTCTCCCGCGTGCACGCGCGGGTGTTCATCGAGAAGGGTCAGGTGTTCGTGCGGGATGCGGGCACCCCGGGCGGCACGTTCGTGGCGGCGCCCGGCGCCGCGGAGTGGATTCGCGTGGGCCAGCAGCCGACGGAGTTGAAGGCGGGCTGGAGTCTGCGCATCGGGGAGCGGATCCTCACCTACCGTTCGAGCCACCCGTAGTCGCGACAGCCGGCGCGCGGCCGACTGTCATTGCAGCGCCGACCAATCGCCGCGCTGGAGGGCGTTGCGGGCGGCCGGTGGAATCGGCTTGCGGGCGCGCACGGCCTGCTGGGCGGCGGCCACGTCCGAGGGATGGTGTCCGAGCACGATCGCGCCGGCCACGCGGCCCTGGGCGAGGACCAGGCGACGGTAGGAGCGGCGGGGCGAGTCGTCGACCACGATCACCTCGTCGCGCTGTTCCGGTTCGACCTGCCCGATGCTGAACAGTTCCAGGCCCACGCCTTTGAGGATGGTGGCGGGTGTCTCGGCGGTGAGGACCTGTTCACCGCCGAGCGCGTTGACGGCCGCGGCCTGGGCTTGTTCGGCCGCGATGGGCCACAGGCCGAGTACGCGATCGCGGTGTTCGGCCACGTCACCGGCGGCGTACACGTTGGGCGCGGCGGTGCGCATCCGGTCGTCGACGAGAATGCCCTTGCCGCAGGGGATTCCGGCGCGTACGGCCAGGGCGGTGTTGGGCCGGATGCCGGTGGCGGTGAGGAACACGTCGCACGGCAGCAGGTTGCCGTCCTTCAGCACGACGGTGCGGACCGGGTCGCCGCCGCGCGGTCCGGCGGCCCGGGGATCCCCGGTCAGCGCGGCGGTTTCGGCGCGATGGCGGACTTCGATTCCGGCGCGGGCGAAGTGGTCCTCGACGATGGCGGAGGCGCGCGCGTCGAGTTGTTTGCTCAGCAGGCGGGCGCCGCGTTCCAGCACGGTGACCCGCAAGCCGAGCTGGTGCAGCGCGTAGGCGGCTTCCAGGCCGAGCAGCCCGCCGCCGGCGACGATCGCCCGGGTGCAGGACCGCTGCTGGGCGTAGGCGCGAATGTTCAACGCGTCCCCGGCTTCCCGGAGCACGAAGCTGCCCGGGCGGTGCAGTCCCTCGATGTCGGGCAGGGCGGCGGAAGCGCCGGTGGCGAGGATGAGCCGGTCGTAGGGCAGCACGTCGCCGGTGCCGAGGTGCACGCGCTGGGTGCGCGGATCCAGCTGCGTGGCCAGGGTATTGAGCCACGGCGTGATGCGATGGTCCTCGTACCACTGTTCGGGTTGCAGGTAGAGGCCCTGCATGGCGGAGCGGCCGGGGATGAGGCGGGAGATGCCCATGCGGTTGTAGAAGTCGTGGGATTCGCGGCCGACCAGATGGATTTCGCAGTCGGGGTGGCCGCGGCGCAGGAAGTCGGCGGCGGTGACGCCCGCGATACCGGTGCCGATGACCACCAGACTGACCAGGGATCGATCGAAATGGGCGGGGCGGTCACCGGTTCCGTGGCCGGGTTGCGGGGTGAGCGAGATCCGCACGCCGCCCTCGTTCACACCCGTGCGCAGCAGGCCATGCGGGTGTTGTCGGCGAAACCCAACCGGCGCAGGGTGTTCCGTTCGTCGCCGGTCGGCTCGCAGAGTTTGTCGCCGCCTTCGAGAACGGCGACCGGGTCGGCCCCGCAGACGCCCATGCGGCAGCCCGATTCCAGCGGCAGGTTCGCCTTCTCGGCGAGGTCGAGCAGGCTGACGCCGAGTTCCGCCGCCACCGTGCGGCCGTCGAATTCCACCGAAGCGCCAGGGGCAGTGCCATTTTCGACGTCCGCGCGGGGACGCGGGAAGGGCAGCAGGACCGGTTCGGTGCGCGCCCCGGTGGTGAGCGCGTACTGCAGTTCACTGACCCGAGTGCGGGCCACGAACAGCACCGTCGCCCCGAGCACGAACAGGCTGATCGGCCACCGCAGCCACGCCACACCCCCGACACCGGTCACCGTGGTGAACGCACTGAGCAGCACCGGGCCCGCGAACCAGTAGAAGCCGTTCAATGCGACCGCCGCGTACACCGCCGACAGGACGGCCGCGCTAACCCCGGTCAACGCCTCGACCGCGAAATACCCGCCCACCGCGACCATCACCGCGGCCCCCAGCGCCAGATATCGTTGTGGCACAGCGACACCCGGGTACCCGGCCAGCACCATGAACCCGAGCACGAATCCCGGCAGCGCGGCGGCGAACAGCTTGCGCGGCGCGCTCCAGCCGGGGTCCGGGTCGGCCATGTCGGCTTGGTAGGCGGCGCGCGGTTTGAAGTCGAAGCAGTTCTTGGCGCAGCCCACGCAGGGTTGGCAGTGATTGTTGGCGATGGTGACGAACGGCGTCTGCCCGTAGACGCGTTGCAGCGGGAACAGCGGGCAGATGCTGCTGCACCAGCCGCTCTTGCCCTTGAAGGCGATACCGCCGGTGAACGCGGCCAGCAGGACCGCGGAAAGCACGATGCCCGTGGCTGTTCCGCTGCGATCCAGGCCCGCGACCCGGGATCCGGCGATCCCGAAGAACAACGCGACCGCGATCAGATAGCCGCGCTGCTGCAACCACGCCGGCGCGGTGGCGGCGCGGGTGAACCGCAGCAGCCGCGGCAGCTGGTTGGTGGCGGCGAGCGGGCAGGTGTTGCGCCACAGGCCCGGTGCGATCAGGAACAGTACCGGCAGCAGCGGGACGATGATCTTGAAGAAGACGAACAACCCGCCCGCGGGCCGCACGAACATGGTGACGATGAGCGCCAGGTAGGCGGTGATGCTCAGCACGCGCGCGCGGCCTGCCAGACCCGCAGCGGGATCCGGCTGGTCAGATCGGTGAAGGCGGGGAACAGGTTTCGTTCCCCCGAGGGGTCGAGACCGAGGACCCGGTTGGCGACGGCCACCCAGCCCGGCGCGGGCGCCGGTTCGCCGCCCGGTGGACGCGGTATCGCCCCCGTGGGCCCGAGCACGGTCTCCGACCCGTCGAATCCGTCCGGTTCGACGGTCGGCGTGTGCAGCACGAGGATCTCGCAGCGCCCCAGCCGCACCACGTCGCCGGTGACCAGTACGCGCCGGCCGGTCAGCGCGACACCGTTCACGGTGGTGCCGTTGCGGCTGCCCAGGTCGACGACCGACAGGGCGGTGGGGGTCGGCACCAGCCGCAGATGCTGCCGCGAGACCCCGCCGTCGGCGAGTACTTCCTGACTGCCTTCGCGCCCGAACACGAGTGGACCGTCGAGCATGCGCCGCCGCGCGGGCCGTCCCCACTCCCGGATCTCGATGACCGGCCGACCCGCCATAGTCCCCACCCTTCCCCGGCGCGGTCGTCGATCGTGCCGCGCTCGTGCCTATATCGCCGAAATCCGGACCGACCATTACCGTGCCGCGAGCTTCATCGCCGCAAATGACGGCCACTGGTGTCGGCGCGCTTGCTCGCCCAGCGCCCCGGTCAGGCGCTCATCAATGCCTGTCGGGCACCATAGTCAGCCCGTTCGCGCAGGCGATGCACCCACATCACGCTCTCTCCCGTAGCCGTTGCACCCGCACATACCGGTACCGCTTGCCGACTCGGCGGCACCCGGTGGCGAGCGCCAGCCCCGCCGCGGCACCGCCTGCGGCACAGGCGATCACAGCGAGCAGCGTCGGTTCACGCCCGAGCAGCACCCAGGCCGCGCCGACCGCCGCCACGCCGAGCAGTCCCATGCTGACGGCCAATCCGACGGTGGAGGCGAACCGGGCACTGCCGTGCCGCAGGGTCCGCGCGTTCGATTCGGCGTAGGCCGCCGCGAACAGCAACAGCAAGGCCAGCCCGACTCCGGTGGCGGTGGTGGTCGCGGGCTGCCGCGTGCGCACCCCGAACGTGTAGTCGGCCGTCTCGGACCCGTTGCGGGACAACGACAATTCCCCCGTCAGCCGCCCCGCCAGCACATACCGGTTCACCGGCGCTGCCAGCTCCCCCGCCCCGCCCGCCAGGTCGGCGCTCTCGCCCCCGGCCCGCACCCCCAGCACCTTCACCGACAGCTTCGCCCCGTCGGCCGCGCCACCGGACACGGTGACCGGCACCGGCTTCGACAGATCGAGCACCACCGTCCCGGCGGCCGGGTCGACCCCGCCGATCCGAACCATTCCCACCGGCGGCGCACTCCGTTCGGCCATCCCCATCCCGAGCACCGCCACCCCACCGGTCACCACCGCCAGCAAGGCTGCCACCAGGAACGGCACCCGCGGCGACGGCAAGGTGACAACCTGCTGCACCGGCACCAGATCCGCCCGCGCCACCTCCGCCAGCTTCGCCCCGCCGTGCTGAATCGGCTCCCGAGGCCGAATCCGCTCCGTCGGCAGCGTGGCTCCCGGCCCGCCGGCGCGGCCGGGCATGACCCCTGGAGTCTGACCGGCCCGCATCGTCGGCGCGGAGCGGCGGTCGACGGGAGTTGTCGCGCGGGCGGCGTTCTCGGCCGCGGCGGCCGAGCCGAACCGTGTGGGTTGCCCGCCCGGGCCGCCCGGTGCCCGGCGGGGATCGCCGGGTGGCATCGGTGGGCCGGTGGTGGAGTTGGGCGGGCGCTGGGAGCGGATCGGTTGCGGTCCTGGCGTGATCGGCCCCGATCCGCGCGGTGGAATCGCTGGGCCGGAACGCATTCCAGGGCCGGAGGGCATTCCCGGACCAGGCTGCATCCCCGAGCCGGGCGGCGGAGTGAAGGGGCCCTGCAGGCCGCGGCCCGGGGGTGGGGTGTGCGGGACGGGAGGAGTCAGGCGGGGGCCGCCGGTGGCGGCGGCGACGATGGTGTCGGCGCCGATGACCGGGATGCCTACGGGGGTGAGCCAATTCGCGCCCCAGAAGTGGGCGGCGGTTTCGGCGATGGCGACGCCGAAGGTTTCGGCGGAGTCGTAGCGTTGCGCGGGGTCGGAGGCGAGGCCGCGCATGACGGCGTCGGCGATGGGGTGCGGGACGAACGGGGCCACGTCGGTGAGGGGAACGGGGTCGCCGTAGGCGTGGGCGAAGAGCAGCGCGAGGGCGTCGGAGCCGGTTTGGAAGGGAAGGACGCCGGACAGGAGCTGGTAGAGCATGGTGGCCAGGGCGTAGACGTCGGTGGCCGGGGTGAGCTGGTTGCCGCGCACCTGTTCGGGGGCGATATAGGAGGGCGTGCCGATGATCTCGCCCGCCTTGGTCACCAGGGTGTCCTCACCGCCGACGATCTTGGCGATGCCGAAGTCGGTGAGTTTGAGCGCGCCGTTGGCGGCGAACATGAGGTTGGAGGGTTTCACGTCGCGGTGCAGGATGCCGCTGCGGTGCGCCGCGTCCAGTCCGGCCGCGCAGGACAGCGCGACCGCCACCGCCGCCGTCGCCTCGAAACCCGCTGTGATGAAACGGTTCTCGACGGTGCCACCGGGAAGATACTCCAGCACCAGCAGGCACAGATCGTCGTGCTCGATGTAGTCGTACACCGGCACCACGTGCGGGTGGTCGAGCGCCGCCATCACCCGCGCTTCGTCGACGAACCGCCGCCGCACCTGCATGTCGTCGGCGAAGTGCGCGGAATCTGTTTGATGGCGACCCGCCGGTGCAGCCCGCGATGCACCCCGGCCAGCACCACCCCGCACCCCGATCTGCCCGCCGATCTCGTACCCGGGCAGCGCCGCCCGCACGCGCGCCACATCCGCGGCGCTCAGATTCCCCACACTCATCTCCCCGCGCCCTCCGACCGGAATCCCTGTCCCTGAGGGTCACTGCGCACCGTCGGTTCGTCGTCGGCCTCGGCACCTTGCCCAGCGGGACGGCCCCCGGCATCGCGCCCCGGGCCACGCCACACCGGGCCCCGGCCGCGCCCGGCCACCGTCTCCCCCGAGCCTCCCGCTCCACCCGGCTGTTGCACGCCCGCCGGATACCCGGCGGTCGCCGCACCGGCGCCAGCGGCGTCCTGACCTGCGGGACCGGTCGTGCCGCCGGGCCTGCTGACCGACGGCACCCCGCCCGACGGCAGCAGCGTCTCGGCCCCGGTATCTCCGGAACGTCCTGGCAGCGGCCCGGTTCCGACCGGTCCGGACGGTAGGCCGCCCGATTTCGGTGAATCGGTTGCAGAGGTGCGTGTTTCGCCGGTATCGGGTTGCATGGCGGAGGCGAGGGGGCCACCGCCCAGGTAGGAACCGCCGAACCCGGGCGACGAGATGCGGTGGTCTCGCCGCTCTGGAAATCGGCGGGGTTGGGGGTGGGGTTCGGACTGGGCGCGGGGCCGCCCGGGAAGACACGCATCGGGCCTTGCGGTGCGCCGGGGGCAGGCTGGTGAGCGGTCCCTGCTCCGGCGTGGCCGTAGGGGACGAACTCTGTTGCGGCGCTGGATGGTTGATTACGAATATCCAGGTCCGGGTAGGTACCGCCCGGTCCCCCGACCGGCGGCAGGTCGCGGAAGGTGCCGCCGTAGGGCGGGTTCGGACCGATCGGGGCGGCATGGGGGTCGGTCCTGCGAGGTGCACCGATCCCGACCGGTGCGCCGATCCCCAGTGGCGCACCGGAGCTGGCGGGGAAGCCGCGGGCGTCGAGTTCCTGTGCGGCGGCGAGGTCTTCGGGGTCGAGGCCGAGGTCGTCGGATTGGCGGGGCGTGGGTGAGAAGTAGCCGGCGAGGAAGAAGACGGTGGCGAGGGCGCCGGCCAGGGCCAGCCACAGCGCGGTGCCGGGCACCCACCAGCGGGCGACCGAGCCGGTGAAGCCGAT
This sequence comes from Nocardia tengchongensis, assembly GCF_018362975.1. NCBI lineage: Bacteria > Bacillati > Actinomycetota > Actinomycetes > Mycobacteriales > Nocardiaceae > Nocardia > Nocardia tengchongensis. The sequence continues at coordinate 7,478,148 of NZ_CP074371.1, forward strand.
CATCAGGCCGATGCCGATGCCGGGGGCGAGCAGGCGCAGGCCGCGCTGCCAGCGGTTGGCCGAGAGGCGGTGGCGGGCAACGGTGAGGGCGGCGTCGGTGATGGCGAGACCGGTCAGGACGGCGATGATGATGCCGAACAGTCCGTACACCGAGGCCAGCGAGCCGCGCACGTCGACGACGGTATGGACGGCGGCGAGCGGCTTGCCGTCCTGGCCGATGAGGGTGAGGTCGGAACCGATCAGACCGGTCGCCTGCCCGTCGAGTCCGGCGGGATCCAAACGGTAGGTGAGCTTTTCGGTCTTGCCCGCCCCCACCGTCAATTCGACGGTCGTGGAGTAGGAGTAGAAGTTCAGTCCGAGCACATGCCCGGCGAGGTCCACGCGCCGGATCGAGACGGAGTTCGACGACTTGTTGGTCACTTCGACGACGACGAGGGACACCTTCTTGGGATCCAGGCGCACCGGATTCCCGGCGTCCGCGCCCCCGATGGCCCGCCCGTCGAGGGTGGCGGCGGCGCTGACGCCGCCCGCGGCGGCGGCCGGTCCCGCGGTGAACAGCAGTGCCGCGACGGCGAATACGACCGCGGCCAGCCCGGCGCACAACGCCCGGCCCGTCCCCCGCATGCTTCGGCAACCGCGCGCGCTCAGCGGCGGTGACGTGCGAATGGTCATCGGGTCCTCCGTGCCGGGAGATGGGAGATCATCCGGTGGCCGTAGAACCAGCCGCCGATGAGCAGGAAGAACAACAGCACCGTCATGGTGGCCGCGCCGCCGCCCACCTGACTGACCAGCACGATGTCCAAGGGCGCGGCCAGCTTTCGCCCGCATTCCGCGGTCACCTCGTGCTGACCGATCTCGGTGCCGCCGGTGGTGAGGGTGGCCTGGAACCCGCCGTCCGCGCCGGCGGTGGTGTCGGCCGCGGTGGCGCCGCCGATCGAAAGCCGCACGGCCGCTCCGGGATCACAGCCGCTGCCGCTGGCCTGCACCGGCGCGCCGGGCGGCACGGCGGGCGGCTCGAGCTGCAACCCGGAACCCTTCGGGGCCACCGGTGTGGTGGTCGGCGGCGTCGTCTCGGTCGTGGGTAGCGGCGTCGTGGTCGTGGGTGGCGGAGGCGGCGCGGCGGTCGTCACCGACGTGATGGGCGGCGGCCTGACGCCGGTATCGGTGTTGCACACACCGTTCGGGGGCTTGACCGAACCGTCCGGACAAGTCGGTTTCGGCGATGGGCAATCCCCGTTCGCAGGCTTCACGGATCCGTCCACACAAGTCACCGGCGGGTTCGTGGTGATGCACTGACCATTGGCGGGCTTGTCGGAACCGTCCGGACACTTCGTCGGCGGGCATTGACCATTGGCGGGCTTGGTCGAACCGTCCGGACACTTCACCGGCGGACACTCACCACTCGCGGGCTTGGCCGATCCGTCCGGACACTTCACCGGCGGACACTCACCACTCGCGGGCTTGGTGGAACCATCGGGACATTTCGTCGGCGGACACTCGCCACCTGCCGGTTTCGCCGAACCATCCGGGCATTTCGTCGGGCAGACACCGCTGGATGGCTGGACCGAACCGTCCCAGCAGTACTTCGGTTTCGTCGGGCAGTCGCCGTAGGCGGGTTTGAGTGTGCCGTCGTCGCAGTACACGGGCTTGTTGCAGTCGGTGGTCCAGCCGCAGCCCTGGTGGTCGCAGGAGTTGCCGCACGATTTCCTGCTGTCGGCTGAAATCGTGGTGGTGGGTGAGACTTTCGCCGGGATGCCCTGGGGTGCGGGCTGGGCGATCGTGGTGGTGGTGATGCTGGGCGCCGGGGTGCTGACACCGGGGTTGGCCCAACCGATTCCGGCCGGGAGCACGAGCGCCAGGAGCGCTGCGAGCAATAGGGCAAGGTGTAAGGTCCGGGGTGAAAATCTCACCGCGCGGGCCAGTTTCGCGTGCCGGTCCCCACCAGCACGCCGAATGCTATTCAGTCGAACATTCATCGGCGTGACCTCGCTTGTTCGATGGTAAGGCCAACCGCGCCCCCGCCGCCCTGTCTATCGCCGTGGTGATCGCGGGCGTTCACACTCGGGACCGACCGGTCCGCTGGGTCCGGGCGCCGCGCCCTACGATGGCGATGACCGACTGAGACGCTCCATCGCGCCGAGAGGACAATCGTCACCATGCATCGAGCCGCGCCCGAGAGCGACATCGACGAGTCCGCGCTGCAGGTCACCGCCCCCAAGACGGAGGCGGCAGGCGTCAAGGCGGTCACGGTCGCGCTGGAGCGCGCGGTCGAGGAGATGGGTGTGGTGCGCACGATGCGCACGCTGGCCCGGGTGAATCAGCGGCACGGCTTCGACTGTCCGGGTTGCGCCTGGCCGGAACCGACCGGTCGGCGGCGACCGGCCGAGTTCTGCGAGAACGGCGCCAAGGCCGTCGCCGAGGAAGCGACCCTGCGCACCGTCACCCCGAAGTTCTTCGCGCAGCACTCCATCGACGAACTCGCGAACAAGTCCGGCTACTGGCTGGGCCAACAGGGCCGCCTCACCCACCCGATGGTGCTGCGCGAGGGCGACACCCACTACTCCCCCATCGCCTGGGACGACGCCTACCGCCTGATCGCGGACAGCCTGCGCGGCCTGGACTCCCCCGACGAGGCCGTCTTCTACACCTCCGGCCGCACCGCCAACGAGACGGCGTTCCTCTACCAGTTGCTGGTCCGCGCCTACGGCACCAACAACCTGCCCGACTGCTCCAACATGTGCCACGAGTCCTCGGGCACCGCGCTGGTCGGCTCGATCGGCATCGGCAAAGGCTCGGTCACCATCGACGACTTCGCCAAGGCCGACCTGATCATCGTGGCCGGACAGAACCCCGGCACCAACCACCCGCGCATGCTCTCCGCGCTGGCTGAAGCGAAGACGCACGGCGCGAAGGTGATCGCCGTCAACCCGCTACCCGAGACCGGGCTGATCAGTTTCAAGGACCCGCAGACCCTGAAGGGCTTCACCGGCGGCACCAGCATCGCCGACGACTTCCTGCAGATCCGCCTCGGCGGCGACATGGCCCTGTTCCAGGGCTTGGCCAAGCTCTTGTTCGACGCCGAGGACCGCGCTCCGGGCACGGTGGTGGACCGCGCCTTCGTCGACGCCCACACCGCGGGCTTCGCCGAATACGAAAAGCACATGCGCGCAGTCGATCTCGACACCGTCGTGAAGGCCACCGGGCTGACCCGCGAGGACCTGGAGCGCACCGCGAAACTCCTGGCCGAATCCACCTCGACCATCATCTGCTGGGCCATGGGCCTGACCCAGCAGGTGCACGGCGTGGCCACCATCGAGGAGGCCACCAACCTGCTGTTGCTGCGCGGCATGATCGGCAAGCCCGGCGCGGGCGTGTGCCCGGTGCGCGGCCACTCCAATGTGCAGGGCGACCGCACCATGGGCATCTGGGAGAAGATGCCCGAACCGTTCCTGGCCGCCCTGGATCGCGAATTCGGCATCACCAGCCCGCGCACCCACGGCTTCGACACCGTGAACGCCATCCGCGCCATGCGGGACGGCCGCGGCAAGGTTTTCTTCGGCATGGGCGGCAATTTCGTCTCCGCCACCCCGGACACCGAGGTCACCGAGGCCGCGCTGCGCAATTGCGAACTCACCGTGCAGGTGTCGACCAAGCTCAACCGCAGCCACGTGGTGCACGGGCGCACCGCGCTGATCCTGCCCACCCTGGGCCGCACCGACGCCGACATCCAGGACGGTGTGCGCCAACAGGTTTCGGTCGAGGACTCGATGTCGATGGTGCACCTGTCGACGGGACGGCTGACCCCGGTCGGCGATCAGCTGCGCAGCGAGGTCGCCATCGTCTGCGAGCTCGCCGAGCAGCTGTTCGGCACGAGCCACGCGATCCCGTGGGCCGAGTTCCGCCGCGACTACGACAAGATCCGCGACGCCATCGCCCGCGTGGTTCCCGGCTGCGCCGACTACAACGCGAAGGTCCGCGGCCGCAACGGTTTCCAGCTCCCGCACCCGCCCCGCGACGCCCGCGAATTCCGGACCGCCACCGGCAAGGCCAATTTCGCGGTCAACGACCTGCACTGGCTGCCGGTCCCCGAGGGCCGCCTGATCCTGCAGACCCTGCGCAGTCACGACCAGTACAACACCACCATCTACGGCCTGGACGACCGCTACCGCGGCATCCGCGACGGCCGCCGGGTGGTTTTGGTCAACCCGCGCGACATCACCGCGCTCGGCTTCGCCGAGGACGATCTGGTCGACGTCATCTCCGAGTTCGAGGACGGCACCGAACGCAGTGTGGCCGGGTTCCGGCTGGTCGGCTACCCGACCCCGCCCGGCAACGCCGCCGCCTACTACCCCGAGACCAATCCCCTGATCCCCCTCGACCACGTCGCGAAACGCTCCAACACGCCCGTCTCCAAGGCGGTCACCGTCCGCTTCGAACGCCACACCCACGTGATCGCATGAGCCGCGTCACCGCCCGCCGCCGCACCCTGCGCATCTCCCCGAACGGCACCATCACCCGGCCCGACACCCTGGCCGTGGAGGAGCCGCTGGAGATCCGCACGGGCGGGCAGTCGCTGACCGTCACCATGCGCACGCCGGGCGCGGACATCGATCTGGTGCACGGTTTCCTCTACGCCGAGGGCATCATCGACACGGCCGAGGACATCGTCAGCGCCCGCTACTGCGCCGGCACCGACGAGAACGGGCAGAACACCTACAACGTGCTCGACGTCCAATTGCGGACGCCGGTCCCGGTGCGGCCCAGGCCGTTCCTGACCAGCAGCTCGTGCGGGCTGTGCGGCAAGACGGCCCTCGACGAGGTGCGGACCCGCATCCGCCATCCGATCCCCGCCGGGTCACCGCGCATCGATGTGCACACCCTGGCCAAGCTGCCCACCGAACTCCGTTCCCGCCAGCAGGTTTTCGACGCCACCGGCGGCTTGCACGGTGCGGGCCTGTTCACCGCGGACGGCGAGGCGGTGGCCGTGCGCGAGGACATCGGGCGGCACAATGCGGTGGACAAGCTGGTCGGCTGGGCGTTGCGCGAGAACCGGCTGCCCGCACAGGATCTCATTCTCATGGTGAGTGGTCGCGCGTCGTTCGAGCTGGTGCAGAAGGCCGTCATGGCGGGCATTCCGCTGCTGGGCGCGGTCTCGGCGCCCAGTTCCCTGGCCGTGGATCTGGCCGCCGACGCCGGGCTGACGCTGGTCGGATTCCTGCGCGGCGAAACGATGAACGTGTACACCGGTGAGGACCGCATCGCACTGTGATCTCCCGGGTGTTCCACAGGGTGAGGCAGCGGGGTTCTTTCACCGGCTCCGGCTGCTAGTCTCCGCAGTAGAACACGTTTCAATTCTGATGGGAGAACCCCTATGGCAGCGCAGCCCCGGGATGTCGTGGAGCAGTACGTGAAGCTGGTCGCCACCGGCCCGACCTCGGCCATCGTCGACCTGTACGCCGCGGACGCGGTGATCGAGGACCCGATCGGCTCGCCCGAACGGCGCGGCCACGAGGCCATCGGGGAGCTCTACAAGGCCCTCGAGGGCCTCGAGCGCGAGACCGAGCTGCACACCGTCAAGGTGGCCGGCAACCACGTCGCCGCCCACTTCACCCTGGTCTCCGTGACCAACGGGCACAAGATGACCCTCGCGCCCATCGACGTGATGGAGCTGAACGACGAGGGCAAGATCATCAAGATGCGCGCCTACTGGGGTCCCGAAGACCTGAAGATGGAGCAGATCTAACCACAGGCTTGCCCCCCCACCTCGCCCGAATTACGGTGACAACACAGTGATTCGGCGAAGGTGGGAGGGCCTGTGCGGATCTCGTTGCGCGGTACCGGTGACGGTGTGCGGGTCAGTATGCGGCTGGAGATCAACCGCCGCCGCTGGATCGCCCTGTTCATCATGCTGGGGGTGCTCACCGCGACCGGCGTCGTGACCGGCCTGTGGGCGGTTTTCGCACCGGAGTCGTTCTACGACAGCTACCCCGGGTTCGGGCTGCGCTGGGTGCGCGTCGACGGCCCGTACAACCACCATCTGGTCGCCGATGTCGGGGCCTTCTTCCTGGCGCTGGGCGCGATCTCCGCGGCCGCGCTCTACTACCGCGACAGCGTCATCGCCCGGATCGCCGGGCTGGCCTGGCTGGTCTTCGGCGTGCCGCATTTCCTGTATCACGCCTTCCACCGCCCGGAGGCGCTCGGCGGCTTCAGCTACGCCCTGTCGCTGGTCGCGGCACTGCTGCTCCCGGCGCTCGGCCTGGCCATCCTGCTGGTCGCCCCGCGTGAGCGATTCCCGGTCCCAGAGCCGGCACCCTTCACTTTCAAGTTCCCCGGTCGCGGAAACACTCCCCAGCGATGATTTCCGTTCGGTCGCGCCGTCGTAACAGGTGACCTGATCGCACCGATTTTCGGAGTAGCGGAGTAAAGGTTCAACGGCGAACCACGGAGGATCAACGGCGATCCTCGCAACGGGCGCAGTCGGCTCACACCGACCGTCACCGACTCCACGGCTATCCGACGGTGTCGTCTCACACCTACGGACAGCCAACAGGAGACCATCATGGAACTGTCGGTCGCCCAGTTCGTCACCATCGACGGCGTCTACCAGGCGCCCGGTGGACCGGAGGAAGATCCGAGCGGGGGGGTTCGCGCACGGCGGCTGGTCGGCGCGCCGACCTACGGCGAGTTCGGCTCGGACTGACAAGTAGCGACAAAAAAACCGGCTCCGCGAGAAAGATTCTCGCGGAGCCGGTTTCGTTCGTGGAAAGCTGCCTACGCCGACTTCTCGCGGCGCTCCGGAGCCGGACGCTTGCGGGGAACGATCGTCGGCAGCACGTTGTCGTTCACCGTGTCCGCGTTGACGACCACCTTGGCCACGTCATCCCGGCTGGGGATGTCGTACATGACCGGGAGGAGCACTTCCTCCATGATCGCGCGCAGACCGCGAGCGCCGGTGCCGCGCAGGATCGCCTGATCCGCAACGGCTTCCAGGGCGTCCTGGGTGAATTCCAGGTCCACGCCGTCCATTTCGAACAGGCGCACGTACTGCTTCACCAGGGCGTTCTTCGGCTCGGCCAGAATCCGGACGAGGGATTCCTTGTCCAGGTTGGTGACCGAGGCGACGACGGGGAGGCGGCCGATGAACTCGGGGATCAGACCGAACTTGATCAGATCCTCGGGCATGACCTCCGCGAAGTGGTCGGCGGTGTCGATCTCGGCCTTGGACCGGACCTCCGCGCCGAAACCGATGCCGCGCTTGCCGACCCGATCCTGCACGATGCGCTCCAGGCCGGCGAACGCGCCCGCCACGATGAACAGCACATTCGTGGTGTCGATCTGGATGAACTCCTGGTGCGGGTGCTTGCGGCCGCCCTGCGGGGGCACCGACGCCTGCGTGCCCTCGAGGATCTTCAGCAGCGCCTGCTGCACGCCCTCACCCGACACGTCGCGGGTGATGGACGGGTTCTCCGACTTACGGGCGATCTTGTCGACCTCGTCGATGTAGATGATGCCCGTCTCGGCGCGCTTCACGTCGTAGTCCGCGGCCTGGATCAGCTTCAGCAGGATGTTCTCGACATCCTCACCGACGTAGCCGGCCTCGGTCAGCGCGGTGGCGTCCGCGATGGCGAACGGCACGTTCAGCATCTTCGCCAGCGTCTGCGCCAGATAGGTCTTGCCGCAGCCCGTGGGGCCGAGCATGAGGATGTTCGACTTGGCCAACTCGACCGGTTCGCCCCGGGAGTCGCGGCCCTTGTCGCCCGCCTGGATCCGCTTGTAGTGGTTGTAGACCGCCACCGCCAGCGTCCGCTTCGCGGAGTCCTGCCCGATCACGTACTGCTCCAGGAAATCCCGGATTTCCGCGGGCTTGGGCAACTCGTCGAGCTTGACCTCGCTGGATTCGGCGAGCTCTTCCTCGATGATCTCGTTGCACAGGTCGATGCACTCGTCGCAGATGTACACCCCCGGTCCCGCAATGAGCTTCTTGACCTGCTTCTGGCTCTTTTCCGCAGAACGAGCACTTCAACAGATCGCCGCCATCACCGATGCGCGCCATCTCCTGGGTCCCTACTTCCTTGTCCGCGTGCAACCATCTGTCCCCGGTTGCCGGCGAGCTGCCTTCTTCGAGCGTATGCCGCGACCCCTGAATTTGCGGATCCGGCGATTCGGCTGTGAATCCACGATGCCTGTTCGAAAAGCAGAGCCGACAACCACGAGCAAAGGTCCCTAGAGTGACCGTACCCGTTTCGCGCGACCGAGGTCGACAACTTGGGCACGTTTCTCGCCGGACATGTGCGTGGACTCACCTCTGCCCGGGTGGCGGGGACGTTCGCGACACGCCGCTACCCCGCCACCCGCCCAGCTCATTTCTGCGCGCTGAGCTTGCGGTACTCGAACACCGTGTCGACGATGCCGTAGTCCTTCGCCTCGTCGGCGGTGAGGATCTTGTCGCGGTCGGTGTCCTTGCGGATGACGTCCGCGTCCTTGCCGGTGTGGCGCGCCAGCGTGACCTCCATGAGGCGACGCATGCGCTCGATCTCGGCGGCCTGGATCTCGAGGTCGGAGACCTGGCCCTGAATACCGCCCGAGGTGGACGGCTGGTGAATCAGGATGCGGGCGTTCGGCAGCGCGGCGCGCTTGCCGGGCGCGCCGGCCGCGAGGATGACCGCGGCGGCCGAGGCGGCCTGACCCAGGCAGACGGTGGCGACGTCGGCGCGCACGTACTGCATGGTGTCGTAGATGGCCATCAGCGCGGTGAACGAGCCACCGGGCGAGTTGATGTACATGGTGATGTCGCGGTCCGGGTCCTGAGACTCGAGCACCAGCAGCTGCGCCATGATGTCGTTGGCCGAGACGTCGTCGACCTGGTTGCCCAGGAAGATGATTCGCTCTTCGAACAGCTTGTTGTAAGGGTCGGAGGTCTTGACGCCGAAGCTGGTCTGCTCGGTGAACTGCGGCAGGATGTAGCGCGACTGCGGCAGGTTACCGGCGGCGGCGAAGGTGACGCCCGCGGCCCGCGGATCGATCATGTTGGACATAAACATCTCTCCAAAGTCTGGGTGGGTGGGCTGCGGAACTACTTGCTGCTGCTGCCGTTCGCCTGGCTCGCGTGGGTGACCACGTGGTCGATGAACCCGTAGTCCAGCGCCTCCGCGGCGGTGAACCAGCGGTCGCGGTCGGCGTCGGCGGTCACCTGCTCGATGGACTTGCCGGTGTGGTGCGACTGCAGCTCGTTGAGTTCACGCTTGGTGTAGGCGAACTGCTCGGCCTGAATGGCGATGTCGGCGGCCGAACCACCGAGACCGGCGGACGGCTGGTGCATCATGATGCGCGCGTGCGGCAACGCGTAGCGCTTGCCCTTGGCACCGGCGGCAAGCAGGAACTGGCCCATGGAGGCGGCCAGGCCCATACCAACCGTGCGGATGTCGCATTCGGCGAACTGCATGGTGTCGTAGATGGCCATGCCCGCGGTCACCGAACCACCGGGAGAGTTGATGTAGAGCGAGATGTCCCTGGTCGGGTCCTCGGCCGACAGCAGGAGAATCTGCGCGCAGAGCTTGTTGGCGATGTCATCGTCGACCTGGGTGCCCAGGAAGATGATTCGGTTCTGCAGCAGTCGCTCGTACACCGAATCACTGAGGTTCAGACCAGCAGTCGCGGATGTCATGTGCACCCCTGCCTGATGAATTGTCACGGATACCTGCCCTCTCTCAATGGCTCGGTTAACAAGCCCCTACTGATTCGCTGACACAAACCCTAACGAAGCAGGGCGGTACCGAACTCCCGGTACCGCCCTGCTTCGCTCACAGCGCAAACTTACGTCAACACTTCGAGTTCCCGTGTATGGGGGCTCGCGCGGGTGTCCCCGGGCCAACCCCCTACGCGGGGTATGTAGTTCTCTACTTGGTCTCGGCCTCGGCGGCCTCGGTCGCGTCGGCGACGGTGGCGAGCTCCTCGGCGGAGACCTCCTCGGCCTCCTCCGCGGGGTTGCCGAACATCTCGGCGGTGTCCACGGCGTTGCCGGCGGTGTCGGTGACGGCGGCCTGGACCACGACACCGGCGAGGGCCTTGCCGCGCCGCACGTCGGCGAAGACCGCGCCCAGCTGACCGGCCTGCTGGATCTGCTGGATGAACTGATCGGGCGACATGCCGTAGCGCTGCGCCTGGAAGATGATCCGCTCGTACAGCTCGTCCTGGCCGACCTGGGTGTTCTCGGCCTCGGCGACCGCGTCCAGCAGCAGCTGGGTCTTGACCGACTTCTCGGCGGCTTCCTTGGTGTCCTTCTTGAACTCCTCCAGCGAGGAGCCCTGGGCCTCGAGGGCCTCGGACAGCTTGGCCTCGTCGTGGTCGAAGCCGTGGACGGCGTCGTGCTCGACGGCGTCGATCTCGGCCTTGACGACGCCCTCGGGCAGCGGGATCTCGACGGTCTCGAGCAGCTGCTCGAGCACCTTGTCGCGGATCTCGCCGGCCTGGGTGACCTTCTTGACGCGCTCGACGCGGGTCTTGAGGTCTTCCTTCAGCTCGTCGATGGTGTCGAATTCGCTGGCCAGCTGGGCGAAGTCGTCGTCGGCCTCGGGCAGCTCGCGCTCCTTGACCGACTGCACGGTCACGGTGATGACGGCTTCCTTGCCGGCGTGCTCACCGGCGACCAGCTTGGAGGCGAAGTCCTTGGACTCGCTCTCCTTGAGGCCGATCAGGGTCTCGTCCAGGCCCTCGATGAGCTGGCCGGAGCCGACCTCGTGGGACAGGCCGGTGGTGGAGGCCTCCTCGACGGCCTCGCCGTCGACGGTGGCGGACAGGTCGATGGAGACGAAGTCGCCGTTCTCGATGGCCCGCTCGACCGCGGTCAGGGTGCCGAAGCGCTGACGCAGCGACTGCAGCTGCTCGTCGATGTCGGCGTCGGTGATCTCGATCGGGTCGACGGTGACGGCGAGGGCCGAGAAGTCCGGCAGGGTGATCTCCGGGCGGATGTCGACCTCGGCGGTGAAGGCCAGCTCCTGGCCGTCCTCGATCTTGGTGATCTCGATCTCCGGCTGACCGATGACCTTCACCTCGGTCTCGATCACGGCTTCGCTGTAGCGCTTGGGCAGCACGTCGTTGACGACCTGCTCCAGCACGGCGCCACGGCCGACGCGGGCCTCGAGAAGCTTGGCCGGCGCCTTGCCCGGACGGAAGCCCGGGATACGGATCTGCTGCGCGAGAGCCTTGTAGGCGCGGTCGAAGTCCGGCTTGAGCTCCTCGAAGGGCACCTCGACATTGATGCGGACCCGAGTCGGGCTCAGCTGCTCGACGGTGCTCTTCACGGACATGCTCCTTGTTCGTTGTTCATGGTTGACGTCTAGGTTCCCCCCGAACGCATCCCGACCAGGTTAGTTGACGGCCCCTCGGGCCGTGTAACCGGTCGTCGCGCTGGGGGTACCCGAATACTGCACAGGGCGCCGGGGCGGCCGGTCGGTCGACCGGTCGCCCTGGTACTGGGGGTTTAGCTCAGTTACCGACCTTGACGGCGTCGGTCACGAAGACCAGCGTCTCGCCCGGCTTCATGCCGCTCGGCGGGTGGTCGCCGTAGCCGAGGGCGGGCGGGATGATCAGCAGGCGGCGGCTGCCCTCCTGGATGCCGACCAGGCCCTGGTCCCAGCCCTTGATGACCTGGCCCGCGCCCAATGTGAGGGGCAGCGGCTTGCCGCGGTCGAAGGAGCTGTCCAGCTTCTTCTGGTTGGACCAGGTGATCAGCGTGTAGTTGGTGCTCAGCTTGTCCCCGGCCTTGGCCTCGGGGCCGCTGCCCACGACCAGGTCCTTGGTGATGAGCTCCTTGGGCGGATCGCAGTCGGCCGGGAGCTTGATGGTCGGCGCGGTACCGAAGCCGCCGTCCACCGAGATGTCCTCGGCGGTGCACTCACGGCCCTTGCTCGCGGCCGTGGTGGCGGCCGCGGCGGTCGTACTCGTCGCGGCGGCGGTCGTCGTGGTCGACGACGCCTTGTTGTCGCTGCTGCCACCGCAACCGGCCGCCAGCATCGTGGCGGCCGCGACCGCACCGATCACACCGACCTTGCCCACCAAGCGCATTCCCGCTCCTGTCCGTCCAGTCCGGTTGCCGCACGGATTGCGACGCCGCGCCGAACCTACACGGGTTCGGGCGATGGAGGCGGCCGGGGCGCGCCCGCAAGGGTTTCGGCGGCGTGCGGGGCGCGGTCAGCGGGCGGTGACGAGGACGGCGTACTGGGCCGCGGCCAGGTGGTGGACGGCGGGTTCGGTGGGGCCGGACACCGAGGCCAGATAGCGACCGTCCAGTACCAGGCAGGTGTATTCGTTCGGTGCCGCGGCCTCGGAATCACGCAAGCACACGGCGTCCGGAACACCCTCGGGCGCGGACACCACGGTTCGGGTGGCGGTCGGGTCCGCGAGCCGGTGCAGCGCCTGCCGTGCGGTGCCGGCGTCCGGAAAACGCAGCAGCCGTGCGGAATCCGTGACGGCCACGGCCTGGACCGGGACGCCGGGCGCACCGGGACGGTTGATCAGCAGGTCGGCGACGACCGGGCCGTAGACGACTCCGGTGGCGCGCCGGGCGCCGCCCCAGCCCGCGATGAGGCCGTACTCGTCCTGGAACAGGGTGGGGTACGGCCAGCGTCCGGGCTGGGCGGGCAGCAGGCGCGACAGCATGCCGTCCGGGTCGAGGGTCAGTGCCGGAAGCGCCTCTGGTTCGGTCGCCGTAAAGGAGTCCAGCCGAGGGAGTTCCGCATCGAAGGCGCGAGTGGCGAGCGCTTTCATGGCGGCGCTGTCGGTGGTCTGATCGAAGATGTACAGGCTCACCACATAGGGGCCGTGGGCGAGCGTCACCGCCATGGTCGGGACATGTGGCCGCCAATGCCCATGTGTCGCAAAGTATTCGGGGAACGGGACGGTGACGTTGTCGCGGTTGACCGCGGCGTCGGAGGCGTCGATCTCGCGAGCGGTGTCGATGGCCGCCATGGGGTCGCGCATGCGCAGGACCGTGATGCGCAGTCCGGTGGCCGCGCCTTCCTTCGGGCTGCCGCTCGGATCGTCGGTGCCGCCGATACTGAATCCGGCCAGCATGCCGTGCGCGGTGAGGGTGGGCCGGGTCGCCTCGGCGAGGATGCCGACCGCGTCCGTCGGCGACGGCACCGGGATGGCCGAGAGCCGGGTCAGGGTGGGGTCGACGGCGCGGGGCGAGACGACGGCGTCGGCCATGCGCACCGATTCCAGTAGCCGCGCGTAGGTTTCGCCGGTGTCCCGGGGCACGGCGAGCGGTCGACCGCTGTAGCCGCCCAGATCCAGTGCGCGCAGTTCCGGTGCCGCCGCGCGCGGGACGCCCGCGACGGCGCAGGCGCTGACCAGCACCGCGATGGACACCAGTGGGATTCGTCCGGCGTGACGCCGCCGGTTCATCGGATCGCCTCGGCGCATCCCGCCACCCCCGTAGCCGCTTGAATTCCGAGTGTGGGCGCACCGGCCACCCACGACAACCGGTTATCCGGACATCGCGACCGGTCCGTGACAAATTCGGACCTGCCACAACGGCTTCCGTAGACGGAAAATTGTTTGCGACCGCCCACGGCCTACGGGAGCATCTCAGGATGCTGGTGACGATTTCTTGTACACGCCCCAGGGGAGCCGCATGGCCCGCCACCGATCTGGGGTACCTGCTGCACAAGAATCCCTCGCGCAGACAGACTTTCGAGCAGTCCTACGGCGTCGCCCATGTGCTGTATCCGGAGGCGAGCGACGAACGCTGCACGGCGGCGCTGCTGCTGGAGATCGACCCGGTGCGGTTGGTGCGCGGGAAGTCCAAGGGCACACCGGATTTCAGCCTCGGCCAGTATGTGAACGACCGTCCCTACGCGGCGTCGTCGCTGCTGTCCGTGGCCATTTCGACAGTCTTCGGCACCGCGCTGCACGGCCGGTGCGCGCAGCGGCCGGAGCTGGCCGGCACCGCCCTCGACCTGCGGATCGAGCTTCCGGCCGTGCCGTGCAAGGGTGGCCCGGAGTACGCCGAGCGGGTCTTCGCGCCGCTGGGCTGGACCGTCGCGGCCACTCCCCTGCCGCTGGACCCGGCGTTCCCGGAGTGGGGCGATTCCCACTACGTGCGTCTCGAACTCACCGGCACGCTGCGCCTGGCCGAGGCCCTGACCCACCTCTACGTCCTGCTGCCCGTCCTCGACGGCAGCAAGCACTACTGGCTCGACACCGCCGAGATCGACAAGCTGCTCCGTTTCGGCGAGGGCTGGCTCACCGCCCACCCGGAGCGCGAGTGGATCACCCGCCGCTACCTGACCCGCCGCCACACCCTGGTCCGCACCGCCCTGGCCCGGCTCGCGGAGCTGGACGACCAGGACCCGGAGGAACTCGGCGCACTGGAGCACGACTACGACGACGAGGGACCCGGCGCCGAGACGGCCGTCCCGCATCGCGGCGTCGACGTTGCCGCGCCGACCACTGAACTCGCTGACGCTCCGGTGGCCGGTGAGTACACATCGGCGAACGACGCTGCGGTGCGTCCCGAGACCGGGCAGCCTGCTGCCGAGACCGGTTCCCGCAATGCGCTTGTCGAGGGTAGGGGCCTGACCGCGAGTGGCCCGGGGCTCGAGCCCGGCGAGTCCGCCGGCGGCGACCCGACCCCGCAGCCGGTGGAGTCCGGCGAACGGGGGCCGTCGCTGGCAGTGCTGCGGCGGGCGGCGGTGCATCGGGCGCTGTCGGCGGAGGGGGCGAGCCGGGTGCTCGACCTCGGGTGCGGGCAGGGTGCGCTGCTGCTGGAACTGGCGGCGGACCGGGCGCTCACCGAGATCGTCGGAGTCGATGTGTCGATGCGCGAGTTGAAGATCGCGGCGCGACGGGTGCGTCGGCTGCCGGAGTGGCAGGCGCGACGGGTCACCGTGCGGCAGGGCGCGCTGACCTACACCGACGCCTCGTTGCGGGGCTACGACGCGGCCGTGCTCATGGAGGTGATCGAGCATGTCGACGCGACCCGTTTGAAGGCGTTGGAGCAGGCGGTGTTCGGGGCGGCGGCTCCGGGCGCGGTGGTCGTGACCACGCCGAACAGCGAGTTCAATGTGCGCTACGACGGGCTCGACGCGGGCGCTTTCCGGCATTCGGATCACCGGTTCGAGTGGACCAGGGCAGAATTCGCGGACTGGGCCCACCGGGTCGGCGCGACGCACGGGTATGCCGTGCGTTTCGAGCCGGTCGGGCCCGAGGATGCGGAAGTGGGGGCCTCGACACAGATGGCTGTGTTCACCAGGAAGAACAACGATGACGACGCCGCGAAGGGGGCCGCGTAATGGCAGAACTGTCCGTCCCGGCGCTGTCGCTGGTCGTGCTGATCGGCAGCAGCGGCTCGGGTAAGTCGACGTTCGCGCACAAGCATTTCCGGTCGACGGCGGTGCTGTCCTCCGACGCCTATCGCGGGCTGGTCAGTGATGACGAGGCCGATCAGTCGGCGACCGACGCGGCGTTCGAGCTGCTGCACCACGTGGCGGGGGTGCGCCTGCGTCGCGGCCTGCGCACCGTCATCGACGCCACCAATGTGCAGCCCAAGGCACGGCAGTCGCTGGTGGAGCTGGCGCGCGCCCACGACGTGCTGCCGGTGGCGATCGTGCTGGACGTCCCGGAGAGCGTGTGCGTGGAGCGCAACGCGCTGCGGGTGGATCGCGCCGATCTGGGCCCGCACGTGGTCGGCCGTCACGTGCGTGACCTGAAGCGCTCGCTGAAGTTCCTGGAGCGTGAGGGTTTCCGCACGGTGCACGTGCTGCGTGGTGTCGAGGAGATCGAGGCGGCGACCATCCGCGACGAGCGGCTGTGGAACGACAAGACCGATCTCACCGGCCCGTTCGACGTGATCGGCGACGTGCACGGCTGCCGCAGCGAGCTGGAGACGCTGCTCGGCGAACTCGGCTACGTGCTCGTGCGCGATGACGATGACCGTCCGGTGGACGCGAGCCACCCCGAGGGCCGCACCGCGGTGTTCGTCGGCGACCTGGTCGATCGCGGACCCGACACGCCGGGTGTGCTGCGGCTCGTCATGGGCATGGTGGCGTCCGGAAACGCCCTGTGCGTCACCGGCAATCACGAATTCAAACTGGTGCGCGCGCTCGACGGCCGCCGCGTCACGGTGAAGCACGGCCTGGCCGAGTCGCTGGCGCAGCTGGAGGCCGAAGACGCCGAGTTCCGCAAGGCCGCACAGGAATTCATGCGCGGCCTGGTCAGCCACTACGTGCTCGACGGCGGCAAGCTGGTGGTCGCGCACGCCGGTCTCAAGGAGGAGTACCAGGGCCGCACCTCGGGCCGGGTCCGCGAGTTCGCCATGTACGGCGAATCCACCGGTGAGACCGACGAATACGGTCTGCCGGTGCGCTACCCGTGGGCCAACGACTACCGCGGCAAGGCGCTGGTGCTCTACGGGCACACGCCGATGACCGAACTGGTGTGGGTGAACAACACCCTGTGCCTGGACACCGGCGTGGTGTTCGGCGGCCGCCTGACCGCCCTGCGCTACCCGGAGCGGGAGCCGGTATCGGTTGCGGCCGAACAGGTCTGGTTCGAGCCGGTGCGTCCGCTGGAGGCCGCCACCTTCGCCACCGGGGAGGCGGTGGTGCAGCGGGATCCGGGCGTGCTGGACCTCGACGACGTGCTGGGCCGGCGCGTGGTGGAGACCCGCCACCTGGGCCGGGTCACCGTGCGCGAGGACGCCGCGAGCGCCGCACTGGAGGTGATGAGCCGTTTCGCGGTGGACCCGCGCTGGCTGGTGTACCTGCCGCCGACCATGTCCCCGTGCGCCACCTCCACCCTGGACGGTCACCTCGAGCACCCGGCACAGGCCTTCGAGTACTACCGCTCCGAGGGTGTGGGCACCGTGGTGTGCGAGGAGAAGCACATGGGTTCGCGTGCGGTCGTCGCGGTTTCGCGGTCGGCGCAGGCGGCGCGGGACCGGTTCGGGGTCGAGGACGGCAGCACGGGCGCGGTGTACACCCGCACCGGCCGCCCCTTCTTCGACGACCCGCAGCGGACCGAGGCGGTGCTGGCCCGGGTGCGGGCGGCGGCCGAATCCGCCGGGCTGTTCGAGGAATTGGGCACCGACTGGCTGCTGCTGGACACCGAGCTGCTGCCCTGGTCGGCGAAGGCGATGGGCCTGTTGCGCTCCCAGTACGCCGCGGTCGGCGCGGCCGCGCGGGCCTCGCTCACGCAGGCCTCGGAGGTGCTGGCGGCCGCGGCGGGACGCGGGGTGGAGCTGGGCGATCTCGCCGAGCGCACCACGGATCGGCGGGCCGACGCCGACGCCTTCACCACCGCGTACGGCCGCTACTGCTGGCCCACCGACGGCTTGGACGGCGTCCGCCTGGCCCCGTTCCAGCTGCTGGCGGCGTCCGGCGCGAATTACGCTGTGCGCGACCACACCTGGCATCTGGAGCGGATCGACCGCCTGGTCGCCGCCGACCCGGAGTTTTTCACCCCGACCGGCCGCCGCGTCGTCGACCTCGCTTCCCCCGAGAGCGAGGCCGCCGCAACGGCCTGGTGGACCGACCTCACCGTGGCCGGCGGCGAGGGCATGGTCGTCAAGCCGCTGGAGTCGCTGGTGGCGGGCACCGGCAGCCGCAGTGGGCGGCCGGTGCAGCCGGGTGTGAAATGCCGTGGGCCGGAATACCTCCGGATCATCTACGGCCCGGAGTACCTGCGCCCCGGCCAGTTGGATCGACTGCGGCAGCGCGGGCTGGGCGGCAAACGGTCGATGGCGCTGCGCGAATACGCCCTGGGCCTGGAGGCCCTGGACCGTTTCGTGGCCCGCGAGCCGCTGTGGCGGGTGCACGAGGCGGTCTTCGCGATCCTCGCCCTCGAAACCGAGCTGGTCGACCCGCGTCTCTAACCGACGAGATCCTTCAGGTGCTGGAGGTAGGGACGCTGGCCCTTGCCGAGCTTCTCCTCGGCAAGGGCCAGGTCGAACCACGCGACCCGGTCGATTTCGGGGAATTCGGCAATTTGTCCGGATCGCGGCGGCCATTCCATTTCGAAAGTTCCGGGAACGACCTCGGCGGGGTCGAGGTCGGCTTCCACGGCCCAGACGGTGAGCTGTTTCTTGCCCCGGCCGCTGCCGTATTCGACCTCACCGAGGGGAATCCAGTCGCCGTCGGGAACCGGCAGTCCGAGTTCCTCGCCGAATTCGCGGCGGGCGGCATCGCGCGGCTGTTCTTCGGCGGGGTCGTATTCCCCCTTGGGAATGGACCAGGCGGCGGCATCCTTTTTGGCCCACAGCGGGCCGCCCATGTGCCCGACCAGCACTTCGAGGCCGTTCGTGCGGCGGAACAGCAGGACTCCGGCGCTGTATTTGAAGCTCATGGAAACGAGTGTGCCGAACACTCCGGCGCGGGCACACATCGGGCACTACCGCGAGCAACATTGCGGCAATTCGGACTTCCGGGACCATTTCCCCATATAGGACACATAATTCCCGCTCTATCTCTTATGCCCGAAACCTTTTCGGCAACATTTATTTGCATTAAGCTCCTGGGTTCGGATATGCCCACACCCGATAAAGGATTGGATAGGCATGGAGTTCCGCATTGCTGCTGCGGCCGCCACCCTGGTGGCCGGCGCACTCGTCACCCAGGCCGCCACGTTCACCGTGGCAACCATCCCGGCGAATGCCCAGCCCGCCCCCGCCCCGGGGGTCGAGTACTCGGTCAAGCTGGTCGACAAGACCGTCGTCACCACCCTGAAGGACGGAACCTTCGAACTATCGCAGGCCGACGGGTCAGCCCCGGTGGTGAACGTGAAGGACACCGACGGCAAGGTGCTGTTGATCCTGCCGATGAAATTCAGCCTGGGCCCGATCGATATCCCGGTCAAGCCGGAGGTACAGCAGAACGGCGCCGTCCTGGCCCTCACCCCCGACAAGCCCGCAGGGCTGTCGGTGTCGCAGCCCCTGGTCGTGAAACCGGTTGCCTCGGAACTGGAGAACCAACGCGCCATGAGCAGCTTCGCCGGCCAGTTCGGCCTGGCCACCATGATCGGCGGATTCGTCGGCACCGCGCTCGGGGCGGCCATCGGCTGCGTGGTCACCCTGGCTGCCGGATGCCTGCCGGGCTTCACGACCGGCGCGGCCGTGGGCGGCATTCTCGGCACCATGGCGGCGGGCGGACCCGTCCTGATCGCCAGTGGCATCGATCTGCTCGCCACCATTCAGGCCGCCGACGGCACCACCAGGTGGGCCGACAAGACCACCACTCCCACGACCCCCGCAGAGCAGCCCGCGCAGCCTGCCAACTGAGCGCAGAACGAGCCGAGCGCGCCACCGAGGTCGGCCGCGCGTTCGGCACGGCGACAGCTGGGCGGACGGCGTCCGCTGACCCGTCGGGTCCGGTGTCTACATCCGCAGGCCGTGGACGAGGGCCAGGACCGCGGGTTCGGTTCGCGCGCGGGCGGATTCGGGGTCGTCGGCGTTCGCGATGAACATGGCGGCCTCGCCGAGTGCGGACAGGATCATCAGCGCCAGCGGGCGGATATCGAGGTCGGCGCGGAGCACGCCGGCCTGGATGCCGGCTTCGAGGCCGGCCACGATCAGGCCCAGGCCGTACTTCTCGTCGACCGCGCGCCACTCCTGCCAGCCGAGCACCGCGGGGGCGTCGATGAGGGTGATGCGGACGCGTTCGGGGTCGACGCAGGAGAGCAGGAAGTTGTGCAGGCCGGTTTCGAGGACGGCCATGGGGTCGGTGGGCGGGGCCTCGGCCATGGTCGCGGCGATCTGCTGCAGGATCTCCTGCTGTTCCTGCTCGTAGACCGCCCGGAACAGGTCCTTCTTGTCCTTGAACTGGTGGTAGAGCGCGCCGCGGGAGCTGCCCGCGCGCTCCACGATCTCAGGGGTGCTGACCCCGGCGTAGCCGCGTTCGGCGAACAGTGCGCGCGCGGCGGCCATCAGATTGGCGCGCGTCGACTCGGATCGTTCGGCTTGCCTGATCATCGACGCCTTTCCGGTCTGGGTAGGTGGATCGTAACGCCGAATCATTGAAAACAGGCAGCCTGTTTGTTAGTTTGAAATGGTCTTCACCATCTCCGCTCCAGAGGGAGTAATCCAGATGACGAACACCATCACCCCCGAATCCCCCGCCGCGTGGCGCGATCCCGCACTGGGCGCCCGCCGCGAGCTCACCCTGCCGCAAGGCTCGCTGACCGTCTTCGACAGCGGCAACGGCGATCCCATCGTTTTCGTGCACGGACTACTGGTCAACGCCAACCTGTGGCGCAAGATCATCCCGGCCTTCTCCGGCGAATACCGCTGTGTGGCAATCGATCTCCCGTTCGGATCGCACACCACCGCGATGCCGGACGCCGACCTGACCCCGACCGGCCTGGCCGATCTGGTCATCGCGGCCATCGAAGACCTCGACCTGGGCCCGGTCACCTTGGTGGGCAACGACTCCGGCGGCGCGGTCAGCCAGCTGGTCGTGGCCACCCGCCCGGATCTCGTCGCCCGCCTGGTGCTGACCTCGTGCGACGCCTACGAGAACTTCCCGCCCTCGTTCTTCGACTACCTCGGCCTGGCCGCCCGCACCCCGGGCGCGCTGGTCCCGCTGGCCGCGAGCATGCGCCTGCGACCCGCCCGCCGCCTGCCCATCGCCTACGGCTGGCTGGCCCGCCGCCCGATCGACCGCGCGGCCAGCGACTCCTACGCGCTGCCGGTCGGGGTGAAGGCCATCCGCAGCGATACCCGCCGCGCCATCCTCGGCCTGGACCGCAAGCACACCCTCGCCGCGGCAAGGACTTTCGCGGATTTCAAGAAGCCGGTGCTACTGGCCTGGTCGGCGGGCGACCGCTTCTTCCCGGACAAGTACGCCGAGCGGATGGCGGCCGATTTCCCGGACGCGCGCATCGAATGGATCCACGACTCGGGCACCTTCTCGCCCGAGGATCAGCCCGAGCAGCTGGTCGGCGCGATCCGGATGTTTCTGACCGAGACGAACGCCGGGCACTGACCGCCGGTCAGAAGTCGCCGCCGTCGAAGCCGCCGAAATCGCCGAAGTCGGTGCCGCCGCCGTAGTCCTGGGCGCCGGGGTCGAAACCGCCTTGGTCGTAGCCGCCCTGGTCGTAACCCGGGTCGGCGCCGCCCTGGTCGTAGCCGCCGTCGGTATATCCGCCGTCGGCGGCGTTCAGACCGTCCTGATAGCCGTCGCCGTAACCGCTTTCGAAGGCGGCGGAGTCGTAACCGACTCCGGACATGCCGCTGAACAGCGCGTTGAACAGGACCGCGGAGCCGACACCCCAGGCGCCGGCGACCAGGGCGGTCTTCCACCACGGCTCGGAGTACCAGCCCGCCGGTACCGGACGCCCGGCGACCCGGCCACCCGGGTAATAGTTCGGCGTCGACGCCGACGGCGTGGGCGAGGCCTCGACCCGGCGGCCGTCGAAGTCGATGGCCCGCTCCTCGGTCACCCGACCGGCGCTGCGCTGACCGTCGAGTTCGGGAACGGCGGGTCCGGGGTCCATGCCCATGGCGGAGCGGGCGGCCCGCACGTAGTAAAGCCCTTCCAGCGCCGTCTCTTTCGCCAGTCGCGCCTGCGCGGCGGTGGCGGCCTGCTCGATCTGCGACCCCGCGGCGTTGAACCGCTCCCCCGCGTCGGCGAGGGCCTGCTTGGACGCGTCGTCGCTGCCGGTGAGGTTGTAGACCTGGCCGCCTAGGCGTTCGATCACCCGGCGCGCATCGGCCTTGGCGTCCGCGAGCTCGGTGCCGGCGCGCGAGCGTTGCCCGCGGTTGACCACGACCACAGCCAGCAGCACGACCACGATGATGAGGAGGAGAACAACGACCGTAGACACGCGACCAGCCTACGCGGCGGAATTCGCCGAATAGTTG